>JAFGJN010000320.1 GCA_016929055.1 Candidatus Zhuqueibacterota bacterium
CACACAGACAATAAAATCGAATTGTGCGGCAAAAGGAAGACAGCGAATATCCGCCACCACCACAGCTTGATACCCGGCATCAGCGGCACGGAGAGCCATCTGAAATGATCTATCGACACCGAAAACGACCGCCTCGGGCGGCAGGATTTTTCGGGCATGGCCGACCCCGCAACCCAGATCCACCCCGATGCAGAGACGATTCAGCACCGCCCGCATCGCCAGTTTGGTCAACTGCTCGTGTTCCGCTGCTGCCATGGCCGAAAAAGGCCAAACACGACGCAAAGGGCGATAGATGCGTGCCATAAAGTCCCAGACAAACGCCATGGCGTTTGTGCCACGCCTTTGCAGTAAAAACATCGCCCCTCTCTTTTTCCATACTGTTCTGGGTACGAGTGACGTCAACCTCTAAATTTCTATTTGAGCAATGTCACTTTGATGATCTGCCGGTGCCGATCATTGTCGAGAACGGCACAATAGAGGCCAGAGGGCACCGGCATTCCGGCATCATCATGAGCGTCCCAAAGGACCGAATGATTGCCCGGCTCTAAACGACCGCTGATCAGCGTACGGACCTGCACCCCACGCACGCTAAAAATGCGCAGAGACACCGTCGAACGCTCCGGCACACTAAACCGCAGTGTTGTTGTCGGATTGAACGGATTCGGATAGTTGGGATGCAAAACCAATTCCGATGGCATTGCTCCTGCTGCAGCAATCGGACCGAAAATCTGGAGCGAACCGTTTCTATCCAGCGCTTCCAGCCGATAATAAACCGTTCCGTCTGAGGAAAATCCGGTTTGATCGACAAAGCAATAATCGCTTTGACCGTTTTCGGTGACCAGCGGACCCTCATGCAGACGCTGAAACTCAACATCAGGGCTTTCGCTTCGAGCCACCCAAAATCCAACGAGTTGCGACGCCGAGGCGACTCGCCACCGCAATTCAACTGTTCCATCTGCTCTAGGGCGACCATAAAAAGCGCTCAATTCCACCGAAACACTTTGCACGTGCACAATCCATTCCCGGCTGACATTATCCTGTCCATCGCTCACACAGGCGACGATGCGGGTCGGCGATGGCAGCGTTTCATAGGCCAGTAGTGTGAATGCAGAACCTTCTCCCGATGGCACATCATTGATCAACCAGACCGTGCTCAGCGAATCGCCGTCGGCATCAACGATTTGCAGCCAAAAGTCGATTCGGTCTCCGGCATTCGCCTGCACCAGAGTATCGGTCGGCAAAAAAGACAGAATGATCGGAGGTTGATTGGCCTGGTTGCGGGCAAAAGCAAAGAATTGGTGCCAGGCTCCACCATCCAATCGCGCTTCATAGACGTATTGCTTGTCTTGTTCACCGACCGCTATGCGGCACTCAGCTCTTCCCAATGAATCGCTGGAAACCGGTTGAGGAGTGAGAATCCGACCATCGTCCAGAGCTGTAAACGTGACCAGCTCTTGCGGGCACGGATTCTCGTAACGATCCCAAACCTGTACGATCAGGGGCAGAGGCAATTCGCTGTTTACGGCCACTTGCTGACTGTCGCCGCTTACTGCGAACAAGCGTTCTGGCACATCCGGTAATGCGCTGACGACAAAAAGCAGCGTGTCGTGTGCGTTGGCGGCCATCGCCTGAACCCAATGATTGCGTTGACCTGCACGAGTTCCCAGGGTCAACAGCACCCGTGCCATGCCGTCGGCGTCTGTCATCAGCGAAACATTTTGTTCGCCTCCGATGCGTCCCTGCTCCGACCCGACGCGAAAAACAACCGGATGATCCGCCATCGGATCCCCGCCGCGGCCCAAAACCTGAACGACAAAAGGTTCGGCCAACTCTTTTCCAACGGTACCAACCTGGTTGTTGCCGGAAATCGATTGAAAAGAAGCCGGTATAATCTGCGACGGTTGGAATTCGACCCAAACTGTGGTGTCGAGTACGAGATTCAATCCCATCACACGTACACGCACCTGCTTGACTTCGCTTGCCGTCGAGGAGAGAAACGCGGTAATCCGACCGTCGGCATCCGACAAACTGTCGACAAAAACAACGCGGTTGTCGGTACCACTGATTTCAAACTGAACGCGAAAACCCGAACCGACGTCGAATCCGGTGGAATCGAGCAAAACCACTTCCAGGCGAGAAGCGCTGAGACCGTCTGCAGGTATGGGCGATGTCGCCGTCAGGGTCGACCGCTGAGGATCCGGAAGACGACGCGGCACAACTACCCAGGTAACCGGAGAATCTTCGAGAGGTGTACCGTTAATCTCTGCAAAAGCCGACAACACTTGTTTCGGCCCTCGAACGGGCCCGAGGGTCCAGATCACACCGGCCTCGCCCTGGTTATCGCTGAACATCTCACGCATCTCCCGACCTTCCAGATTTCCACCGCCTTCGATGACGGTGAATCGGACTGAATGCCCAGAGACTGCGTTGCCAAATTCATCCACTACCCGGACCGCAAACGGATCGCGAAATGTATAACCCGGCGCAATCGGATCGGCGGGTGAAGCGACCAGGGAGTGCAGACGAGCTGCAGGGCCAGCAGTGACCGATGCAGTAGCCATCAGCGTGTCGGTCGCGACAAAGTCACCGATTATAAGCAGCGTATCCGTTCCCACACCGGTACCAACGGTCCAGAGGGCAATGGCGATTCCATCATTATCAGTCACCTTTTCTACTGTGTTGGCGCCATCGACGACTCCCGATGATCCGAGGGCCAGAAAACGCACAGGATAATCGGCAATCGGATTGTTCATCACATCCGTCAAACGAACACCCACCGGTTGGGACAATTCTCGGCCGGCTCTGCCGCTTTGACCATCTCCAAGCAGAGTTGCGGTTGGAGGTGCCATCAAAGCCGTGGCCGTAAACTCGACGGGCGAGACACCGGCGACGGTAGCCTGGAGGCGGTGTTGTCCGATCTGCCGGCCGAAACGAAACCGCACTTCGGCCAATCCCAGGTTGTTCGTGGTTACTCGAGATGATGGAAAAAATTCTCCTTCACCCTCCAGCAGAGAAAAAGTCACTTCAATGCCCGCTGCAGGCTGCTGTTGAGCGTCGCGGAGCCGAATAACCAAAGGCTCAGCAAGCTCTGAAAAGATCGCTGCGCTCTGGTTGTCGCCTTGATAGCGCTCTAGAGAGAGGGTAGGCTCCACCGGCATTTCCAGCAACTGACCTGCTGCCACCGATGAATAGTCGACGATGGATCCATCCGTTCGTATAACCCGCACGTCACACCGGCCGTGTTCACCCAAACCGAAATGCAGAACAGGATCGCTCTGACTCAGATAGCCAAAATTGGATACAACCTGCTGATGGCCGAGGATGTTATTGGCGTCTCCGAGATGGCCCGCTTTATAAATGGTGACCTTGGATCCGATACCCCCATAATCGCCGCGTGGACCCCGGGCGAGAAACTGCAGATAATGATTGTCAGTTTCGCTGTCATTGCGCAGGAGAACGGGTGTCCCCTGGCGAAAAGCGACGACAAAATCGACATCGCCGTCGCCATCGATATCGGCAGCAGCGGCACCGCGGGCATCCTGGCTGCCGACTTCCAAACCCGTATCGTTCTGTTTTGTAAACCCACCGCTGCCATCATTGAGATAGAGCTCGGCTCGTGCGCCCGGTTCTTTGTCCGCATTGCGGATCAAATAGAGATCCAGATCCGTGTCATTGTCGACATCGGCAAACAGCAGGTGATAGCCGCTGACGCGAATATTGAACGTGTTGGTGCGATCGCTGAAATAACCATCACCATCATTGATAAAAACGCCCAAAAGCGGCAACTCGCCGTCGGGTTCGGCATAGTTAATAACAAAGAGGTCCAGATCACCATCGTTGTCCACATCCGCAAATACTGCACCATGACTGCGCCCGGGATAGTTTACGCCGCGCGCGACCGCTTCTTCAGTAAAGCGACTGGTTCCATCATTGATGAACAAAAAGTTTTCTGCTCGTTGGTTGTCAGCTGGACGACGACAGACATAGAGATCGATGTCGCCGTCGTTATCGATGTCGGCTGCTGTCACACCCAGTTGACCGTAATCCTCGGGATGATCAGAACCTTCGGCACCCTGGAACACTCTCGTAAACCGCCCCTGACCGTCATTGAGGTAGAGCTCGTTAGCCTGCCCCCAATTAACGCAATAAAGATCCAGATCACCATCCCCATCCGCATCAAAAGCAACAGCCCCTCGAGTATTGTTTCCCTGTGCCGTCAATCCGGAAGACTCGTGTTCCCGATAGTAACCCGAACCGTTGTTGATGAATAGACGGTTGGGACCCATAAATCCCAACCCGGTATAGAGCATATTGGCCTGGAAAAGATCGAAATCGCCGTCCAAATCAAAATCGGCGTTGACCATGGCGGTTATCATGCCGGGCTGATCCACACCGCGCAGCGCTGCCTGCTCATCAAAAAGCTGATTTCCTTCATTCCAATAGAGCTGCATCGGCACCAGGGCATCCACGGTGGCATTGCCGATCATCAATTCACTTCGGCCGTCTCCGTCGATGTCGGTAAAAGAAACCGTGTGGCCATAACCCTGAGCGGAGTAACCGTTGACGCCAGCTGCGGCGCTTATGTCGGTAAAATACACGTCACCTGTCGGCGGTGGTGGAGGCGTATCCCCACTGCCGTAAATCCGCAGATTGGAATAGATCGGTCCAGCCTGACCCTGATAGACATTATCCGTTCCCAAAAAAATGTAGCGAAAGGGTTCGTTCTGGCCGGCAAAACCGAGCGTCGACTGGCGTTCCCCGTCCACGTACACCGAAATATCCCGGCTATTCCAGGCCACGCGAAATTCATAGGTCTGATTGAGGTTCCAGGTCGAGCTTTCAAGACATCGCTGCTCTCCTCGTGCATCAATGCCGTTGGGTGAAGCTAAAAATTTGAAACCGGCTACGCCCGGCCCCGTGGTATAACCGGTCCCGGTGCGAATATTGAACCATGATCCGCCCGAATAAAAAACATCCTTGCTGCCGTTGGCCTGGGAATAGAGATTGATAATCTGCTGTTTTACATCCGCGTTCTGACTGACCGGATCGAAATTGGTCACATCGACGATAAACACGCCTTCCCCAGGTAGATTTTGCGGCAAGGTGATCATCAACTGGCTGGATGTGGATGTGGCCTTCCAACCCTGACCGGCGATAAATTGACCGTTGCGATTGACCAGCGTTCCGAGAGCTGGTGCAGAAGCATCATCAAGGGGATCCGAGTAGAGCGGTGTTTGCGCGTAAAGCGACAAAGGAGAGAACAAGAGAGCGAATAGGAGCAACAATCGTGAAAAGAATAGTGCGTTCATCTGGCTTTCCTTTTACCTGCTTGAGATGGTTTGGTTATTGCCTTCCCCGTACAGGCAATTGAAGAAAGCTGCGCATCGCTTTTTTGCCAATTTGACATCGATAAACTAAAACATGATCCACGTCACGTTCAGGCCCGTAAAAAAAGGCCACTTTGCAGCTCAATCGACAAACAAATCCACATGGCGGAATTGCCCCACATCGACCAATCCCCGATCCGTGAGTTTGAGCTGTGGAATGACCGGTAACGCCATAAAGGAGAGGGTCATCAACGGATCGTTTAGGCCTACGCCCAATTTGCGAATGGAGCGATTGAGTGACTTGACGCGATCGCTGACCACTTGCAAAGGCTGGTCGGACATAAGCCCGGCAATAGGCAACTCGAGACAATCGATGACCTCGCCTTCATTGACCACAGCGATGCCACCGCCCATTTTATTGATCCGCGTTACCGCCTTGATAATATCGCCATCCGAAACACCGACACAGATGATATTGTGGCTGTCATGAGCGATCGTTGTGGCCACGGCCCCGGATAAAAGTCCGAATCCGGAAATCACTCCCTGACCGATACGTCCACTTGCCCGATGACGTTCGACTACAAAAATGCGCAACAGATCCCGATCCGGGTCGGAGACGACCCATCCATCCTGCTGGGGACAATCGAGCACAAGCAATTCGGTAACAATTTGATCCGGAACGATTCCGATGACCCGGCATTTTTTGCCTGCAGCGGGTATTTGGAATTCTTGACCTTCCAACAAGCGGATATTGACCGATCCCCGCACGACTGTTTGCGGTCGAAGCGGCGTACGATAGGTGGCTTGTCCGTCTTTTGCGACTTTTTCGCCGTTTTTGTAGACCTCGCGTATGCGAAAAGTCTTCAAATCATCAAAAACGATCAAATCTGCGCGCCGGCCAGGCGCCACAGCACCCAGGTGGTGCAGGCCAAAATAATCCGCGGTGTTTAAAGTGGCCATCCGTATTGCGATAAATGGGTCTAGTCCGTATGCAAGCGCCCGGCGAATCATGGAATCGATATGCCCCTCTTCCAGGATGTCGTGTGGATGACGATCATCAGTGCAGAATAAACATCGCCGCTCGTTCCGGGCATTGACCAGCGGCAACAGATCGAGCAAATTCTTGGTACCCGATCCCTCACGGATCATAATGTAAAGACCGCGCTGCAATTTTTCCAGCGCTTCATCAACGGTCGTGCATTCGTGATCGGATTGAATGCCGGCGGCGATGTAGGCGTTGAGATCCTTTCCCCTCAACCCAGGCGCATGTCCGTCGATGCGCTTGCCGCTGACGATTTTTATTTTGTCCAAAACCGCAGCATCGCCGGCGAGCAAGCCCGGATAATTCATCATTTCCGCCAATCCCACCACCCATTTTTCCCGAAAAAATGGAAAGAGATCAAAAGCGCGCAATTCGGAACCAGCAGTTTCAAGCGGGCTGGAGGGTACGCAGGAGGAAAGCATGAAAAACACATTCAAAGGGTTGTATTTGCTGGATTCCATCATGTAACGAATACCTTCATAACCGAGAACATTGGCTATCTCGTGCGGGTCGGTGATCACCGATGTCGTCCCCAGGGGAACCACAGCACGTGCAAATTGAGGCACCTCGACCATCGAGCTTTCGATGTGCACATGGGCATCCATCAACCCGGGCGCCAGATAGAGCCCTTTGAGATCGATTTGATCCTGACTTTGATAACCCCCGCCCAACCCAACAATGGTATCCTGCAAAATCGCCACATCGGTTTCGACAATCGAAGATGAAAAGACATCGACAACCCGAGCGTTTTTTAACACTCGATCACAGGGAATTTGGCCTCGAGCAGCCTGTATCCATTTTTCCAGCATAACTCCTCCAGTTGGCCTCTGACTTTAGGGGTTTTGAATGCGTTCGCCGATCCGCGGAAGAACCGTGCGCAACAGCCGCGAAAAATGTTCACCTGCGCTTTGGGCACAGGCGGTCACGTCGACATGGCTCAGCTTATCAACACTCAATCCGGTTCCCGGGTTGGTGATCAAGGCAATACCCAGAACTCGCAATCGGCGCTGCCGTGCGGCAATGACTTCCGGCACTGTCGACATGGATACAGCATCCCCTCCCAGCGCGTGGAGCATCCGGACTTCTGCGGCTGTTTCGTAATTCGGCCCGCTCATCCAGATAAAGGTCCCTTCGCGAAGCAGAATCTTGTTTTTATTTGCCGACTCGCGAGCCAGTTGCAACCATTCCGGATCATAGGCCCCACTCAAATCGACGAATCGCGATCCCAGAATTCGATCGATTGCACCGCGCAACGGACTCTTGCCGATAAAATTGATATGATCGCGAATCAACATCAAGTCGCCTGCTTGAAAAGTCGGATTCAATCCGCCACAAGAAGTGGTGACAATCAATGTTTTAACACCGAGACCAGCCGCAACATGCACCGGAAAGGCGACCTCCTCCAGGGAATAGCCTTCATACATATGGACTCGACCTTGAATCGCCAGGATCGGCGTCGTATCGATTCGGCCAAAGACCCAGAAACCGGCATGCCCGGGTACACTCGGAAGAGGGTAATGGGGTATATCGCCGACGGATAGCGTCTGCGCCTCTTGAAGCGCGTCCACAAATCCGCCTAACCCCGAACCCAAAATAATGGCCACGGAAGGACGATGCACGCCTCGCGATTCGATTGCTTGGACGGCTTCACGGACGCGGATTTTCAGAGTTTTTTTCTTCACCACAACTTCTCCTGAAACAGCAAAGTTACCTCTGGTCCAAAAGCTGCTCGATGCCGGCTGTGATCAGCCGCCATTGCAACTGCATCTGATGTCGAATTGGCATGGGTTGCAGGCGCAGCGCTTTCATCTCTCGATAAATCTCCCGATGATCCGATTCCCTGACTTTTTTGCCCCATGCGTCGATTTTTTGCAGCCACATCTCCGCTTTGGGATCCGGAGGTCCCAAAACGACCCCCACACCGGGCGTAATAAACAACGGAATCTCACTCACCAGAGTCAGCGGATCGCCACCAAAGGATCGGATACACTCCATTGAACTGGGATAAAACTTCTCAGCGATTTCAAACCGATTCTGCCGAATAAAGTGGCGCTTCATCGCCTCCGAAACCGGGTGGGTGCAGAATCCTCGGCCTATGCGAAAAAAACCCTTTTCTCCCAGGCGTTCCACATCATGCAACTCGTAATGCAAATCAAAGACTGCCTTCAGGCAAAGCCGAATCAGCAGCGGACATTTTTGCGACCACTGCGGACTGAGCAAAAACCACGGACCTGCGCCGAATCCCATGCCATGAAGAGAAACATGCAGATCAAAAGGTGTGCGCTGTTTGCGCCACCACCGGTATAGTGCCAAATTTTCCGGCCGCACCGGATCGTCATCCAAAGCGGGAAAACCAAATTCCACATCGTCGCCCGGCTCTTCGCGCTTACGAAAACGCAGATATTTGATTGGATCAAAAGTTTTATCCGCATCGCGCGTCCAGGCCGCATTTTCCAGCCGTCCATCCAAATTGATGTGCGGTACAATCGACCAATCAAAATCGCATAAAAACGGGTGATCTTCCGGGAGAGCACTCAAAAACACAACGAGTTTTTCCAGAAACATCGGCCCTACCGGTTCATCGGCGTGGCAGCCAGCCACGAGACTGATACGAAAGGAACCGCTACCGAAACGAAATGCTGATATCGGCAAACCTGACCGAGTATGGCCGATCTCTTCTCCTTCGATTCGGCGCGAAACAGCGGCAACCGAAAAGATGCTCTCAAACTCACTATAAAGATGCATAGGCCGTATCCTTCGGGCAACAGGGCTTTGAAAATAGCCCCCTAAAACAAAAGAGTTAAACAGACGAAACAGCTCGGGTTTTGATAAGATAAAAGCTGCAAGGTAAATCCCGCGAAATTTTGCTTTCAATTGCGATCTAATCTTGTTACAATATAATGCGATTGACATCCTAAAATAAGCAAACACGGATTCTCTGTCAACAGAATCCCGGCAAAAACAAGGGATTGATCTCTTCCACCCCGGGGATAGACCCTTTGCCCCAAGGGGAATAATCCTAGTCGATTGTTTTTATTCATGATTGGGTGTCTCGCGACGAATCCGGATCAACTCAATAAAAATCAAGGATTGAATATGTTGATTGAATTGGAAACCAACACGATCACCGCTCTCTTGAACCGTGCGTTCAGCAAGCACCACCACCAAACTGCCGTTGGATTGGTCGGCGAAGAAAGCCTGACCTATGCGCAGGTAGAACAGAAAATACGGGATCTCTCTGCGCTTTTGCTTTCCCGCGGTATTCAGCCTGGAGATCGGGTAGCGATTTTGGGCGACAATTGTCCCAATTGGATTATCGCCTATCTGAGTTTGACCACTGCGGGCATCGTGGCGGTACCCATTCTCACCGGTTTTCCGGACATGGATACCCGGCATATCATTCGTAATGCCGAGTGCGTGGCTGCTTTCGTGGCGCCAAAATACGCGTCCAAATTCGAAGGACTGGAACAATCGCCGTTAAAAGCCATTTTAGATCTGGACGATTTCAGCAACACAAAACTCGAAAACGAATACCTCAATTCCCGACAACGCCTGCCCCAGGCATCGGAACAGATGGATCAACCGCTGCCGCAGCCGGCACCGGAAGACCTGGCGGTAATCATCTATACTTCGGGAACTACCGGCCATTCAAAGGGCGTGATGTTGACCCACAACAACATTGTAACCGATGTGGTTCACAGCATTGAAAAATTTCCAATCGATCATCGCGATCGATTTCTCTCCATTCTGCCGCTTTCCCATACTTTTGAAGCAACCGGCGGCATGCTCTGCCCGCTGACAGCCGGGAGTTCTATCTATTATCTCAAAGGATTGCCGACGCCGCAAAAACTCATGTCGGCCATGACTGAGGTCAAGCCAACCGCTGTTTTGTCGGTACCGCTGGTCATCGATAAAATCTATCGCAAAAAAGTTTTACCCCAGTTACAGAGCAAAGCCCTGTTGTGGCGGGCGTATGGTATTTCTCCGTTGCGAAAAGTTTTGAATCGCGCCGCCGGCAAAAAATTGGTCAAGTCTTTTGGCGGCGAGTTGCGGTTCTTTATGTTCGGTGGCGCTGCGCTCAATATGGACGTCGAAAACTTTTTACGAGAAGCCGGGATTTCCTATTCGACCGGCTATGGAATGACCGAAACCTCGCCAATTATGACCATCAATCCCTTCGGCAAGGTTCGTATCGGCTCCTGTGGCCAACCGATCCCCGGCATTGAAATGAAAATCCACCAGCCCGACCCGGAAACCGGAATTGGAGAAATCATTGTCCGCGGTTCCATCACCATGAAAGGCTATTACAAAAATCCGCAGGCCAGCCAATCCGTTTTTCTGCCCGAAGGCTGGTTGTTGACTGGCGATCTCGGGTACTTTGATGCAGAGGGTTATCTGTTCATCAAAGGTCGTTCCAAAAATGTCATTGTCGGTCCTTCCGGCGAAAACATCTATCCCGAGATCATTGAACAAGAAATTCTAAAATCGCCCTATGTCCAGGAAGTCGTGGTCTACAAAAGTCACGGCAAACTGATCGCCAAAGTCTATCTCGACTATGACACGATCGATCAGCAGCACAACTATAACGCCCTAGCAGAAGAGGAAGCGACAAACCTGCTGCAATCTCTTCTTGAACAGGAACGCCAGGCCGTTAACAACCAATTACCTAATTTTTCGGCGATCAACAAATGGATCGAATTCCCGGAACCCTTTGAAAAAACACCGACCAACAAGGTCAAACGCTATCTCTATATTCCCGCCGAAGAGCAAAGCTAAAGATAAACCCCGGTTCCGGTCGCCAGATCGGGACCGGGGTGTCGATCCCCCCTTGGGTGCTAGCGGCGTTACCCGATTGGGAAAAGTTGCCAAGGCGTCCATACACAGATTAAAACTCGTTGATCAAGCTGATGTGCAGCTTGCCGTTCATCACATCATCGCCTTTGCCCAACCCATAGTCGACGCCCATCACGCCCAAACCGGTCTGCAGACGAAATCCTATCCCATATCCGGTCTTAAAAGCCTGACCTTTGCCCATTGCAGTGGTGCGGCTATAATAGCCGCCATCCAGAAAAACAAAGACTCTTGAGCGTTTACCCAGCCAATAGCGGTACTCGACGGCGCTCCACAGCACATTGGTGCCGAGAAATTGATCCTCGCGGTAGCCTCGCAAACTTTTACTGCCACCCAGTCGATAGAGGTCCGGAACCGGGATTGGATTTTCATTGCTTTTGAGCTGTCTGCCATGCAGGCTGATTGCCGCGATTTGTCGTTTGAACAATGGCACATACCACTCTACATCCAATTCAAACCGTTTGACATCGATATCCCGATCGAGCTCGAACAAGCGAACAAGACTTTCCGGGCCGAGATTTTTCTTTTGGCCCGCTTCAACGGAAGAGCGATAATAAAAACCATAGCGAGGGTTGATGCGATCCTCGCGGGTATCGAAAGCGAAACCAACCTTGGCGTTCCAGGTCCGGCTCGAAGGAATTCCCAAAATAAAACTGCCGATCGAATCGGGGGCGATTTCGCGTCGGCTTAAACGTGCGAAACCGATCAAATTCTCGAGTATCGGCAGATCGAAATCGAATCCTATGGAACGGTCAACATAGGTTGTGTCTTGAATCAATTGTTGAAAACCGAAACCAATGGAAAGAGGAAAACCTGCAACCCATGGTTCCCGATAGCTGAATTCCAGTTCCTGTGTCTTGCGATCGCGCTTTTGCCAATGTGCAGCCAGAGAACGACCAGTGCCAAACAGATTCCCCAGCGATATGTCCAGCAATCCGGTAAAATAGCCATCCGCGGTTTCCGTGGCCGGATTGTAGCCAAGAATACCGTCAAATCGACTGGTCGGACCTTCCTCAACGACGACGACCAAGCCGCCTCGGTCGTCGTCGGACAGAAAAACGACTGCTGGTTCCACATTCGAAAAATAACCGGTCCGCATCAGTCGCAGTGGAATTTGGTCGACTGTCGTTCGGCGAAAATATTCTCCGGGGTGAATTCTGGCTTCTCGAAGGATGACATGCTTTTTGGTGAGTGTGTTGCCGACGATTTGAATATCCTCGAGAATCAGCTCAGGGCCCAAAACCAGATTGAAATGTAAATCGACTCCCTGACGACCAGCATCTTGAGGTTTCAGGGATATGCCGCGGAGATCGAAGCGGCTGAAAGCAAACCCCTCATCGCCCAAACGATCGATCGCATCCGACAAATCCGATTCGATGACATTCGCATTCACCTCTCTTCCCGGGCGCGAATCAAAACGGCTTTTAAATGTTTCAATCCGAGAGCTGTCCACTCCGGTTACCAACAAGTCGTGCAAATAAAGTTGGGGAGCCTGGTCGACATAAAGCCGCAAAACGACCTCACTGCTGTCAAGAGATATCGTATAGACCAACGAATCGAGACGGCTATAGTTGTATCCTTCGCGGGCCAGGGCGCCCAGTAATTTCTCGACTTTTTGTGGCAAGGTTTCGATTCGCACCGGACGGTCGATGGACAGCTCCATCAAAGTTTGCGCCTCCCGGTCGCGGATCGCATCGAGACCGTAAAAGTGGATCTCTTTCAAGCGCATTTTAGCTGCCACAGGCTCGGCGGCACTCGCTCCGGCCACAAAAAACAGCGTCTGAATACAGAAAAAACAGATTTTTATAAAACGCTCGCTCATTTCGCTTCCTGCGATAACAATTTATCCAGTATTTCAGAATCAGCGAAAAGCTGCGGTCACTTGTGCTTGACCGGTATGGATCGTGCGTTCCCGCTGGGGTTCATAACGACCTGTATAGGAAACGGTCGCGTTGATGGTCTGGGAAATTCGATAATCAAAACGAAAATCCCAGCGCATCGAAGTGCCCAGACTGCGGCCTTTTGCCATTTCAAAGGGAATGTTGCGCTGCTGTGGCTGTGCATTCACCTGACTCCATTCCAGCTCGCTGCGGAATCGGCCTTTTCCCTGCAAAGAATAGGTCAGACGTGGCCCCAATGCAAAGGCCCGAATCCGAGTGGGTTCGGCATAGGCGCGATCCTCTTCCAGGGAAACCCGCGCTTCCAGCGCCAGCTCGAGTGGGGGGGTTGGCCGAAAAGAGAGGGCATTTTCCCATTCCGTGGCATGAATATCCCGGTCCTGTTGGCCGGCAAATTGAAAGGCGCGTCTGATGCGCCCGAAGGCCAGATTCGATTTCAAACTCGTGCGATTCGAAAGCCGCGAAACGAGTTGTAGGGAATTTTCCCGTTCCAGGCGAGATTGCCCCCCTTCCAGGTACTGATTGCTCAATTCATCACTGCGCTGATGGCGCAGTCGCACCGTAAAGTCCCGATTCGTTTCAAAGAGATGAACATCTTGCCGAATATTAAGAGTACCGTAAACCGTGCTCTGAGACTGCCGATATTTGGAAAAATCGAACAAATAAATAGCCCAGACGTCCGGTTCCTGGCTGTTTTCTTCCACCGCTGCATAGGATTCACTCACAACCGCTGCAAGGGCGCGCTGCCATCGAGTTGCTGTATTCTTTCTTATGCGCTCCTTGTACAACTGTCCGGGATCGAGACGTAATCTCGAACTCGCCTTCAATTTGACAACGGGAATAAATTCATCAGTCGTTAAAATGCGCAGGATATAATCGCCCAGAGGATCGATCACATACTCATTCAAATCGGCATCGAAACGATAATTGCCGTCGCCCTGGCTCACACGAATATAGATTTTCTCCTTGCGGGCAGTGGCCGTGTTTGAGATCTGATAATTGATATCCCCCGAAAGTGCACGGCGCCAGGGAGAAAAAACCACCTGCAACTCGGCCAGATCACTGCGCGTGTCGGCAAGATTGGCGTCGGCATAACGCCGCTCGCGATGGGTGAAAGCCGCGCTAGCCGACAATGAAGCACTTTGCTGCAAACGGACCTGCAAACTCTGCGTCACTGCATCGGATCGTTTGTCAAAGATTTCCGGACCGCGGTAATCATCATCCTGACGCCATCGCACCTGAGCGGTGGCTGACAGACGCGATCCGCTCGAAAAATCGAGACCGCCTGTCGTTTCGTCGAACCGAAAACCGGTATAAAGCGAATCACTCCAATTTTCCTTTTTGATCTCTTTTTCGTATTCAAAAAACGGCGTCACCTTCCACATGCGATAGCGTATTCCGCCTTTCTGGCGCGACCAGTTACCCTGCCGATTTTGAGCCCCGGTGGTGCTGCGGATTTGCTCCACCCGGTAATGGCTTTGCGGCAGGCCTTGAGATGAAATTTTGCCATCGACCTGCCATCTCTTGGAAAAAAAGCCATCGTTCTTTTCGATTTTCCCATAATCTCCCCCTACTTGCCAGCCCGGCCGTGCTTGATAATCTATTTGCAGCTCGCGCACTGACTCGCCTCGCCCGCTTTCATCCGGCAAATCCCACTGCCGATTGTATTCGATCGATGTGGTTCGATCAATATCCTGAAAACGATTGTCCACATTGCGCAACCGGCCGGTCAGGCGCAAGGCACCCAGCGCGATACCGCCAAGGCGCATCGAATCCGGCTCGATGCGGATCGTCCAGGTTTGCGCGACTCCTTGGTTGTCGTCGTCATCCAAAGCCGAATAGGTGTTCCGGTCGAAGCGGCTGACGGCCGTCTCACTGCTGAGACGAACAGCGCGCATCGGCTGCAAAGTGGCGGTGAAATCCAACACATCCTGACTCTTGGCGGTGGACAGCAGTAGCACAGGCGCATAGCGACCCTGTTGTTCGCCGACATACTCGTAAGCCCCATCGCCTTTATAGCGGTAGGATCCTTTGCCGGTGCCCAGATCGGAAAAGGTCACCTGATAGTCGCCGGAATCAGGACCGACGAATACATAAAACCCTTCCTCGCTCCTTGTGTAGCGGCCAACCCCGAAACCAACAAAAACAGCGCCATCGACGATGGCCCGATCCGGATCGTCACCGGCTTGCTCAAGAATACCCAACCGTTCTTCCGATAGAGCGAAATCAAGGGGGTTGTCCCGGTCATCGGCCTCGTGCAAAAAAGTGGCGCTAAACTGCAGTCGATCCCGCCAAAGATCGGACTGCAATTGTGCGCTGTAAAGATTGCGCCGAAACCGTTCATCGGAATACTGATAATCGACCACGATGCGCGAGTCGCTGGTGATTAACCGCTTCCGGGTAAAGGTGATTTGAGCGGCTGCATAGTCGATGATATAATCGTTCGTCTCTCCGCGAACCAGACTTTCGCCGTCAATATAGACGCGTTCAGTACCGGCAAGAACTATTATATCGAGTTGTCCCTGATCACCGGTCAGCTGATAGGGACCCTGAAAACCCTCCCGACCGGTCAAACGCTTGGAAATGAATTTTCCTTTGGAAACCGCCCCGGAAACCAAAAGAGAAAATCTTTCGTTCTCCACTTCGCCCATCGCCCCCTGCAATTTGCGATTGTATCGGGCAAATTCGCTTTCCTGCAGATCCAGTATATAATCTCCAAGCGTGGCTTTGAAATGTGGCGCTTGTACACGCACAAAAACCTTGTCGATTTCCTGTAAATTTTGTGTCGTCCCTTCCGGCTGAATCGGTGTGCTCTGGTCGGTCAGAGCCGCGGTCACTTGGACCTGATCGGCGATCTTGCCGCTGAGATTCAAATTCAAGCTTGAATTGAGCTTTAGCCCGCGGTTGTTCCCCACCGTCACACCACGGGTGATACTCCCGCTTTTATTCAACTGGGAAGCGTAATCGGTTTCGGCCGTTACCGGCCTATTTCCGCGATAGAGAGGTGCCTGCGTCGGAGCCCCGACGACTCTTTGTACAAGCGGATTGCGAAAATAGCTCTTTTTCAATTCGACGGGCGAACGGCTATAAATGATTCGGATTTCGGAACGATCGGAAATAATTTGCTGGAAACGCAATTCGCCGTCCATAGCGTTTAATTGGTAACCGCTTTCCGGCAACCGAACGCCGTCTATATAAACTTTTTCCGAGCCCGCGATGATCAACGTATCGGGCAAAAAATAAGGCCCTCGTCGATTTTCTCCGCGGATGACCAGATCCTTCTCGTAAAGGCTGATACCCTCGATTTTTCCCACCGTCTGCCCTTGCAGAGCCGCCGGTAGAATCCCAAAAACCAGCGAAATCAGCCGGAAGACGTTTTTTCGCCTATTCTTCTTCATAGCCGATTTGCATGACCTGAATGCGGTGATTGTCCGTGTCGCTTATATAGAGTCGATCCCGCCAAACAGCTAAATCGCTGATATTCCGGAATGCACCATATTTGTCACCGGAACCGCCGAACCAGCTGAGAAAGGAGCCTTGTGAAGAAAAAAAATAGATTCGATCGGACGCACGATCGCCCACTGCGATCACGCGGTTTTGCCACAAGGCAATTCCTGAAGGTGATTGGAGCTCGGGATGAACGATGCGATTAAGATAGTTACCAAAATAGTCGTAGACCAGTATCGCGCGGTTTCCTATATCACAGACATACAGGCGTCCTTCCCGGTCGAGAGCGCATTGTCCCGGTTGCAAGAGTTCACCCTCACCCCAATCGTAATCGGCAAAACTCGTGGTGGGAGCATAACGACTGTCGAGTTTCAATACTCGGCGATGTTCGTTGTCAACCACAAAAATCTCGCCCTGCAAGCTGACGGCCAGTGAGCGAGGAAAGACGAATCGGAGTTTCTCATCCAGAGTCTGATCCGAACGAATGGTCAGGATCCAGTTCAAGTTTCTGTCGTATCGCTCGACACGGTCGTTTTCATAATCAGCCACAAAAACATCCAGTCCGTTTGCGCTAAAAACATCCATCGGCCGGTGGAATTGCTCCGCCCCCCAACCGAATCCCCCGGCCGATGCCAGCCACTTTCCGTTTTTGTCGTACTTTAACAGGCGATGATTGCCGCTGTCGACGACATAGACAAAGCCGAGGGGATCGACCGAAATCCCGGCTGGCTGGCTCAGATTTGCCTGAGCATCACCCGATGCGCCGAAAGAAAAAAGAAATCGAGTCCGAATTGCAGCACCTTCGGCCCTGAGCGGCACCGAAACCCCCGAAATGATGCAACCGACTGTTCCTACCCAGAAAACCCATACGAGTTTTCGCATTTGTTCCTCCGCTATTTGCGGCTTTTACGGGGCACCCCGGGGTGCCTTGCCTCGCCAGCTGGATCTGCCTCTAAACGACAAAAAAACATATCTTATTGAATTACCACATCTTATGAAAGAAAATCTGCAAAGATCGGCTCATCTTTTCTAATTCCCTGTAGAACAAAAGGTTCCTGCAAATTTCCTACCAAAACCCAGCTGCAACCAGCCTTGATGCTATCACAAGGTATTTCTTGCTGGGGCAAAAAGCAAACGAAACTCGCCATTAGGAACAAAAGACTTGTATTTATCCCTTGAATCTTTATTGGTATCTCGTTATTTTGAATTCGAAAAACAGTGTAACCCGCACAATTGTGTTATCAGCAAAATCGAGATTCGGATATAAACCGTTCAAGTATAGGTTGCGAGACAACCAGAGGCTTCGGCAGCGATTGACCGGCAGGAGGTATTTCGGAATAACGGAGAGGAGACCGGGTGAGATTTCGTCATCGCATTTTGCCGCCGCTCATTGTGAGCAGTCTCTTTGCCTTGCAATCTGCTTGCGGCCTTCATCCCGCCCCGCGTAACACACCGGTCAGCGGCTCGCGCAAACAAAATATCCAAAATTCGATCGGATCAACTGAATCGGAGCGCCAACCGGCAGAGTCTCCAGTCATCGAACAGCCGTCGCATCTAAAGCCGGAACAATTTGACCGCTTTCGCCGAGAAATTCAGCGCTTTTATCGAGCGCCCTATGCTTGGGGCGGCGCTTCTCCGGCCGGAACAGATTGTTCGGGCATGATACGAACGATATATCGCCGGGCCGCCGATATCAATTTGCCCCACAGCACCAGCCGCCTCTTTCAAACCGGTTCTCCTGTCCGCGCTCGAGATCTGCGCTTCGGCGATCTGGTCTTTTTTCGCTTCAAAAGCACATCAAGCCCTGATCATGTGGGGGTCTATATCGACAATGAATTTTTCTTGCATGCATCGGTGAGTCAGGGCGTCGTTCTTTCGCGCCTGACCAAGGCACCCTACGTCTCGAAATATGTCGGCAGTAAACGCATTTTGGAATAATCGATGGAAAACGAAAAGACAATACAAAAAGGAGACGAACTCGAATTGACCATCGAGGATCTCGCCTTCGGCGGTCAAGGGGTTGCCCGGGTTGACAAGTGGGTTGTGTTTGTCGAACGCACCCTGCCGGGACAAAAAATTCGAGCTCGGATTGTAAAAAAACGCAAAAATTATCTGCAAGCACATGTAACGGCACTTCTCTCACCCTCACCGCACCAAATCGCTCCGGAATGCGCTCATTTCGGCGATTGCGGTGGCTGCCTTCTGCAAAACCTGGATTATTCACAACAACTTGCGGCAAAAACGGATCAGGTGGTGGATGCCCTCCAACGTCTTGGCGGATTCCGTGACGTGACCGTGGATCCGATCATACCGTCCCGGGAACTCTATTTTTATCGCAATAAAATGGAATTCAGTTTTTCACGCTCGCGCTGGCTAACTCCCTGTGAAATTGCCAGCGGTGCAGATCTAACCCAGGAAGGGCTCTTTCTCGGTTTGCATGCCAAAGGATTTTATGATAAAATCATCGACATCGTCGATTGCCGGCTAATTGATCCACTGGCCAACGAAATCGTGGATGCCGTTCGAGAATTCGCACGCCAAAGCGGCCTGCCCGCCTATTCCACCCGCGATCACAACGGTTTTTACCGCTTTCTCGTTCTCCGACGCAGCAAACGAGTGGACGAGTGGATGGTTAATCTCATCACCCGGGACTATAACGATTTGATCGTCGCCGAGTTTACGCGCCAAATGACACAGCGCTTTCCCCAGATAACAAGCCTGCTGATGAGCACAACGGCAAGCAAAGCGGCAGTTGCGTTTTCCGAACAGGAAACCGTCCTCGCCGGCAAAAGCACGATCGACGAGAAAATCGGTGACTGGGTATTTGAGATTTCCAGCAACTCTTTTTTTCAAACCAATAGCATGCAGGCTGCTGTTCTTTACGAACAGGTTCGACGGGATGCCCGCTTGACTGGTGGCGAAAATGTCTACGACCTCTATTGCGGGGCCGGCACCATTTCGATTTTTATGAGCCGCGATGCCGCTCGTGTCACCGGATTTGAGGCGATTCCATCTGCCGTCAATGACGCTCAACGCAATTGTGTTCGCAACCGAGTCGACAATTGCGAATTCGTGGCTGGCGATCTAAAAGACTTGCTTGCGGACACCGACTTCCGCTTGCACCAACACGGAAAACCGGACGTTATGATCATCGACCCACCGCGAAGCGGTATGCACTCCAAAACAGTAGAAGCGATTCTGCAACTCGCTCCCCAACGAATCGTGCATGTCTCCTGCAACCCAACGACTCTGGCGCGAGATTTACAAATCCTCTGCCGCACCGATTATCAGCTACTCAAAGTAACGCCGGTCGACATGTTCCCCCATACCGCTCACATCGAAGCCGTGGCTGTTCTCGAACGCAAAACCTCTTGATTTTGTGTCGACAAGGAATTATATTTTAGCCCGACAAATCATTAGGCGCCTCTAATTATTTATTTTAACTTGTTTTGAGCCTTTTTTTCGTTCCGAATTTCTTTCGGAAAAACGCCTTTGCTCACAAGCGATTGCCGACCATTTGCATTCCAATCGGGACTGACCCGATACACCGATAAACGCTAGCCAAGAGGACACTGCATTGGAAGAGTTTCGAATGTACACCCTGATCGCGGAAGAGTTGAACCTGCGCTGGAACCAGGTCAAAAACACCATCGAATTGCTCGACAGCGACAACACCGTTCCATTTATCGCCCGCTATCGCAAAGAAGTAACGGGCAGCCTGGACGAAGAACAGATTCGAACGATAGACGACCGGATCACCTACCTGCGCAATCTGCAGCAACGCAAGGAAACTGTGCTTAAAAGCATTGAAGAACAGGGAAAACTCACACCCGAGTTGCAGGAACGGATTTTTGCCGCGACCAAACTCCAGGAGGTCGAGGATCTCTATCTTCCCTACCGGCCCAAAAAACGCACCCGTGCGACGATTGCGCGTGAAAAGGGCCTCGAACCTCTGGCCCAACTCATCTTGGAGCAGGAAACCATTTCTGGCGACCCACTCGAGATCGCCGCATCCTTCATCGACGAGGAAAAGGGGGTGATCCGGGCGGAACAGGCTCTGGACGGGGCGCGGGACATTGTCGCTGAAATCGTCGCCGAAGACGCGGACATTCGGCAAATCATTCGGGCTGCCACCCTCGAAAAAGGTATGCTCGCTTCTGAAGCTCGAGATCCCGAAAACTGCAGCGATTATGAAATTTATAAAGAATTCAGTGAACCCGTCAAGTCGATCCCTCCCCATCGGATTCTAGCCATTAACCGCGGCGAGCGGGAATCGATTCTGCGCGTCAACATCGAAGTTTCTCCGGAGGAAAGAAATCGCGAAATCCAGAATTCTATTGTGAAAAACAATCAGTCGATTTTTCACGACGAACTGCTCAAAGCCATTGCCGATTCGTACCATCGACTGATTGCACCAGCAATCGAGCGAGAAATTCGAAATCTTCTGACCGAAAAAGCGGATAATCACGCGATCGCTGTTTTTGCAAGAAATTTGCGTGCGCTGTTAATGTCGGCGCCAATGAAAGGAAAAAGTATCCTCGGCATTGACCCGGGATACCGCACCGGCTGTAAAGTGGCGGCCATCGATGCGACAGGTAAACACCTCGATGGCGATACCATCTATCCTCACCCGCCGCAAAAACGGTGGGAGGAAGCTAAAGAAACCGTACGCGAACTTATCGAGCGCCATCAGATCGATATCATTGCTATCGGCAACGGCACCGCCAGTCGAGAGACAGAAAAAATGGCGGCGGAAATCATCGGCGACTGGCAAGGGCGCCCCCTGCACTATGTCATCGTCAATGAAGCCGGGGCGTCGGTCTATTCCGCTTCGCCGGTGGCGAAAAAAGAATTCCCGGATCTCGACGCATCCCAGCGCGGCAACATTTCCATCGCCCGCCGGCTGCTCGATCCTCTATCTGAATTGGTCAAAATCGATCCCAAATCCATCGGGGTGGGGCTCTATCAACATGATGTGGATCAGATGAAATTGGCCGGGGCCTTGGATGATGTGGTCGAATCCTCTGTCAACCAGGTCGGCGTCGACCTCAACACCGCATCGACATCCCTGCTCAAATACGTTGCTGGTATCAATTCCCGCGTCGCCGAAAATCTGGTCAAGTTCCGAGAAGAAAACGGCAAATTTTCCTCTCGCGAACAACTGATGTCGGTCAAGGGATTGGGCGAAAATGCCTTTGTCCAATCAGCGGGGTTTTTGCGGATCCCGGAAAGCACGGTCTTTTTCGATAGCACCGCTGTGCATCCCGAGTCCTACGCAGCGGCGTCCAAACTTCTTCAACACCTCCACCTCGATATTGAAGATGTGCGAAAAAACGGCGCCCTGGTCGGCCGAAAAATCAAGGAATCGCGGCAATCTATGGAGGTGTTGGCGGAATACTGTGGTTGCGGTAAAGAAACGCTGATAGATATCATCGCCAGCCTGGAAAAACCCAATCGTGACCCACGCGACGAAATGCCCAAAGCAATTTTGCGCAGCGATGTCCTCAGCATCGAGGATCTGGCTGAGGGCATGGTTCTCAAAGGTACGGTGCGCAATGTAGTCGATTTCGGCGCTTTTGTCGATATCGGTGTCAAGCAGGATGGGTTGGTGCATCTCAGCCGCATGTCCAAAAGATACGTCAAAAATCCTCTCGACATCATCTCGGTCGGCGATATCATCGAGGTCAAAGTGGTCAGTATCGATAAAGAACGCGGCCGAATCGGGCTGAGCATGGTACTGGATTGATTCCTGCCGCCTCCGGAAAACATCGCCCCTCTGCTGGAGAGGCAAGCCTGCAGCACTTTTCAGCAAAATCCTGGGGGCGTGTCAACTTGTTCGAGCCCTTGAATAGCTAAAAGCGGGGTGCGCAATTTGGGATCCACCGATTGCAACAAAGTTTGTGTTTTGACCACGGTCCATCGTCCTTATGATGTTCGGGTCTTTCATCGCGAAGCCAAAAGTCTGGCTGCTCAGGGCTACCAGGTTGTGTTGCTCGTGCACGCCGATTTCCGTGAGGCCCATCGCGACGGTGTTCATCTGAAAGGTCTCACCTATCCTCCCAATCGCTTTTTTCGGCTGTTCAGCATGATTCGTTTCGCCCGGCAGGCTTGGCGTGAAAGAGCCCGAATCTATCATTTTCACGATCTCGAATTGCTGCCTGTCGGTGTCCTGCTCAAGTGGCTCACCCGGCAAATCGTCATCTATGACTGTCACGAAAATTACCCGCAAGTCGCTTACGAACGCGTTTGGTACCCCGATTGGCTCAAGCCGATTCTCTTCCGCCTCATTTCGGTCTTCGAACCGATGCTGGCGCGCCAACTGGATGCGGTGATCTGTGTGGTTCCGGACCAACAGGAACGCTTTCGCACCAGCGGGTGCCGCACGATTTTGTTGCGCAATCTGCCGCGACTGGAAAATTTCGCGGTTTATGACCAGCCGAGAAAGTCCAAATACCGTCTGATCTATCTCGGCGGTCTTTCCCGCACCCGGGGTGCTCGTCTGATGGTCGACATCATGGAAGCCCTCACGCCTGACCATCCCGACATCTCTTTGCTCTGCCTTGGTCCTTTTAATGAACCGCAGGTCGAAAAAGAGGTAAAAGATTGGGTCAAACAACGCGGATTGCAGCAGTACATCCAGTACGAATCGTTTGTGCCGCATGAACGCGTCGGCGATTATCTGGTAAACTCGCTTATCGGGCTGATCCCCTGGCAACCCAATCCGCAGATGCTCAAAATGGTTTTCCCTAACAAACTGTTCGAGTATATGGCCTGCGGACTGCCAATTGTCGCCAGTGATCTGCCGAGCTTGATCCACCTGATCTCGGAAGCACAATGCGGTTTTACCGTATCCGCAACCGACCCCCTGGCACATGCCGCCGCTATTTCCCGTCTGCTCCAGGACGAAAAACTGCGGCAGAAACTGGGAGAAAACGGCCGCGCTTTTGTAAAAAACCGATACAACTGGCAGAACGAAGCGACCAAACTTTTTGGCCTGTATGAGCAGCTAATTCAAGAGTCCGACCGATGATCCTGACCGTTCTGACACCCGCCTATTTCCCACCATTGCGGATTTTTGCTCGGGCCGCTCGCGCCGATCATCTGGTCTGGGCCGATACCTTTGGCTTCAACAGGCAAACCCTCATGCATCGCACCGCCATCAAAACCCGAAATGGCCGGTACTGGCTCACGATTCCCGTTCTAAAAAAAACCTGTGATCGACAAAGCATCGCAGAGATGCACATCGACACCAGTCAAAGGTGGGTCAGAACCCATTTGCGCAGTCTCGAACTTGCATACCGAAATACCCCCTTTTTTTATTTATACTGGGACGAACTCGCCTCACTGCTGGATCAAAAATGGGAACGCCTGATTGATCTTCTGTCAGCGTGCCGGCGGTTTTGTCTGAAACACCTCGCCATCGACAAACCCATCCACAACGCTTCCGAGCTGCCACCAGTCGATGACCGCACCGAACGAGTGATCGCCTGGTGTCGGGCGATTTCGGCAACGCGATATCTTCTGGAATCCGGACAAACCGAGTTGCTTCGTTCCGATCTATTGGAATGCAACGGTATTCAAAAGGCTGAATTTCATTCCAGCCTGCATCCACACACCCAGCTCTTCGGCACCTTTCTCGAATGCGGCGTTCTGGACGCGCTTTTCAATCTCGGCCCGGAAAGCCGGATTCGGCTGGCCGATGGCCAGATACATTTCCACAAAACAGGTGAATCAACTGAAAGGAAAGAACGATGACCGATCAAAACGCGTTGTCGTCTTGCCTGCAACAAATCGATGAATATCGCCAGTCGGTCATCGATATGCAGAGTCGACTTGTCGCTATTCCAGCCCTGGGGCCGGAAAACGGGGGGCAGGGGGAAAAAGAAAAGGCCGAGTTCGTCGAATCCGAACTCAAGCGCCTCGGCATCGATGAAATCGAAACCATCCGCGTGCCAGACAAGCGCGTCCAATGCGGTTACCGTCCAAATATCATCGCCCGCTTACCGGGAAAAAGACGCGATCGCACCCTCTGGATCATGGCCCATCTTGATGTGGTTCCAGCTGGCGATCCTGGACTGTGGCAAACGAATCCCTTTGAATTGACCGTCGACGGCGATCGGCTTATCGGGCGTGGAGTGGAAGACAATCATCAGGGCCTGGTATCCGCATTGATGGCCGTTAAAGCTTTCAGGGCAACCGCCACTCAGCCCGAACAGGATCTCGGTCTGGCGATTGTCGCCGATGAAGAGACCGGGAGCCTTTTCGGCCTGCACCACCTGCTGGAAAACCGGTCCGACCTCTTTGGCACCGACGACTGGATCATCGTTCCGGATGCCGGCGACCCGCAGGGGCGTTTTATCGAGGTGGCGGAAAAAACTATTCTCTGGATTCGCTTTCACCTGCGCGGCAAACAATGCCATGCCTCGACGCCGGCCCAAGGTGTCAACGCACACCGAGCGGCAGCAAATCTGATCGTCCGCTTGGACGAACTGCATCGATTCTTTGACCGCGTCGATCCGGTTTTTGATCCGCCGACCACCACATTCGAACCCACAAAAAAGGAAAGCAATGTTCAAAATATCAACACCATCCCGGGAGATGATGTTTTTTACCTGGATTGCCGCATCCTTCCGTCTTATGATATCAAAAAAGTAGAAGCCAAGGTAAAAGAGATTTCGAGCCAGGTGCAAAAGCAATTCGGCGTTGAAATCGATATCTCTTTTCCTCAGCGGGCGGTGGCGGCTCCCCCGACAGCCAAAGATGCGCCGGTCGTTCAAGCACTAGGCAAGGCAATCCGGGAGATCAAAGGCATTCAGGCGGAGACGATCGGTATCGGCGGTGGAACGGTTGCCGCCCATTTCCGCGAAAAAGGTTTTCCCACTGCCGTCTGGTCGACCATCGAAGATACGGCCCACCAACCCAACGAAGTATCATTGATCTCTTCTACCCTTGAGGACGCGCAAGTCTTTACCCATCTGCTGCTGCAAAATCCCGACAATCGCCGGCTGCTCTGAGCCGCTGAATTCCCGCTCACATAAAAAAGGCGGCCTTTGGAGCCGCCTTTTCCGATAAATAATTCCCCACTTTTACTTGAGCTTGTGAAGCAATCCCGCCCGTTTTTTGTCGGCGCTGTCGTTGTTCACCGTAGGCGCGGTGAAGAAAAAAAGATCACCCGGCAGAATGTCTATTTCCTTGCGCAGAGTTTTCCAGTTGTCCCGATAGGCCTTGGTGTCGACACGGGTACCATTCTTGTCTTTAACTGCCAGAAAGACGCGCTCCGGATTCTGCTTGTTGATCATAAAAGGCGAGTGGGTGGTGTAAATCAGTTGATTTTTCAGCGACAGATCTTCCAACACATTTACCAGATCTTTTTGTCCGCCAGGATGCAGATGAATCCCCGGCTCATCGACCAAAAAGATGTACTCATTGGCACGCGCTTCAAATGTCTGGGCCACAAAATTCACATAAAAAGAAAGATACCAGCGAAAACCAAGACTGCGCGATTCAGGTGTGTCAAAAACCGTGGTATCGTCGGAAAAGTCGATGTAGAGGGTAGAACCGTTCACGCTCAATTTGATTTCAATGCTCGGTTCCTGGGACCAGGCGCGACGGATCTGTTCGGTGATGATGCGACTGGCCTCATCCATGGCTCGACGCCCTCGCGTGCTGTCCTCGAAAATGATCTCATAATCCTCGATGGCCCCAATCTTTAGCAGATTGCGCTCAGTGTTGTATTCAGGATGATTGGACACGAGGCTTTCATAATCGACTCGGTTTTTCAGCAACGAAATGTCGCTGAAATAGAGCACTTTGGGCAATAGCTTGATAAAATTTCGAACATCGATATTGTCAACCTCTGAATCGCCGATTAAAAGATGGTAGTCTTTGAGGGAAGGACCATCTCGTCTCACCTGAAAAGATTCAATGTCTTTAAAAACCTCGGATATCTGCAACAATTGATTGCGATTTTCTTTAGTCAAACCGCTGAATTCGAGGGTTACTTCGGGACACTTGCCCATATAATAATGATTGCTATACTGGCAGGTCAATGAAGTATCAAATGGTACTTCGGGAAGAAAGGAATGCAGTGCTCGAAGGATATTGGTTTTGCCACTCTCATTGGCCCCGATAATGACATTCATCCGCCCGTCAAAGGGTATTTCCATTTCATAAATGGACTTGAATGCTCTAACATATAATTTTGTCGCAATCATTTTTTGCTCTCGAGTTAATTGTTAGCAACGGACCCGGATCTGTTGCCAAGACGACGGAAAGCGGACGGCCGGTTTCGACTATATTTCTTTTTTTTCGATGATTGTATCGCGCCGATAAGCTTCATCATCGCGACGCGGGTAATCAGTGGTATAATGCAATCCCCGGCTCTCTTTGCGCGTCAAAGCCGAACGAACGATCAACATTGCCACCGTCGCCAGATTGCGCAATTCGATGAGCTCATTGGTCACTTTGGTCCGTCTATAAAAATTTTCGACTTCCTGCCCGATCAGGCGCAACCGACTCAAAGCACGCTCGAGGCGCAGATTCGAGCGTACAATCCCGACATAGTCCCACATGATGTTTTTGATTTCCATACGATCATGCGAGATTAAAACCCATTCTTCGCTGTTAAACGTGCCGCTCTCATCCCAGGGTGGAATGGCAGGATAGTGTTCGGCTTCGCGGCGGGCAAAATCGGCCGCCGATTCAGCGGCCAAATGTCCAAAGACTACGGCCTCAAGCAGTGAATTTGAGGCCAAGCGGTTGGCACCATGCACGCCTGTACAGGTGACTTCGCCGCAAGCGAACAGACCCGACAAGCTGGTGGCGCTGTGGAGATCCGTCTGCACACCTCCACAGCTGTAATGGGCAGCCGGCACGACCGGTATCGGCTCTCGAGTGATGTCGATCTTGTAATACAAACAATTCTCATAGATATGAGGAAAGCGATTTTTGATTTCCTGGGATTTTTTATGGGTTATGTCGAGATAGATACAGGGATCACCGCTTTTTTTCAATTCGGCATCGATGGCGCGCGCAACGATATCCCGCGGCGCTAAAGATCCCATCGGGTGATAGTGCTCCATAAAAGTCTGGCCGTTGCGCGTAACCAGACGAGCGCCAAAGCCGCGCACCGCTTCGGAGATCAAAAACGAATCGGCCTCCGCATGGTACAGAGTCGTTGGATGAAACTGCATAAACTCCATATTCGCAATGCGAGCGCCGGCTCGATAAGCCATGGCGATTCCATCGCCAGTCGCTATAGCCGGATTGGTCGTATGAAGATAAACCTGGCCGCAGCCTCCGCTGGCCAGAACAGTCGCTCTGGACTGCACCCGCAGCACGTTGGAATTTCTATCGTCCAACACGTAGGCGCCCCAACAATGCCGTTGCGCTGCCCGATTATAGGGTCCGAGAATTTGATGCTCGGTGATCAGATCGATAGCCGTATGGTTCTCGTAAACCTCAATCGCTGACTCGTTTTTTACTGCTTCAAGCAAGGCATTTTCGACATCCCGACCTGTATGATCTTTAACATGAACGATGCGATCGATGTGGTGGCCGCCTTCCCGGCCCAGATCATAACGGCCATCATTCTTGCGGGTAAATTGCACCCCGATCTCGGCCAATTCGTCGACACGTTTGGGCCCTTCACGCACGATCAATTCGACCGCCTCGCGTTGGCACAATCCGTCGCCCGCCTCCAGCGTGTCCTGTATATGTTTGGAAAAAGAATCGGTGGGATCAAAAACTGCGGCAATACCGCCCTGGGCATAATTGGTGTTCGACTCGGCCTTTTCTTTTTTTGTGACGATCGCAACTTTTCCGCGCCGTGCCAGCTTGAGTGCACAACTCAATCCCGCCATGCCGCTTCCGATGACCAAAAAGTCTGTCTCGATTCGCATCTTGCTTCTCGTCAAAGGAAATATCGGTTCCCCTAGCTCTGCATTTCCATTTTTTTCAACATAAAAGAAAAGGGGCTTAAAAGCAATACCTTTCTGACAAAAAAATGCCGCAGGTCAGTTGCAAACACATCATCTATTCAACAATTGCCAGCAATTCGCGGTTGCGTATGGGCCGCGTTAAAAGGTATTTGAGGCCTTTTTCCGTAGCCTCATCGCAGAGGATGGAATCATCGCGATCGCAGATTCCGACCAGTTTGGTCTGCGGATACCGTCTCACGATTCGATCATAGACTCCCCAAGTCGCACCCACTGTGGTGTGGTCTTCCCCAAGCGAACCGAGGTCCAGAAACGCCAAATCCGGTGCTTCCTTTTCCATCAACAGCAAGAGGTCGTCGATATTTTCTGCAATCTCGACTCTATGATGATTCGAAAGAGCGAGGTACATCTGCATTTCGGAGCGTAACTCATCATTGAGAATGACTATTTTCATAACCCGGCAGCTCTATCTCGTCCTCTCCAGTCTATCTCGTTCCGCAAGTCAGTCCGATAGCCCCAGCCATCGAATCGACTAGTGACCTCCAGTCGTTTGCATAATAGCCACAATCGTCTGTTTTTGCGGACATTTATTTATAGATTTTTTCGACCAGAGAGTGCCGCCGCTATTTGTATGCTTTTAGCAATTCGCTCCTTTTGTAATAATGGGCGAGAATCTCTCGATACTCGTAACCGAGCTGCGCCATCACCGTCGCGCCTACCTGACAAAGCCCCACACCATGCCCCCAACCTGCTCCGTGCAGATGAAACGCTCGTACCATTCCATTTTCCTCGAGCTCCCGTTCGATATAAAAACACGCGCTGTAAAGATGACTTTTTGAAAGCGCTCGGCGGATTGCCAACTCTTTGCCGATTCGAATCGATTTTTTGCTGCCGATAATGTCCAGGTTAATCAAGCGCCCGCTGGCACCCCGTTCGCCTGGAATGAGATCGACCAATTCGCCGAAATCCTCTTCGAGTTTGTTTTCCAGCAGCTCCTGCAACTCGGCCCGGGTATAGGTGACCGTCCAGCGAAACAACTCGGTCGAGTCATAGGGCAACGGAGATGTGATGCGGTATTTTTGTGTATTGCAAAAAACGTCGGGCGAAGCATCGATCAATGCCTTTGCCGCCTCTTCCGAATTGACCGGCAACTCGATTTTTTCCTTGCCATCGACTCCTTCAACCAGATAAGGAACACGGCGATGATCCCAAACCGACTCATAGTTTTCCATCACACCACCGCAGATCTTGGCATAACGCGCATCACACACCCGGCCGTTGAAAAACAGTGTTTCTCCGCAGGTCGCATCCGCTGCTTTTTGAGAAGCGTTTGAAATGTTGGCGATTCCGTGATAACATTGACAATGGTCGTCGGAACAGAGATGAAAACTGGAATCATAGTGGTGTTTGCCCATGGTTGCCAAAATCGTGCTGCGGGCGGCAACCGTTTGCGCCTTGAGCAATTCAATCGGGTTCTCGGCGGTCATCTCGGAAGAATTGACACTGATCAGATAGGTTTCGATATCCAATTCATTGATGGCCAGCAATTTTCCGTTGTTATTGATTCCGATTTCCAGAACACCGGGCAGCTCCTGAGTGCGCTTGTGTTGCCAGTGAAATTCAATTCCAACAGTCACATCTTGCAAAAAGATGTGCCCTTCATCCTGTGGCTCGATGCGAATACCGCCGGGAACAGCATAATCGCCGATCCGCACTCTACCGCTCGCGGATTCGATGATCTTGTTCACCACCACCGCTTCTCCTGCCAGCTCATACGCACGTGTAAAAGCGTCGGCCATTACTCGCGAAGAAAAAGGCTCGGTCACGATCCAGAATTCCCGGTTGTCGACTTTGGTCTCTTCGATCTCCAATACAATACCAGGATTCCAAAGTTCGGTCGCGATGGATTTTTCTGTCAAATTGCGTTGTATTCGCTCGGCATCAGCGCGGCTTTCCGCAATCGCCAACCGCACCGCAAAATCGATTTTTGCCGGAACGGCATCCAGTATCTCAAACGTGTGGATCTTGTCGGCTTGTCCGGCAAATAAAACTTGACCTCCCAGATCGGTTGCTTGGAACGGATGTGAACAACGAAAGCTGATAGAATCAGCTGATTGAATCATGCCGATTCGGACTCGAGGTCGATTGTTTGCCACGTCAAGTGCCTCCTCTAGTTTTTTGAGATTCCCGACCAAAAGCCAGCCAGGCCGGCACAAAACAAAAAACCGCGATGATGACCCAGTGCAGGCGAACATGATGATCGCCGCTGTACCATCGCAAGATCGCCGGGTCACAGTTGAGTATCAGAAGGGAAAATAAATTGTTTAGCATATGGACAAAAACCGCCGGCCAAAGACTACCGCTCTTCCACACCAAATAGCCCATCAGCAAACCGATGACGGTTATCTGCAATGCGTTCCAGGGGTTCAGGTGCAGCAGAGAAAAGGCAATTGCGGAAAGAACAATCGCCCTGGCAGGATCGAGCTCGCGTTCCAGGCTGCCCTGCAAAAGGCCGCGAAACAACATTTCTTCGCTCAACCCCGCCGCCAGCACCGCGGCCAACACCAGAAAAACGGCATCGCTTGGCGTTTGAATACGCATCATCGATTCGATCGCCTGGACGAAAATATCAGGCATCGGAAAAATCATCGCCATGATCCGATCGAGTTCATCCAGCAAAACAAAACCGGAAACGGCCAGTACGATCGAATAGAACACTTGGTGTGCGTTAAGAACAGTGAAACGAAATACTTGCCGCAAGGGCAAGCCCCGAAAAACGACATAGCCGATTGCAGGTATGACCAGCAAAAGTTCTATCACCAATAAGGCCGGTTTGCTCATTCCGAATAAACCGATCAGCAAACCAGCAGTAAGAAAAATGAAAAAAGATGCTACAACCACTATAACGGCGTGAAAGGCCTGAATCGCTTGCCCGGATGGCCGTTCCATTTCATTTCCTTTGGCTATGTATGTATAAGAGAATTGCCGCTGCCTGGGCAGCGTTGAGCGATTCACCCCTGCCGATTCGAGAAATCGTCAAACGCAGATCGATTTCTGATGCGAGACGTAAATCGAGCCCAGCAGCTTCGCTGCCGACAAGAATGAGCTCGCGATCCGCAGCCTGAATCCCACCGGGATCAATCCCACCGGTCGTCATAGCGGCGGTGATCCGGAATCCCTGTTCTCGAAAGCGCGGAAGCCAGTGCAAGAGATCTGTGTCGGCAAATACCGGCAGATGGAACAATCCGCCCATGCTGCTGCGTACCACTTTGGGGCTGGTCGAATCGACCGTACTGGGGCTGAGAAGCACTCCCGAGACTCCGAACCAGGCTGCCGTGCGCAAAATCGTTCCCAGATTTCCAGGATCACGCAGAGAATCGATTGCCAGCCAGACGCCTGTGGCCTTGATAATATATTCGTCCAGCCGCGGCAAAATCGAACGAACGACGCAAGCGATCCCCTGGGGATGCTGCGTGTCGCAAAACTGGTGGAAAATATCGGCCTCTGAAAAAAAGAGCGGGATTCGCTTTCTTTCAGCTATATCGACCAATGCGAGAAACCGCTGGTCACTCGCCAATCGCTTCGGATCGATGATCAATTCCTGCGGTTCAACCCAGCGGCAGGCAAAGGCTTCTTCACAAAGCCGCAAGCCTTCTAAAAGAAATTTCGCCTCCTTGCGGCGCTGCTTTTTCGTCTGCAGAGCGCGCAAGACGCGCAGATGCGCGTTCGAAAGAGACGAGTATCGAATTTTTCTTTCTCCTCTCGCGCCCAGCATGCCTTCAGCTCTTTTTGTCCGTGTGTTTCTGCATACGAATCATCATCGGTACAATTTGATCGAACAATAGAGATTGTTGTTCGCCAGTCGACAGGTTTTTCACCGTAGCGGTTTGATTCACCATCTCTTCATCTCCCAGAATGACGGCATAGTCGACCCCCAGGCGATTGGCTTCACGCATCTGCGCTTTGAAACTGCGGTTGCCAAAAGACATCAGGGCAGCAATACCGATATCGCGAAGATCGGCAATCAACTCGATCGCTTTGAGATCAGCGGCCTGACCTATATGAGCGACGAAAACAAATGGCCTAAGCAATTCCGGTGGCTCGATATTCTGCTCGCGCATGCCGAGTATCATACGCTCGATACCTGAACCGAATCCGATTCCAGGAGTCGGTTTGCCGCCCAGCTGCTCGATCAATCCGTCATATCGTCCACCGCCGCACATGGCGTTTTGTGAACCGATACCCTCCACCCAAACCTCAAAAACGGTCTTGGTGTAGTAATCGAGTCCGCGAACCAATCTATGATTGATGCGGTAAGGCCGTTTGAGCGTATCGAGATAGAGACGCAACGTGGCAAAATGATCACGGCATTCAATGCAGAGATGGTTGTGAATCACAGGTGCGCCGGCACTGATTTCCTGACAAGTTTCGACTTTACAGTCTAAAAGCCGTAAAGGGTTGCGCTCCAACCGCCGCTTGCAGTCCCCGCAAATGGCCTCCTGATGATGATAATAATATTCCTTGAGCTGCTCGATATAAGCGGGACGACAGTGTGGGCAGCCCGTGCTATTCAATTGAAAAGCCAAGCCGGAAAATCCAAGTTCTGCATAGAGCTGCCAGGCCACCGACATCACCTCGAGATCGACAGCTGGATCCTGTTCCCCCAAAACTTCGACGTTGAATTGGGTGTGCTGGCGGAAACGCCCCGCTTGCGGTCTTTCGTAACGAAAAATTGGGCCGATACTGTACAACTTGACCGGTTTCGGCGCCACGTGCAGTCCGTTCTGCAAATAAAGCCGCATCACTCCAGCCGTATATTCCGGCCGAAGCGTTAAAGAGTTGTCGCCTTTATCGAAAAAAGTATACATCTCTTTTTCGACGATATCGGTGGTTTCACCGACTCCGCGCAAAAAAAGAGCGGTTTCTTCAAAAATGGGCGGTTCCACCCGTTCAAAGCCGAATCTTTCGGTGATTCGAAAAATTGTTTTTTCGATAAAACGCCAATATTTCTGTTCCTGCGGTAAGACGTCTCGCGTTCCTTTGATCGATTGGTATTTCATTCCTCTTTCCTCGGTGATACGGCTCAAATAACTTTGCGTTTAATCGTCGAATCCAGACGTCCAAGCGGGCCTTTGCCGGTTTCGATATGCGGACACTCAAATCCAGCGCTAAAGAGCAAAATATTTTTTTTCTTCACTTTCGATGGCGTTCAAAACTTCCTGGCTGTCGTGGGCAAGAGCGAGTTGTTCCCGAAATCCTTCTCGATGCATCAATCGGGATATTCGACTCAGAGCTTTCAAATGCGGACCGGTTTGTTCCGTTGGGCCGACTAAAAGAAAAACCATGCGGATCGGCTTGCCGTCGATTGTGTCGAAATCCACAGGCTCGCGCGTCACGCCAAAAGCGGCAACAAGTGTGTCGACCGCATCGGTTTTAGCGTGCGGTATCGCGATCCCATCACCCATTCCGGTGCTCATGACACGTTCGCGTTCCATAACCGCTGCCAAAACAACCGCCGCATCCCGCTGATTGACTTGATGGGCCTGGCAAAGCAAATCCACCATCTCTTCGATGATTCGGCTCTTTTCATTGTTTTTCAGCGGGATTCGAATGACTTCCGGAGTAAGCAAGTCCCCGAGTTTCATTAGAGTCTCCTGTCAGTTGTATGGCGGTGCGATACAGCAGCACCAAGTCGTGCTTCCGTAACAGCAACACAGAAAAGTTAGCGATCGGGATTGTCGCCGGCGGCCGACAGACCAATAGGATTGAATCGGGATGCAACAAAATCCTGACCATTCGCCGAGTAGTCGTTTAGTATCGATTGGCAGGCCGATTGACAAAAATTTGAAAATCAACAGGTGTCCGGTCGTCAGATCGAACACACGGGTGTAAATATATTGAATATCATTGAAATAATCAAAACATTTTCAGGCACTGAATCTTTCTCTAGTTCTCGAGTTTTCGAATCGAGCTGATGACCAACAACACCCCGGTCACTATCAGAATGAGGGGCCACCAGTTTTGCAGATAAATGATTTTACCGCCGCCAACAGCTATCAGTATCGGTCCCCAAATGATACGCGTTAGGGACGGATGCCGATAGTTGGGCAGCGCCAGACGAACGACTGACTCTAGCAAAAACACAATGCCGACCAAAAAAATCAGCCACCAGAACCACCCCGCTTGCAACCAGTTATGCTGATCTGCGAAAATCAGAGAACCGGCCAGGATAAAAATAACACCTAAAATGAAACCGTTCAGACGATCTTGCTTATAAGAGGGCTGCAAATTCGTGGATTCGGACATTTTTTTCTCCTCCGTTTGATTTTTAATCAGCTTTCTGCCGACCATCCGCAGGATGGGAGCGCTCTTGTAACAGCAAAAATCAAACACAGCCTGAAAAGATTCAGCACGCCAAAACCTTCAAGCTCTTTGGTGTACGAATTCACCTTGTCCGGGTTACAAGAGGATTGCGAACAACTCTATCTGTAATGCTTTTTCCATCCGCCAGAACTAACGTTCGAAATAAAGCAAATCAACAACTTGACCTCGATTCCCAATCGTGATGGATAAAAAGTTTGCTTTTTGAACACATCCGGTTATATTAAAAAGTAATGTCCTACAAAAAAACAATCTTTGCAAACAAAACATGAGGTTTTACTGTGAGCATTGCCGCTTTTATCAAAAATCGCCGAACCATTCGACGCTTCCAGCAAACTCCCATTCCCCTAACCACCTTGCGCAGTCTGGTGGATGCCGCCCGTCTTGCTCCGTCGGGAGCCAACTTGCAGCCGCTGGAATACATCGTTGTCGAAGAGCGAGATGCCGTTCTCCGCGTCTTCGAACATACCCGTTGGGCGGCTTATCTGCCTGGTGAACAGGGCCGTCCGCCTCAGGGTCAGGAGCCGACGGCTTTTATTGTTTTGCTGATCAATCGTTCCATCCGGCCTGAAGGCGGCCAGCATGATGCCGGCGCCGCCATGCAAAACATCATCCTGACCGCCCTTGAACTCGGCATCGGTTCCTGCTGGCTCGGTTCGCTTGATCGCGCCGCTCTGACCATTCTGCTCGGTATACCCAAAAACTATGAAATCGATACCGCCCTGGCTTTGGGCTATCCGGATGAACAACCCGTTGTTGAGGAACTTACCGACTCGGTCAAATATTATCTTGACTCGTCGAATCGATTGCATGTACCCAAACGCAAACTCGACAGCATTTTGCACGTTAACCGCTATTCACAATAGCACTCACCGACCGATTGTTCATCGACCGACAGGTAAAAAATCAACAATTAAGGCACAAAAGGCGACAAAGCCTCGACTCGCCGAAAACGAAAAGGAGTGGAATTGCAGGTGTCTCCTTGAGGGGCATCACTCAACCCAAATGCTGTAAAACCAGTGTAATTATACAAAAATGGAAAAAGCAAGTTGCGCACAATTTTCGTTTATCTCGAGTTGACCAGTTATCACAAGTCAAATAAATCGTTAAGAATCTATTTGGGACAGGAATGAATGGAACGGAATACCAGTAAAAAGAGATGGGGATTTGCTCTGGTCGGAACCGGGGTGATCGCCCCTTATCATCTCAAGGCGCTGAGCAGCATCGACGAATGCCGAGTGGTAACGGTCTGTGACACCGATTCGCACAAGGCTCGCTCCTTTGCAGAAGAGCACGGATTGGCATGGACCGATAATCTTCAGACGATTCTCGACGACCCGCAAGTCGATGTGGTGGACGTTACGGTACCATCCGGTCTTCACGCCGGTATCGGTATCGCAGCAGCTCTGGCAGGCAAACATGTGATGGTGGAAAAACCGATCGATATCTCTTTGGATAAAGCCGACCGATTGATCCGCACCTGTCGCGACACAGGTGTAATCCTGGGTGTGATCAGTCAGAATCGGTTTCTCGACTCGATGCAAACCCTTTACCGAACGGTGGAATCCGGAGCACTGGGCACATTGCTTCAGGGCGATGCAGCGATTAAATGGCATCGCACTCAGGCCTATTATGACAGCGGCGCCTGGCGCGGAACACGCGAGCTGGATGGCGGGGGAGCCTTTATGAATCAGGGTATCCATTTTATCGATCTTTTGCTTTCGATTATGGGACCGGTTAAATGGCTGCAAGCGCGATGCAAGACTGCTGCACATCGCATCGAGGTCGAGGACATCGGGATGGTGTTGCTGGAATTCGAAAGCGGCGCTTATGGTGTGATCCAGGCTTCCACCGCTTTTTTCCCCGGTCTGCCGGCCCGGCTGGAAATTCACGGCACCCGAGGCAGTGCACGGATCGAAGGCGAACGTCTGGCCTTTTTGCATGTAGAAGGCGAAGACTCTCGTCAGGACCCGGGTGGCGCCGCCGGTGGTGCTTCAGATCCCAAAGCCATCGAGGCCACGCCGTTTGAAAAGCAATATCGAGATTTTATCGCGGCAATCGAGGAAAAACGCGATCCCATCGTCAGTGGAACAGTGGCCCGCAAACCGCTACAGCTGATTCTTGCGATCTATGAATCATCGCGCCTTCAAAAACCTGTGGAATTGGCAAAATTCTCCTAATCTTCTCGAGGTTCACAATGAACAGAGATATGCTGATCGACCACCTCAACCAGCTGCTGGCTGTCGATACTTTTAGCGATTATGGTCCGCAAGGACTACAGGTTGAGGGCAGAAGCGAGGTCCGCTCCATCGTTACCGGAGTTTCAGCTGGTGCAGAACTCTTTGAAAAAGCGGTAGAGCGCAAGGCGGATATGATTATTGTCCATCACGGCCTTTTATGGGACCGGGATCCCCGGGTAATCAAAGGTCCTTTTAAAAAACGCATCAAGATCTTGCTGGAAAACGATCTATCGCTTTTATCCTACCATCTGCCGCTGGACAAGCATGCCGAGTTCGGCAACAATGCCGTGGCTGCAAAAAAATTGGCCTTGCGCGAATTGAAGGATTTCGGAGACGTCGGCATTCAGGGGGTCTGTCCAGAACTTTCTCCCGCTGAACTGGTGCAGCAAGTTGCCAAACTTTATAAATGCGATCCCCTGGTATTCGAATATGGCCCTTCATCCGTCAAAAAAATCGGGCTCTGTTCGGGTGGTGCAGCTCGGGATCTTTTGTTGGCGATCGATCTCGGCCTCGATGCCTATATCACTGGCGAAGCCGCAGAACCCTCCCTGTATCTCGCTAAAGAAGGAAACATTCATTTCATCGCCGCCGGACATTATGCCACCGAGCGAATCGGCATTCAACAGCTCGGCGATTATCTTCGCTCCCGTTTTGAGCTGCAGGTCGAATTCATTGACCTGCCCAATCCGATTTAATTTGAAGAAAAATAAGTTTTGCTGCATCAAAAATAAATGAAACAGTTGGGGTTATCATGCCCCGCACTCTACCACTGAGATCGATCGCCAGCAATTGGAGGAAGGCATGCGAAATGTCATTATCATCGGATCGGGTCCGGCCGGCTTGACCGCCGCTATCTATACGGCCCGCGCCAATCTCAAACCCCTGTTGATCGCAGGACTGGAACGGGGCGGACAGGTCACTCTCACCAATGACCTGGAAAACTTTCCCGGTTTTCCGGAGGGACTGGGGGGATTCGAGATGTACCAATTGTTTGAGAAACAGGCGCAAAAATTTGGCGCCGAGATTCTCTACGATGTGGTAACCCGCGTCGATCTCGAGGGAGAGGTTAAAAAAGTTTATACCGCCGATCAAGAGTTCGAAGCCAAAAGCGTGATCATCGCAACCGGCTCCACCCCCAAACGCCTCGGTGTGCCGGGTGAAAAAGAATTTATCGGCCGCGGTGTGTCCTACTGCGCGACCTGCGATGGTTTCTTTTTTACCGGCAAAAATGTCGCCGTCATCGGTGGCGGCAACAGTGCTCTGGATGAAGGTCTTTTTCTCACGCGGTTTGCAAAAAAAGTCACCATCATTCACCGCCGCGACCGTCTGCGTGCCGATGCCATCCTACAGGAACGGGCGATGCAAAACGAGAAAATCGAGTTTATCTGGGATTCAATTGTCGATGAAATCGTCGGCAAAGACGGAGTCGAATCTCTCAAATTGAAAAATGTAAAAACCGGACAAATTACGGATCATCCTATCGATGGCGTCTTTGTATTCATTGGACACAAACCGAATGTGGAGCTATTTGAAAACAGCATCGACCTCGCTCCAGATCGCACCATCCAAACCGACCGCCGTACCCGCACCAACATCGAGGGAGTCTTTGCATGTGGTGATGTTCAAGACTCGATTTACCGTCAGGCTGTGACCGCTGCTGGCAGCGGCTGTCAGTCCGCAATTGAAACGGAAAAATATGTTGCCGAACTCGAGGGAAAGGCTTACCCGGGCAAATAATAGCGAATAGATACGAGGGGAAAAAAAAGGCGGAGATTGCTCCGCCTTTTTCAGTTTTCCCATTTTTCACGCCGTTGTTGAACTGCGCGTTTGCTCCGATCTCGTTCCATTTTAGCCAAACGAATATTCTCCGGCGTTACTTCTACCAATTCATCCTGAGCAATAAATTCGATCGATTGATCGAGCGAAAGCATGCGCGGAGGCCGCAGCGTCACTGTCGCCTCGGCGGTTGAACTGCGCATATTGGTCAATTTTTTCTCTTTGGTAATGTTGACATCCAGATCGCCATTGCGGTTGCGTTCGCCGATAATCATACCCTCATAGACCGGGGTACCGACAGGCAGAAATAGTTCACCGCGATCCACCATGGCCAAACTGGCATACGCCGTCACCGTACCAGCGCGATCAGCGATCAGAGAACCGGTTTGTCGCTGAGGAATACGACCGAACCAGGGTTCATAACCGAGAAAGATCGAATTCATCACCCCCCCGCCTTTTGTGTCGGTCAGAAAATGGCTGCGAAATCCGATCAAACCACGTGATGGAATGCGAAATTCCATGTGTACGCGTCCGCTCCCCTTGTTCACCAAATTGCTCATCTGCCCTTTGCGCAACGACAGCTTTTCTGTTACAACGCCGATATACTCTTCAGGAATATCGAGAACAACCAGTTCTAACGGTTCGCATGTCTTGCCATCGATTTCTCGGGTGATGACCTGCGGTCGGGAAACCATAAACTCGTAACCCTCGCGGCGCATGGTCTCGATCAAAACCGCCATCTGCAATTCGCCTCGTCCACAGACTTTAAAGGCATCCGCCCGGTCGGTCGATTCAATCTGTATTGCCACATTGCCCAGGGTTTCCTTTTCAAGCCGTTCGCGCAAATGACGAGAAGTTAAAAACTTGCCCTCCTTACCGGATAAAGGGCTGGTGTTGACATAAAAAACCATCGAGAGTGTCGGCTCATCGACCTTGATCCGTGGCAGCGGTTGCGGATTTTCCAGCGCGGCCAGCGTGTCGCCGATCTTGACGTCGGGAATGCCCGCCACTGCCACAATATCTCCGGCTTCTGCTCGCTCAACTGCTTTTCGCCCCAGATTTTTAAAAGTGTAAAGGACAGAAAATTTGACGCCCGAAACAACCTTGCCCTCTCCGCACCGGCTGTAACTCTTGCCCATCTCCAGCGATCCATGCCACAGACGGCCAACGGCGATTTGTCCGACATAGGCATCATAATCGAGATTGGTGATTAAAAATTGCGGCGATGCATCGTCATCAGCCAGCGGTCCGGGAACCGCCTCGACCAGTGTTTCAAAGAGTGGTTGTAGAGTGGTCGATCCGTCATCGAGTTCTCGATGGGCGATTCCCTGCTTGGCGACAGTATAGAGAATAGGAAACTGTATCTGCTCGTCGGTGGCATCGAGATCGATAAAGAGATCATAGACCGAATTGAGCACCTCCTGAATACGGGAATCCTGTCGGTCGATCTTGTTTATGACCAGAACAATCGGCAGATTCTTCTGTAGCGCTTTTTTTACAACAAAACGCGTTTGCGGCAAAGGTCCCTCGCTGGCATCCACGAGCAAAAGCGCTCCGTCCACCAGATTCAAGCTGCGTTCCACTTCGCCGCCAAAATCAGCATGGCCGGGCGTGTCAACGATGTTGATTTTAATACCGCGATAAATCACCGCCGTGTTTTTGGCCATGATGGTGATGCCCCGTTCCCGCTCCAAATCCATGGAATCCATCACTCGATCCGCCACGTGCTGATTATCTCGAAAAATGCCGCTCTGTTTTAACATGCCGTCCACCAGCGTCGTCTTGCCATGGTCGACGTGGGCGATGATGGCGATATTGCGAATGTTTTCCTTGCGTTTCAATCTGGTTCTCTCCTGCTTCGTGTCCCAATTCAACGGGACTCAATTGCCAATCCCGAGGGAAATTGGCTCTCGCGGCACTTGTGTCCGGGTTTATAAAATTATCACCTGGGTGTCCCACTCGGGGACGTCAGTGATGCAATTTTAAATCACCGATCGGGTTGGTTTTGATTTTGTGCCTGGTCAAATAATTTTATTGCATTTGCAGCAGACACTATTTCCACCCGTTTGATGAAAATATCCTATTGTATTTATTGGGGATTCGGTGCTTCGCACCGCATCCGAAGGCGTAACCTGACCTGTCAGTTTTGAAATTTATTGCTGTTTTTGCATCAATTAGGTCTGGTGGTGTCACTGAATGGCACACCTGTGAGTTAATAGATAATTTTAAAATCTCCAGATTCGGTTAACACCGAATCTGAAAAGGAAAGGAATAGCAGTTAATTTAATAAATTTTTACTTGAAAACATATCAAATTTTTCAGAGGAAAACCAAAAAGCGGATGCGGGCGGATTCCTTCCGCCCGCCGTACCGGTAGAGGGGGGTCAGGGCTGGTTCTGCAGTTTCTTTTGAATGGCCTCGTAACCTTTTTGGGAAATATCACCGTAAACATTGTTGGCTGGTCGTGTTTTTGCCGTTTTGCCGGCGTTTCTAACCGGCGCCAAAGCAGAGATTAACCCAAGGGTCTGTTCAATGATGCGTTCCCCCGATCCCGGAGGCAATGAACCGTTGAGCGCTTCATAGCCTCCGTCTGTATAATCGATTCGCCGGAGAATGTAGCCGACGTTTCCGCCGTTGGCCAGGGTCATCACAAACAGGTGTTTAACTCCGGCTCGAGCCTTGAGCTCGAGCCCGATTTCGACGGCTACCTCACCGGGAAGGGCGACAAGAACGATATCGCCCAGGGCCATTGTTTGTATCTCCAAATCAATCTGCTCGTCCGGGGTGAACAGATTATTTCTCGTCGAAAACGCCAGGGTTTTATGAGCCACAGCCAGGGGAAACCCGTTGTAAACTGAAAGATGTTGGCACGTTTTCAACGCTTCCGCACCCACTCCCCGACCGATTTCGACGCGGCTGTTGCCCTCGCGTTTAATCGGAACCTGGTTGCCCGCTGCGCCCAGCATAAACAGGCAAATACCGCCCTGGATTGTTTCCACGACCTGCATGGCAAAAGCGGGATAGTCCGCAGACAAGGAATAGAGTTCGTTCATGCCGCAAACCGGATGGGTGGCATAGTTGATCGCGGAAGCGATCGGCCGGTTGTCTGCCGCTACAACCTGTAAAACTCCGACCTCAGGATCGATCGGCCCAAAAGTCAACCCGGTGGTATCTGCTGGAAAACGCCAGCTGTTGAACAAAACTCCATCTTTCCCGGTCACTCGACGGTTAAAGGTGTACTCGGGCGCCGAACCGCTTCCCGCACCGATCCAGGCCGGCTGCTGATTTTGCCAGGCCATCTGCACCACACCCGCCAATTTTCCAACCAGCGTTTCAGCATAGGCGCGTTCATAAGGTCCACTGCCGTTTAAATCGACCACTGGGGAAAAATGAGTGTGCGAGGCAGTCACCATAATGTTTCCAGGTGGAATCCCAGTTCGCCGGTAGACTTCCATACGAACCCGGGAAACAATGTTCGGAAAAGTCTTTAACAAATCCATGGTTAAAAGAGCAAGCGTTGTCTCTTGATCCGAAATCACCAAAGCTTTGGCATAGAGATCATCGGCAACCGCCTCACTGGGCCTTTCACGCGCCACCCAGCCTGCCATGGCAATCCCCACCGGAGGTGTGATGTTGACGGCCGCTGCTCCTGCGGTCAAAGTGGAAATGGTTTCGGCAAATAGCGCAGGAGCGAGAATACAAGCCAGGGTCACTATTTTTGTTCTCATCCGTGCTCCAGAAAAATGCGTCGTTACAGTAATCGATTGCAAAAAAAATCAGGGACAATCGATGTGGTGTAGAATAAAATCGACGATCGGCGTGGGATCCACCAGACTGTGCGGATGATGGCCAACACCCGGCTTGCGGATCACCTTGATGCGCCCGCCGAGCTGGCGATAGCGCTGCTCGACGATATCACTATTTTGCGCAACCGGGACCACAATATCCGATTCCCCCACCACATGCAGAATCGGTACATCCGCATCGACCAAAGGCTGCAGATTGTCAACGGGATTACCACTATAAGAGAAAAAATCAGCCCGATCCTTGAATCCATACGCTTGCATCATTTCGATCCGATCCGGCCCCGGCCAGCTTTTCAGATCGCATACCGGGGCGTCTCCGTAAAGACAGGATACTTTATCGGGATTTTTTGTTGCCCAATTGTAGATGATCAGACCACCGCGGCTCAGACCTTCCAGTGCTGGTTTACGACAAAAACCGAACCTCTCCGTCAAATAATCATAAAAATCGTTCCAGATTTCTACGGCCTGTGGCGATCCATAGAGACCGGACACATCGATCGTTGCCAGATGAAAACCCCGGCGGATCAGAGCCAGATCGGTTTGGGGTTCATGATCAAAAAAACGCGCGCGCCAGATCCAGGGCAAGCCGATGGCGGCTGTATCCGGCGCGACGATAATTGCCGCTCGACCCCGATGTATAAAATTATATCGAGCAAAACCGTGATATCGGCTTTTGGCGCCAGGAAAATCCTCCTCCGCTTCAGAGAAATAGTACAGTGCGAAACTCGCCAGCCAATGCTCGCCTTCGTATTGGCCGCTGGTTATAAAATCAAGTGTTGCCTGAGCATGATGAGCCGCAACCGCCAACAGATTCGCGTGAACCACGCTATTCTTCGGCAGAGTCCTGGCGATTCCGCACAAACACCAGGCTCGGCTGAGATTGAGCCCATCGAGATGGACGATCTTGGGGTCGCTGCGATCCGAGACTTGAGCAGGATCGAGAACACTCGACAGATTTTTCGAAAAAAGAACCGGTAAAAAACCTTCGAGCCAATCGCGGTATGCATCACTGGAAAGGACACGGCGCATCAAGTTCGCTTCCATCAATGCCGGGGAAAAGAAATCCTCTCCGCCCGGCTCCCATTCTATGGGATAATCGCGATCGGAAAAAAAATAAAACCGACAGCGCTCGATAAGCAGCGCAGCAAATGAGGTATCGTCAACGGCTCGCGCATAATCCAGAGCAAAGCTCAGACCAAAAGCGGTGTTGGGATGAACACCGGTGCGAATCGGATATGTTTGTCGCGGCAGAAAATCCCGATATCGCTGTACCAATAGGTCGGCCAAAGGCTGGAGATTTGCACTCCAGGCCAGCGCATCCGGATCTTGCCACCCGTGTAGCTCCTCAGCCAATTTTAGCAACCACGCCCAACCATAGGTGCGCTCAAAAGAGAGACGATTGGGCTGGGAAAAATAAGCCGCTTCGGCCTCGATCTTTTCTTTTGTCAAATTGTGGTTCAGAACTTGCCGAATTGCGGTCGCTTTGGGTAAATCGGGAAAACGCTTGAGCAGCCGCACCAACAACCAATGACCGTGCACCGCTGAATGCCAATCATAACAACCGAAAAATGCCGGGTGAAGTTCGCTCGGACGACGCACGTCCGTCGGCGAATTGATGACATGCCCCGGTTTGTTGGGAAATTCGGTTTGAAGGCAGTTCAATGCAAGCTGGGCGAATTCAGATGCCGTCGCAAGATCCAGAGGCTGAATCGGAACGCTGCTCTCACAGAACTCAGATTGATGATTTTCGCACGAGATTCCCGCGATCAAAATAGCGATCACGACAAGATAGCGACAAATCGATTTTTCCATTTTTTTCGCTCACGACAAGTGACATGGGAAAATTCATATCAACTATAGTATAACCGATCCGGCAGTGGATATCAAGTATTATTTCGGCGTCTTTCCCGGTTTTCTTGTCTGATTAAATAAACGCCAACCCACCTCTAAAGGCAGACCACCTTGCTAAAAGGGAAAGATTCGACCATTTGGTCGTCCCTCCCTTCCATTTGGTCGAATTTTGCGCATCAAATATACCAATCTACCCAAAGCATATCAGCTACATCTCTATATATTATATGGTCTTAATTAACCTTGTAAAATGCGGTTATTTTTTGGCACAACACTTGCTTGAGCCAGTACAGAGGAACAAACAAATCAAAAAAACCAAATCAAGGAGGTCTATCATGAAACGCGTAACTGTTTTAATCGCACTGGCGGCTATGACGCTGCTCGTTAGCGGCACCCTCTGGGCTCAGCAGAGCGGCGCCAAGCCTTATCCTTTTGTGGACGAAAACGGCGACGGTTACAACGACAATGCACCGGACCACGACGGCGATGGCATCCCCAACGGTGAAGATCCGGATTATAAACCGACAGGCGAGCAGAAAGGTCAGCGGCTCGGCGAAGGCACCAAAGGTTTTATCGATGAAAACGGCGACGGTTACAACGACAACGCACCGGATCATGACGGCGATGGCATCCCCAATGGCCAGGATCCGGATTACGTGCCGAGCGGTGACCAGAGCGGTAATCGAATAGGCCAGGGTGCCATGGGTTTTATCGATGAAGACGGCGATGGGTTCAACGACAATGCTCCGGATCACGATGGCGACGGCATCCCCAACGGCCAGGATCCCGACTTTGAACAGCCGGAAGGCGGCAGCCGTATGGGAAAGGGAAAAGGCTTTCATCGCTTTATCGATGAGGATGGCGACGGATTTAACGATCTCGCTCCCGACAGCGACGGCGACGGTGTTCCCAACGGTCAGGATGGCGACTGGCAACGCCCTGAAGATTGCCTCGGACGCGGCGCCCGCGCCGTCAAAGGCCTGAACAGAACCACTCCATCGGGCAACAAAGGCGGCAATTGATCACTCTAACGATTCCTGCCCCAAGATCCCGGAAGGGCTTGTGCTCTCCGGGATCTTGGCTTTGCTTGACAAATATTTTTGAAAAAGGCGGACCGTATGAAATCACGGATTATTCAATCTGTCATCACCGGCTGTTTGGTCTTTTTACCCTCCCTTCTTTATGCCCGTATCGGCTTGACAGTTGATGCTCAAGGTGGCTATGCTTCCAATATCGTCTCCAGTTACCGCCAAATCCCCGATACTTACCAGGCGCTGCAAGGGCAATTGCACTATCGATGGATCGATTCGAATACCGGGGTCCAGCTCGCCCATAGAGCCGAATATACCACGTATAACCGAACTCCTGACCGCGACGGTCTGACTCACGCCTTGTCTTTTGATCTCTACCACAATCTGAAAGAACAAGGCGATAAAGTCAATGCCGGAGTCGAAGCCCGAACGCGCCTTCATTCGGAACTCTATGACTGGAGTGAATACCGCCAGGGGAGGGCCTACCTGACCTACAAAACCGTTTTCACCAACCGGCTCTATGCCTATATCGGATGGGAAGGACGGATACGCAGCTATCCACAGCTTGGATTTTTTTCCTATCATTATAACCGTGAATACCTGCGTCTGAGCCGATTTTTTGATTCCGGGACAACATTGATATTTCAAGTCGAAACTGCACAAAAAGACTATCTCAATGAAAGCGTTTCAAGCATGATACCCGGTTTCACCGAGTTGATCACACTGGGAGACGGGGCCAGTCGACAGCTGCTGACGAGTCTGCGTCTGGCCCGCGCCCTCTCTGCCGGAACCGGTGTCAGCGGCGAGTTCAGTCTGCGGCGCAACTTGAAATCCAGCGTGCGCACGCTGGGCACAACCGACGGTTATTATTTCTCCGATGAAGAGTTGTTCGATGATCCATTCAGCTATGAATCGGAAGGGGTGGAACTAACAGTCAAACAACGCTTGCCGGCTTTGTGGCTGATTCAGGCCGGAACGCTTTTGCTCGCCAAACACTATCGAAATCGTCTGGCTCTGGATCTCGAGGGGTATGCTTTCGCAGATCAGCGCACCCGTGAAGACCAGCGGTCCGTTTTCTGGTTTTCGCTGAGCAAGTCATTCAAAGCGTATCCGGATTGGAATCCCCTCACCTTGTCGCTCGATTTCTCCTGGATGCACAATCGTTCGAATGATCCCTACTATGATTATCACCTCTCAGCTCTCTCCCTCGGGGTCAAACAGAATTTCTGAAACCCAAATTACCTCTTGATTTCATTTGCATTTCCAAACTTTTTCCGTATTATTGTTACGAATCGCATCCCGACAAGGAGAGATCGCATGGTCGATTTAATTCAGCCCCATGGCGGGCTGTTGAATCCGCTTCTTACAGCAAAGGAGCATCTCGAGGAAAAGCTGCAATGGGCCGCGTCGCTGGCACAACTTTCGGTTTCCACCCGCGAATTTTCGGATCTGGTCATGCTCGGCCTTGGCGCTTTTTCACCGTTAACAGGCTTTATGGACGAGGCGGACTATAACCGCGTTTTAAAAGACATGCACCTGGCCAACGGCATCCTATGGCCTGTTCCGATAACTCTGGCGATCGATGAAAAAAAAGCTCAAGAGTTGAAGATCGGCGCCACTGTGGCCCTCACATCATCGGAAACACCCCAACCGGTTGCCCTATTAACGATCGCTAATATTTATCGAGCGGACAAAGAACGCGAAGCCCTGCAGGTCTACCGCACGACCGACCCCAACCACCCCGGGGTGGCAAAACTCTATGCACAGCCCGATTATTACCTGGCCGGCGCTGTGCAAGTTTTGCATACCCGGCCTTTTTCTGATTTATTTGCCGAAGACATGGCTTCACCGATAGAAACCCGAGCGCTTTTCGCCGAACGCGGTTGGAAGCGTATCGCCGCCTTTCAGACCCGAAATCCAATCCATCGTTCCCATGAATACTGTACCAAAATCGCCCTGGAAATCTGCGACGGACTGTTTCTCCACCCCATCGTCGGACGGCTCAAGTCGGATGATATTCCGGCGCCGATACGCATGAAATGCTACCATGCCCTTCTTGACAACTATTTTCCCCATGATCGGGTCGTGCTGCGGGTTTATCCGATGGAAATGCGCTATGCCGGACCGCGTGAAGCGGTCTTACACGCCATCATCCGCCAAAATTTTGGCTGCACCCATCTGATCGTCGGACGCGATCATGCAGGTGTAGGTAACTATTACGGGCCCTTTGACGCCCAGGCGATTTTTGACGAAATCGACGTTGCAGAACTCGCCATTCGCCCCCTGAAAATCGATTGGACCTTTTGGTGCCGAAAATGCGAAAGCATGGCATCGCTCAAGACTTGTCCGCATGGCACAGCCGATCGATTGCTCATAAGCGGCAGCAAACTGCGCGAAATGCTGCAACAGGGTATTCGACCGCCCAAGGAATTCAGCCGGCCAGAAGTCCTGGATATCCTAATCGACTATTATCAGCACAGAGGAGGGGACTCGTGAATAAAAACGCCGACTCGATCGATATCAGACACAACGGGATCAGCCGAACAGACCGCGAAGCGCTTTTGCAGCAAAAAGGTGCAGTGCTGTGGCTTACTGGTCTGTCGGCATCGGGAAAAACCACTCTGGCGCATGCAGTGGAAAGAGCCCTACACGAACGGGGTCATCTCAGCGTTGTCCTGGACGGAGACGTGATTCGCCAAGGCCTGAACAGCGATCTCGGCTTTTCTCCAAAAGACCGCACTGAAAACATTAGGCGTGTCGGAGAAGTGGCGGGTTTGTTTTGCGATACCGGAATCATCGCCCTGACCGCCTTCATCTCGCCCTACCGCAGCGATAGACACCAGGCGCGTTCCCGAGTCGAAGCCGATCGATTTGTTGAGATCTTTGTCGATGTTCCCTTGCAGGTAGCCGAAGAACGCGATCCAAAAGGATTATACGCCAAAGCCAGACGGGGTGAGATACCCGAATTCACCGGAATTACCGCTCCTTATGAAACCCCATTATCCCCGGAACTTCACCTGCCAACAGCCGAATGGTCGGTACCGCGATGTCTAAATGCCATTCTGACCTACCTTGAAAAAGCAGAGATCATACCCACTCACGGGGCTGACCGACATGGCCGACCGCTATTATAAATTCTCCCGATTTCTTTGCGAAAAATACGGACAAAAAGTCTGGAAAATCTGTGTGGATGCCGGCCTCTCGTGTCCCAATCGGGATCCCGTCAGCGGAAAAGAGGGGTGCATTTTTTGCCGTAACGACAGTTTTTCCCACATGTATTCCCGACAGAACATCGATATCGCGGAGCAAATCGAAAATGGTCTGGCACTCGGCCGTGGAAAAATGGGAATTGAAAAATTCATCGTTTATTTTCAATCCTCCACCAACACCTTTGCTCCGGTACCACTCCTGCGTCAGCTCTTCTTCGGCGCTCTTTCGCACCCTGGGGTTGTTGGCCTCTCAATCGCCACCCGACCCGACTGCCTTTCCCCCCCGGTGATCGAGTTGCTCGCCGAACTTGCCCTACATACAGATCTGTGGATCGAGCTTGGTCTTCAAAGCGCTCATGACGCCACGCTGCAGCGCATCGGGCGCGGACACACCTTTGCCGACTATTGTCAGGCCGTGGAAAACCTCCTTGCTCTGCCATTGCGGATCTGCACTCACGTCATGATCGGGCTTTTCGAAGAGAACGAACACCACGTTCACCAAACAGCCGAAGCCCTGGCCGCTTCAGCGATTCACGAGGTTAAAATTCACCCCTTGTTGATCTTGCGCGACACCCCGCTAGAGGCGCTTTACATGCGCGGAGAAATTCGAGAACTGAATCTGCAGACCTATAGCCAGCAGGTCTGCGATTTCCTAGAACGTCTACCCGAGGATCGCGTCATCCAACGCCTGACGGCGGAAGCGCCTGCAGAGCAATTGCTCGCACCGGAATGGGCAAAAAATAAATTGTCGGTCCTGAATTCAATCGATCGTGAAATGATGCGGCGAAACAGTTGGCAGGGTATTGCCAGAGGCGCTAAAAATCCCCTTCCTGACGTGTTTTAAATTCAACAATCGCATCGCAGATAGCTGTGGACATTCGTTTTTGGAACGATTGATTGCGGAGTTTTTTTTCGTCATCGCGATTGGAAATAAAGGCGGTTTCGATGAGGATGTTGGGCATACTGGCGCCGTATAGCACATAAAAACCGGCCTGGCGCACGCCGTGCCCATGTAGGCTGCATTGTTGCGTCAGTTTTTGATCGATCAAATCCGCGAGTTCCTGGCTTTCTTTGTGATAAGCGTTCTGGGCATTGGCTCCGAGAATAAACGCAGCCCCGCCGAAATCCTTATAATGATCCTGAGAGTCCTCAAATTGAATAACCGAATTCTCGAATTGAGCCACAATCCGCGCATCTTCGGTTTTAGCCGGACCGAGAAAATAAACCGTATGACCGCGCAACGATCTGACCGGATTGGCGTCAGCATGCAAACTGATGAACAACTTTCCCCCATGACTGTTGGCAAATTTGGTGCGCTGCTTGAGCGGCACAAAACGATCCCGATCGCGGGTCATCAAAACCTTGACGTCCAGACGACTTTCCAGTTGTTTCTTTAATTCGAGAGCGATATCCAGCACAGCTTTTTTTTCATACAATCCATTTCTTCCGACCGCGCCGGGATCCTTGCCCCCATGCCCGGGATCGATAATGATCACATCGATCTTCCATTTTTGCCGCTCCCGTTCCAGTTCGGCCAAAAGATCGGGAGAAACCTGATCGACCGTTCGTAAAGAAACAACGATCTGCGCCGAATTTTCCCCCGAGATCACTTTTTTTTCCTGAACTTTGCCGGAAATGCGGAAAGAAAGCCGTGCAGTCTCTTCTGAAAGTTGGATAGGAACAAAGTCCCGTATCTTTTCACCGACCCGTTTGCAGATTACCGTATTCAATGTATCCACCCGCGCACCGAAAAGATCGACATAAAACCAACCGTTTGATTCGCTGGTATAAATATCACTGAATTCGATCGGTTTGCTCAGTTGAATACGAAAAAGAAACCCGTTTTGAAGCTGCTCAGCATCGATATGCACAACCTGCCGATAACCTCGGTCCAGATAAAGTTCCTTCTGACGCGGCCTGAATTCGAGGGAAAAAGGCCACACATCCTCCAGCGCAGAGAGAAACCACTGCAATGGCGCATAGTAACGACCGTTGCGATAGAGGACATTCAACGGAAGCTGCCGAATTTCTTCATCGACACTGAAAAAGGGATTGATCGCCGAACAACAGACCTTTTTATTGCCGACGATAAGGCAAAATTGTTTCAGCCGATCTTTTTGCTGAAACGGCAAACCCAAAGCTTGGGCAAATTGATCCAATCGAATATAATCGATGCGACCGACTGAGACCGATCCAATTTTACCGACGATGGCTCCGCTACTGTATTCGACGATCGAGATCTCCTCCGCAGCCAAAACCCACATCGGCCAACAGCAGATGAGAAATAGTTTTAACGCATCCAACCGAACTTTCAGTGTTCGCCTCCGACCTGCATCATACTCGAACGCAACTGCACCCCTACACAACAGCGATTTTCTCCTGCCAGCACTGCAGTTACTCTTTGGATAAATATTCGCTGGCTTTTTTCAAAAACAACTTGTCCTCTTTACTGATATTGTCGTAGCCGACCTGGTTGATTCGATCGAGAATCGAATCAACCTTTTCCCGAATATCCACCATTTCCTGGTGCTTTTGCTGTTCCACGCGCTGCCGGCGTTGCCATTGCCGCACACGATGTTCGCGGGCAAGGGTACCGATCAGCCAGCCGCTGCGGAGGTAGAAAAAACCAGCCAAAGCACCACCCAGGTGAGCCATGTGGGCGATACCGTCGGAAGAGGCAAAAAGATGCAATTGCATTCCGGAAAGCAAGGAAAAACCGACAAATATCATCACCAAATATTTTGCCTTGATACGAATGGGTAAAATGAAAAAAAGGAGCAGAAAAATTTCCCGGTTGGGGAAAAATAGCGCAAAGGCGGTTAATACAGCATAGATTGCACCCGAAGCGCCCAGGACGATTATCGGGCTGTTCCAATGGGAGAGAACCTGAAGGGCTCCGGCAGCGACTGCGGTAATGATATAGTATTTAATAAACGGTTTGGCCCCCATCACCCGTTCGACTTCGGGTCCAAACATCCACAGCGCAAACATATTAAAAAAGAGATGGAAAAACCCTCCGTGCAAAAAAGCATAGGTTATGAATTGCCAAACTCGAAATCCATAAACTGCTTGAATCGGCTGTAGAGCAAACCAGCGCTCCAGGGGCGCCTGGTCGCCAAAAGCGTGAGTGATCAATTGCAGAAAAAATACAACACCATTGATGATCAACAATTGTCGTACCATCGGCGTCATGCGGCCGCCAAAGCCAAACTGTATGCGTTGATGCAAAGCCATAGACGATTTCCTCAACATCCCCCACACCGTACCCCACCCGTTACGCGATGGTTCTAAACAGAAAAAGACATCAGGCCGACAATATGCGACCGATCGAGTGATTGCGTTCTGTCATCATGGAGCATGGACTCTGGGCGGGGGGTGCGATAACACAAAGGCTCGGCTGCTTAAACGATCTGCCGCCTCTGGGGTTGCAGTCGGGCCTGGCTCAATTCGGTTTATTTATCTGAAAGGCAACTCATTTGATATCGATAATCACACCGACCTGAAAACCCAAACCGGATAATTTGACCCTTTCGGTTACCGGCAAACCGCGCGTGCTCTTATCAATGCTCCGGCTCACTTCACAGCTGTTGTATAGCACATCGGCAACAAAGGTGGAACGGCTGCCGATATAGTAATAAATACCGGCCGCGCCTTGCCAACCAAGGCCACCATAGGTGCGGGTCTCGCTGGAATCGAGCTCGTAATTTTTTTCGCGGCTGATTAAAAATTGATAGCCGACTCCCCCTCGTAAAAGATAGCCAAAATACCTGCCCGAAGGAATCTTGACGTTTACCATAAAATGCAAAGGAATGATGGTGCGGGCATAATCGACTTCTGTTTCTTCAATTTCGGTGCTCATTCCTGGCATATCGAGCTGAGAAACCGTGCTGTAATCCGAATAGGATTTATGAAAAATATCAAATCCTAAACCGATTTCGACGGCCTCGTCAATCGCTTTCCCGATCATGCCGCCGACCATCAGTCCACCTTTGGTGTCTTTGGGATTGAGGTAACCGGCATGGATGGCAATAATTCCCTGCTGTGCCGACACCGGTATCCACGTCCCTAAAAGTACGCCAATTAAAAGCAGAATTATGCGTTTCATGCCTCCTCCTGCAGAAATCTTTTGACAGAATGTCATCATTGTCGACCTAAAAATCAAGGGAAAAATCATCCGCATAGAGAACAGAGAATCCATTTGCTTCTCAACTCTGGATATCGTATTTTTAAACGGTTTGGCAAATCGCGCGATTCGTTTAGTCCGGGAGCGCCTTCACTTTTAATCGACAGAGTTTGAAGCCATTTTTTCGGTGTTGGGGCCTTAATTTCCAGCAAAAGGGGAAAACGGCTTTCGAAAGACCCAGAAGCGACAACCCTTTCTTTACCAAGCTATTGCAACCCTATTGATTCTTTCGCTCGGATTCTAGCCTGTCAGAATCCGTGACAGAAAAGAGGAGAAAGAAATGCCGGTCGATAAAAAACTAGTCGAAATTCTCTGTTGCCCCAAAACCCGGGTGCCAGTGAAACTTTTGACGGCCGAAATACGGGAAAAAGCGAACAAGCTGATTCGCGAAAACGCCGCGGTCTATAGCGACGGTTCACCCCTTGACCAAGAATTGACCGAAGGCCTGATTACTCAGGACGGCAAGACCATCTATCGAGTCGACGATGGTATTCCTATCATGATCATTGAAAAAGGAATCCCAACCGATCAGTTCAAAAACCTTTAAACGACCGGTCTGCACTATCGAAGGCAAACCTTTCTATCGTTCAACCATGGTTTTTGAGGTAGACGGCATTTTATCCACAGTAAACGAAAAAACGCGATTAATCTATTGCTTCTCAGTGATTAAAGCTTTAACTTTCCTACTCCGGAGAAAAAAACTGTCGTATCGGATGGAGCAGGTGTATGAGCAAAGAAAACCCAAAAACTAACCGACCTAAATTGTCGGAAGAAAAGCCCATTCTCACACCATTTTCCGAGGAAGAATTGGCGTATTTCCGCAATCTGATTCTCGAACGGCGAAAAGAAGCGCAACTCGAGATCGAACGGATGAGAAATCAGTTAAAAAACGAGAACGACGAAGTAGATAAAGACAATGCCTACAGTTTTCATATGGCGGATGCCGGAACCGATGCGATGGAACGCGAAAAAATCTACCTGATGATAGATCGCCAACAAAAATACATCGGTTATCTAAATCGCGCACTCGAACGAATCGAAAACAAAACCTATGGTATCTGCAAAGTAACCGGAAAGCCAATCAATAAAGAACGGCTGGAGGCGATTCCACACACCGAGATATCCATCGAGGCAAAACTGGAAAGCAAAAGGCGCTGACGTATCATTCGCCAAAAAGTCATCCAATACCGGCTCGGTGCAAAGAACCGGCAAACGGAAGTGTATGGATTTTCTGCAGCAAATCGACACCTCATTGTTTTTTTGGATCAACCAGGGGTGGCAAAATCCGATTTTTGATTGGTTAATGCCCTTTGTCACCCGCAAAGAAAACGGTTTTCCACTTTGGATCGTCGTTTATATCCTTTTGCTATGGAAAGGGGGAACAAAAGGCCGCATCGCCGCCCTTTTGATCATCCCCGTCATTGTATTCAGCGACCAACTTTCCGCCTCAGTTTTTAAGCCGCTTTTTCAGCGCACACGACCGTGCGTCGCCCTGGAAGACGTGCAAATGCTTACCGGTCTCAAAACATCCTTTTCCTTCCCCTCATCCCATGCCGCGAACATCTTTGCCGCTGCATCCTTTTTCGCAATATTTTATCCCCAGGGCCGATGGTTCTATTGGACCCTGGCTTCCCTGGTCGGACTTTCGCGCATCTATGTCGGTGTCCATTATCCCTTTGATGTGATCGCTGGAGCCGTCCTCGGAGTTCTGTGCACGCTCTTTGTTATTGGAGCCTATCGCCTCATCGAAAAGACAATCGCCCGCTCACGGGGGCGCCCCGCCCAACCTGTCGTCTAGAACCTTTTTCTCTATCCAAAGACAGGATAACTTGGTACAAAGTAAAAAAATTTTCCCAAAATACGCCTACACCGAGTCTCTCCCCAAAAAAAACATTGACACGATAGGTGGAATTAACATATATTTATATATAAAACGTTTTCGACCGTAATATTTTGAAAAGAGTTTTTCAACCAAAAGGGGAGGGGAAAAGAAAGCCTTCCGAATTCAGAAAAGAGCATTCCACTTAATAGGAATAAGCCGAGCTTTATAATCGTTTTACAGTAAGTAAATAGCAATTCATATATTTTAATATATCCTCGAGGAGCATTATGAAATCAACCGTACGTGAAAATGAAAACTATCGGAAACTTGAAAAAGCTTCCAAAATGTTGAAAGCGATGGCGCACCCCTTGCGGTTAGCCATCGTGAATTTGCTTGAAGATGGTTCCAAGCTGAACGTGACCCAGATTTTTGAAAGCTTGAACATCGAACAAGCGGTTGCGTCGCATCATTTGTCGATACTAAAAGATCGGGATGTGCTCGCTTCCGAGCGGGACGGTAAAAACATCTATTATTCTCTCAAGCATCATCAGATTCGGGAAATCATCAAATGCATTCACACCTGCATTGATTGACAACAGGCAAGATGCGTATGCTGCCGAACCCGGCCGTGGACAACGCTCCAACCGGTATTGGCTGCAGAATCATTGAGACATGTCAAACCCCGACAAACGAAAGGGTCGTCGGGATACGACCCTTTCGATTAAAATGATAAAAAACTGTCACTTACCCCGGCTATTATTTACATTCGACTCCTGTATAGAGCCGACCCTTCTTGTGAACACCTCGTTAACCCATCCAGGTATTCGGTACGAGGCAAACCACCCTTTATTTCGGGCGATTTGAACATCGATTCCAGGCCGCCTATCCCTTCAAAACGGGCCTCGAGCAGACGCCCGGAATACACTGGAGATAATTGTTATGTCCGCAAGCTTTGCCGGATCGGCAGTTAAAAAAAGCCCATCCCTGGAGGGCGGAAAATCTTTGGTTTTTATCGGACCGGCGCATCCCTATCGCGGTGGTATCGCACAATTTTTACAGGGTTTGGCCGGTGGTTTAGACGAGCGCGGGCACTGCGTCACGACCGTTACCTTTCGCCGACAATATCCCGGGATTCTCTTTCCCGGAAAAAGTCAGTACGTTCCCGATTCCAAAACCGATCCGTTTCCGGCCGTACGGCTGATCGACACGGTGTGCCCTTTATCCTGGTGGAAAACCGCCCGCTTTATCCTTCACAAAAAGCCGGATGCGGTAATCTTTCAATATTGGATGCCCTTTTTTGCACCGGCCTTCGGCTTGATCGCCCGCATCGTACGTCGCCGCACCCGTATCGTTGCATTTGTTCACAATGCAATCCCGCACGAATCGAGATGGGGCGATCGCTTTCTGAGCCGCTTCTTTCTCAACAGCTGTGATGCACTGATTGTGCTTTCCACCACCGTCGCAGAGGAAATTCATTCGTTAAAAGTCCAAAAACCCATACGCCAAGTCGGTCATCCAGTCTATTCCAATTTCGGTGAAGCTCTTGAAAAAGAGGAGGCCCGGGCTGTGCTCGGTTTGCCTCGGGATGTGCCCGTTCTTCTTTTTTTTGGATTGATTCGCCGCTACAAGGGGCTTCACCTGTTGCTCGAAGCCATGCCCCTTGTACTGCGCTCGCTTCCCCAAGCCCGGTTGATAATCGCCGGCGAATTTTATGACAAACCACAAAACACTCTCGACTCGATTGCCCGGTACGGACTGGAGAGGCAAATCCTGTTGCACAGCGAATTTATACCGGATGAAAAAGTGCGGATCTATTTCAGCTCCTGCGATGTGGTCGTGCAACCCTATATTTCCGCTTCGCAAAGCGGTGTCGCCCAGATCGCTTTTCATTTTGACCGGCCACTGATCGTTACCGATGTCGGAAGTTTGGCGGAAACCGTTCCCCATGAAAAAGCCGGTCTGGTCGTACCGCCCGAAAAGCCAGAAGCACTGGCAAAGGCCATTTGCCGCTTCTTCGAATCTCAAATGGCCGAAAAATTGCAAAAAGGTGTGCAAGAGGAAAAACAAAAATACAGCTGGGAAGCGCTTTACAAAGCCCTCGAATCCGTGCTCATCCCCGCCCCGGTGTGACACAACCGACATTATCCCTTTTTGGGACAGAGCAAAGCCATCGGATCCGCAACGCCGATCGATTCCGCAAGCCAAAACGGTTCGCCATAACGAACGCCAATCTTTTGTCCCCAATATTCGGCTTTGGTGACTATCGACTGTAAAAACTCGGGAGAACTGATAAAAGTCGGTTCCTCGTCATCCAGTTTACCGGGCTGATAAAACTGGGAGGTATAGGCGCGTATACTCGCGATTTTTTTTTCATAAACCGCGCTGATATCCACAATAAAGCTGGGGACAAAATCATACAATTCCATATAAAATGCCAGACGCCGGGGGCGGAAATGGGGGTCATCCGTTTCGATCCGCTTGAGACCGGCAAAAAAAACCGCCTCGCGCACCAGATTCGAACAATTGGCATGGTCGGGATGGCGGGCTTTGACATAAGGGGCAAAAACGAGATCAGGGCGGTGTCGACGAATTTCAGCCACCAGCTTCTCTTTGTTTTCTCGAGTTACCGCTACCTGGCCGTCCTCAATATCGAGCATACCTTGCCAGCTAACCCCGAGAATTTGCGCCGCTCTTTGCGCCTCCTCCCGGCGCTGCTCGCGGCTTCCGCGCGTTCCCATTTCCCCCTGGGTGAGAGAAAGTATGCCCGTCCGGTATCCTGCAGCCGCCAAAACGGCCAACGTCCCGGAACACATCAACTCTACATCATCCGGATGTGCACTCACAGCAAGAACGTCCAGTTTTTGTTGCATTGCTTTTCCTCGAGATGAATGATTAGAAAACAGAATCTCCAATCCGCTCGTCTCTCAGCCGAGATGAATCACCTGTACCGCCGGATTCAATAAATCCAGTTGTCGTCCGATTTTCTCAAAAAGTGATGGCCCGAATTTGACTAAAAACGGCACACAATTGAGCTGCCGTTCCTGCGGTTGGCCTTCGGGCACTAGATGTTCGGCCGCTGCGCTGAGCTGTCTGCCGCTCGATTCGCGGCGCGCCGAAATCGCCTGGGCAAGCCGTTGCTCCAACTGGTGCAAAGATTTGACCATTTGGTCCCGGCTCTTGTCCACAACCGATTCCAGGGTCGGATCGAGACGAAGCGCTTCACCCCGCAAACCCGGCCAAATTCTGTCGATCTCTTGGCGTAAGACCGACAAGCCTTGCGAAATATCCCCGGGTATCCATTCTTTAAAAAGTACCTGGATCTCCGCCTGTGGATCTGATAAAAAACGGGTCAAATCAATTTTATAGCGCTCCAGATGGCGTTGTATTTTGGGCTCCACAAGCAAAAAACTCGCTCGCGGTACCACCACCGGCATGGGGCGATCATAGGCCGTGTAAACACCTTTGAGCTGAGCCCAATAACTGATCTCCCCGGGCCCCGCGACATAAGCGACTGTCGGCAGCAACGTATCCTGGACGATCGGCCGCAACGCTGCTTTAGGACTCAACATGTGAGGCCGTGCCACCAGTTCGCTCAGAGAATAGGAGGCTTTGGAATAAAGATTTTGATAACCGTCGGCTCCTCGCTGCAATGAATGCCGGCCATCCTCTAAAACACAGACAGCTGGCCGATCGTTACGGACCGACAGCTGAC
>JAFGJN010000044.1 GCA_016929055.1 Candidatus Zhuqueibacterota bacterium
ACGAGATGCCCAGGCCGCTTTTGCCCATGCGCAACTGTGGGTGCTGACCGACAGCAGCCGCTATGCGCAAAAATCGATCGAGATCATAAACGCCTGGTCAGAAACCAACAAGGCATTGATCGGCGGCAACGACAAACTGGCCGGCGCTACCGCCTGCATTCAGTTCTGCAATGCCGCTGAACTCTTGAAACACAGCGATTCGGGTTGGAGTCTGACTGAACAGCAGCAATTCGAAACCTGGCTGCGCACGGTTCTCTGGCCCTTGTTGCGCGACTTTATACCCGCCTATAACGGCAATTGGGATGCCATCATCGGGCAGGGATTGATCTCGATGGGTATTTATTTGGATGACGCCCTTATCTTTGATCATGCGGTAAACTATTACTTGAACGGCATCGGCAACGGCCGCATGTCCTATTATGTGCGCGAGGACAGCACCACGCAGGAAACCCTGCGGGATCAGGGACACGAGCAGATGGGAATCGGCGCTTTGGCCGGATTTGCCGAATCAGCCTGGAACCAGGGAATCGATCTCTATACAAGGGACGACTATCGCCTGCTCAGGGGCATCGAAGGCACGGCAAAACGGGTAAGGGAGATTGACTGCCAGCGCTTGCCCATCTGGGAGTCGATGTACAATCATTATCACAATCGCCTGGGATTCGCCATGCCTTATACCGATGCGATTCTCAATGCGCCTGAATACCGGCCAGAAGGCTATGGCAGCTACCGCGGCTTTGGCACGCTGTTTTTTTGTCGATTGGGCCGATTCAATGACGAAGAAAAGCGATTCTGAATCACAGTCTGGTGGCCTTAAATAAAGAAATGTCCAAGTCGATATCTGTCCGGAACCATCAAGAGGAGTCAATCCCCATAAACTGCGAATTTAATATTGTTTTTGCCGTTTCGTTTGATGGTGTACATCAGCTCATCCGCCGCGTTCACCAGGGCTTCGATAGTTGGTGGCAGCTTGCGGCAGGCCACAACGCCGACGCTAAAGGTGATCGGCCATTGTTGATTTTGCATCTCCTGCAACAGACCGTCGATAAGAGTGGAAACAACGGTTTGTGATTCCTTGAGGTCGGTTTGCGGCAGCAACAGCGCAAATTCATCCCCACCGAGCCGCGCCACGGCATCGGTTTTTCGTGTATTCGCCTGGACAAAATTCACCACCGACCGAAGCGCATGGTCGCCGATGACATGACCGAATCGATTATTTACCGACTTGAAATTGTCGAGATCGATATAGACGAGAGAAAAGATCTGGCCATATCTTTTGAAACGCTCCAATTCTTGCTCAACCAACTCATAGAAAAAGCGAGAATTGAAGGCTCCGGTCAGGTTGTCCGTCCGTGCCAATAACGCTTCGTGTTCAAGAGTCCGTCTTAAAGCCGACAAGAGTGCGGTGATAACCAAAAAAAAGGACAAGCGGATAAAAGTGTTCCAAATTGGCGTAAAGAGATGCGAGTAGGGATGACCCGCTGCCACGTCCACCGCGAGCCAGACCACCGCGCTGATCAGAGAGGTTAAAAGTCCAAACGTACGGTTGGTGAACCAGGTGACAAAAGCTACGGGAAGGATATAAAACAACGAAAACTCGACTTGATAACCCGCTAAAAACTCAAACACCGCCACAATAATGACAATAAACAGGCCAAAGATAAGTTTCTGTGTCAGACTCCAAGTTTGGCAGATATTGATCAGTTTCATTGTTTTTTCCCCGTCGGAACAGACCCATGATGGCGTGCGCAGATGATTTATACGCTTGAGATCAAAATTGCAGCGACACTGTCCGATCGTTTTCCACCAAATTACGCGAATTCTTCGGCGGCTTTGCTGCCGCGATTCACCAAGTTATACTAACTTTTGCCAAATAATTTTGCAAGAGTTTTTTTGCCTCCACAAGTTAATGCAGAGGTTGAGTATAGGGTTGTCGAAAGAGCCCGTTCCTTCGTCAATCGATCGATTGTTCTCCTGTCATGTTTGGTGCATCTGATTTTTGGCTGGCTTTGCTGACTGGCAGACCGACCGATTTAGGTCGATCGCCGACTTTATTTTCCAGAAGGGTATAAAGAAAAGGGTGGCAATACACGTTAAAAAGCAGTACATTATAACTTGGTATTCATTTCACAGCGGCGGCATTCCGGTCGATTCGGAAATGAAAAAGTTGATCGCCAGCCCATACCCGATAATGATTCGGAATATCCAGCCTGACGCCCCGAGTAATTTAACCTGCGGGTGAATCGCTATTTCCTGACTCAAAACGCCGCTTTTCGTTTACCGGACTCCGATGCCCGGTTGCGTCGATTTATTCCCGGTTTCGGTGCCAAGCACCGAAACCCCAATAGGTTGTTATTTTCAGAGGTTTATATGCAAACACTTTCAGAATCTTTGCCGGATATCACCCTCGAGCAGCTTTCCACCGCAATGAAAGAAGCGGTTGCTCGTGCAGGTTGGACCGAGTTAATGCCGGTCCAGTCGCGCGCGATTCCCTATCTGCTCGCCGGCCGCGATATGATGATCCAGGCCCGCACCGGAAGCGGTAAAACAGGGGCCTATCTCTTGCCTTTGCTCGAACGGCTTGACGCAAAAAAAATGACCTGCCAGGCATTGATCATGGTTCCAACGCGAGAGCTCGCCCGTCAGGTTCATCAGGACGCAGAAATTCTGCTTGCCGACACCGGATTCCAAACCGTTTCGGTTTACGGCGGAGTCGGCTATGGCGCTCAGAACGAAGCCTTAAAAAAAGGTGTGCAGATCGTGGTCGGTACACCCGGCCGGGTTTTGGATCACCTGTTGCGCGGAACATTTGCTCTGGATTCGCTCAAGGCGTTGATTTTCGACGAGGCGGACCGCATGCTCTCCATGGGATTTTACCCGGATATGAAAAAGATCCAGTCCCATCTGCCGCGGCGTAAAATCCACAGCAGTCTCTTTTCCGCAACCTTTCCAAGCTTTGTCATGGGCACTGCGAGCGAGTTCCTGAGCGAGCCCGAGTTTATCTCCCTGAGTGAAGGTCAGGTCCATGTCACCGATACAGAACATGTTGTCTATGCCGTTCCGGGGATGGACAAGGACCGCAGTCTGGTTCGCATCATCGAGATCGAAAATCCCACGTCGGCTATTATTTTTTGCAACACCAAAGTGGAGGTGCATTATGTAGCCGTGGTGCTGCAACAATTCGGCTATGATGCCGATGAATTGACTTCGGATCTGCCCCAATCCGCACGCGAATACGTGCTCGACCGTCTGCGCAAAGGCAACCTGCGATTTCTTGTAGCGACGGATGTTGCCGCACGCGGACTAGACATACCAGAGCTTTCCCACGTCATTCAGTATGAACCGCCTGAGGATCACGAGGCCTATATCCATCGCGCCGGACGCACGGGACGCGCCGGCTCCACAGGAACCGCCATCTCGTTGGTCAACAGCGTGGAGCGCTTTACACTGGATCGCATCGCCAGGCGCTATGGCATCGATCTGCACGAACGTCCACTTCCGACCGATGTCGATGTTCAAAATATCGTCAGCCAGCGGGTCACCGCCTTGCTAGAGGCACGCCTGCGAGAACGGGAAAAGCGGCTCATCGAGCGCAGCCTGCGTTTTGTGCCCCTGGGAAGATCTCTGGCCGAGAATGAGGACGAATCGGCCATCATCGCCATGCTGCTCGATGATTTTTACCAGCACTCTTTGCACGTACCACCGCCCGGCGCCAGAATCGAACAATCTCAGCTCCAGGAGAGACCGAAATCCGGACGCAGCCGTCCCTCCCGGCATAAGCGATCGCCGAAATATCGCCGGACTTGAAAAGCCTGTGAGACAGGACTCGATATGCCTGGGCGCAAGAGATCACCCTTTCATTCGATGAGTTTGCCATGCTGATCAGCTCGTTGCAGATTGCCGCTGGGCTTTTGATCCTCTATCTCGGAGCAGAAGCCCTGGTTCGATCCGGTACCTCTCTGGCTGTTCGCCTGAATATATCGCCGCTTGTCATCGGCCTGACCCTTGTCGCCGGTGGAACCAGTTTACCCGAGTTGGCGACCAGCATCGTCGCTGCTCTGCGCAAAAATCCCGAGATCGCTCTGGGAAATATTATTGGCTCCAATATTTTTAACATACTCTGTGTTATGGGCACGGCGTCGTTCGTTTCGCCGCTGCAGTGCCAGGGGATTCATTGGCTCGATCTCGGCATGATGCTTGCTTTCTCTCTGCTGTTGTTGCCGCTTATGCGCAGCGAGTATCGGCTGCACCGCGGAGAAGGATTGCTGCTTCTCTTGTGCTATGGGATTTATCTCGCGATTCTCTTCTAACCTATAAAAAATTAACGGATGTTAAGCATCTGCTCTGGAAATCATTTTCGCCAGGAACGGAAACATACATTCTCTCATACAAGGACACGAACGCATGGCTGTTGAACAATCGACCGGAGTATTGCAAACTCTGCCCCGGGGCGGGGGATTTCTGCGTCGAATAGACGACTCGTTTCAAGCCGGGAGCGACGACATCTGGGTTGCGCCGCCGGTGATTCGCCAGTATGGGCTCATCGATGGAGCAATGCTCAGCGGCAAAACGGAGCGCAGAGAAAGAGGACGGCAATTGACCCAAATCGATTCCATTTGCGGCCTGGAGCCGCAGGAATTCAGCAAACGATCGCGTTTTGACCGTCTGCCCGCGGTTCATCCCGATCAACGCTTTTCACTCGGAAATAATGGTACTGTTTCGATGCGGGTTATCGATTTGATCGCGCCGATCGGCAAAGGAACGCGCGGTCTGATCGTCTCACCTCCCAAATCGGGAAAAACCCGGTTGCTGGAAGAAATCGCCCAGGCAATCTCGCACAGCGAACCAGAAACCCGAATTGTCGTGCTTTTAATCGATGAACGCCCGGAAGAGGTTACCCATTTTCGCCGGAGCGTGTCGGCACAAGTTCTCGCCAGTTCGGCCGATCAGAGCATCGAGTCGCATGTCCGGCTGGCGGAATTGACTCTGGCTCATGTTAGGTGCGAGTTGGAATGCGGTCGCGACATTGTGGTGCTGGTCGACAGCCTGACCCGTATGTCCCGGGCTTTCAACCAATACGGCCCCGGAGCGAGACGCACACTATCAGGCGGACTCGATGCCAAAGCGCTGGAAATTCCGCGCCGTTTTTTTGGACTGGCACGCAATATCGAAAACGGTGGGTCGGTGACGGTCATTGCTACCGCACTGGTCGATACCGGTTCCCGCATGGACGATTACATTTTCGAGGAATTCAAAGGAACGGGTAACAGCGAAATCGTCCTCGATCGATCCCTGGCGGAAAAACGGATATTTCCGGCCATAAATTTGATCGCCAGCGGGACGCGCCGGGAAGAATTGCTCTACAACGAAACCGAAATGCTCTGGTTGCGGCTCCTGCGCCGTAAAATCGCTGACGATGAAGCCGGCAATGCCGTGCAGGGACTTTTGCGACTGTTGCAACAGGCACCGACCAATGAAGAACTGATGCGGTCGTACAAACCCCAGTGGTGAATCTATTTTTACAGTCGATAACCAGAGAGGCCGGGTCAATCGCCCCGGCCTCTCTGGATTTTTATTTGTCGTTACCTTTGATGACAAAATAGAGCGCGACGAGCAAAAGAACGGTCACAAATTCCGCCCCTCCATTCATGATGTTCCAGCCATTTTTCAGATGTACCATAAAAATGGCACCCAGCATCACCGGCACGATGGCCAGGGCACCCAGACGGGTGACGATGTCTTTGGTAAAACCGCCTACCAGTACGAGAATACCCCCCCCGAGTTCTGCCAGTGCCACCAACAATGCGACAAAAACCGGCATCCCCATAGCCTGGGCAAAACCGCCAACCGGAAATTTCATAAATCCGTGATAGATAAAGACGCTGGCCAACGCAACGCGCAGCAGCCAGTGCGCATGCACTTTCAAATCGTCAAGAAATTTCATTTTTTCCTCCAGTGCTCAAAAGTTATTTATTTATCTGTATTTTAATCGATAACATTTATACAACAGAATACAATATCCGTTCTATTCCAAGGAAAATTGAAAAGTGACCAGCCATCGATTGCGGTCTTTTCTTGTTTGGCTTTGCCCAGGAATTATTTATTGGCCCAGACTGCTCCCTCGCTCTGTACCAGCCGTTGCACCCTGCCACGAATTTCCCTGGTTAAGTCGATCAGCGATTGTCGCTCGCCTGCACCGACAAAGGCATCGATCGTCAGGGGCGCCCCAATCACAAACGATAGCCGCCTTCCGGGGCAGATAGAGGACGCCGTGCCTGCGATAGCCGCAGGAAACACCGGGACGCTGATGTCATTGTACATAAAAACATCATAGACGCTCTTGGCGAGGCCGAGCTTGAACCGCCGCAAGCGGCCGTTTTGACCGATTCTTCCTTCGGGAAAAATACAGACCAGTTTACCCTGGAGCAGTGCTTTTTTGCACCCATCCACCAGTGCAAAAGGTTGACGTTCATGTCGGACCGAAAACGAACCGCTGGACCGCACTCGGGAAACCATAAAATAGGCCAGATAGGGATTGAACCGGCGACAAACTCGGCAAGCGAGTCCGGAAGAATAGCTCCGAGTAAAATAGCGATTCAACATCTCCAGACAACGATCCACGTAAAAGAGATGATCGGTAGCCGCAAAAGCAATAGGCCGCTGGATAGAGCCGGCGATAACAAAAATATCCTTCCAGTTGAGGTGGTTGGGAGCAAGGATGGCTGGACCGGTGGAGGGCAGGTGCTGTAAACCATCGATGCGCAGGCGGGAGATGCAAAGAAGCAGACGGGTGTTGCGCTGCCAGATATGATAGAGCGGCGCAGAGAAGCGGATCGGAGGGAGCGGTGCTGTGGATTCCATCGGACAATCCGTGATGGGTTCGACAAGCGATTGTCACAACGCGAGAAACGCTGGCTTTAGGTCACCGTCCCCGTCGTTTTGGCATCGATGTTCATGATTTTTTTATTCGACAATTTGAATTCCCTCCATACAACAGCGGTTACCAGAATTCCCCAAAAAGCGTAAGCGGCGCCTGTCATAAACCCCTCATACCAGTTGGCATCGAGAAAGGGGTTGTCGAGCACCCGCTTCTCGATACCCAGCTCACGGCCGATGACGACAATTTGCGCGGAAAAAACTTTCAAGTAGCGAGGCACCATAAAACAAATCAAAAGGACAAAAAACCACCGCGCCCATTTGACCAGCGTTGTCCCGGCTTTTTGCAGGATCACCCAGGCGATGAGCGATAGCACAACCGTCAGGCCTGGATTTTGG
>JAFGJN010000321.1 GCA_016929055.1 Candidatus Zhuqueibacterota bacterium
CTCGACTTTGCGGCGCAAATGCTGGACGGGTTCAAGGCGGAGATGAGCGCTCTGGTGCGTCAAACCCATCCCGACTGCTCGATTTTCTACAATGCCGGACACGTCGGTCCCGCCACCCGGACGTCTGTCGATTCGTATAGCCACCTGGAGCTCGAGTCCCTGCCCTCCAGCGGCCACTGGGGCTATCTCCATTTTCCCTACAGCATTCGGTTCGCCCGAGGATTGGGTCTGGCCTGTATCGGCATGACCGGCAAGTTTCACACCGAATGGGGCGATTTTCATTCCTTCAAGAACCCGCAAGCGCTCGAATTCGAGTGTTTTCAGATGCTGGCTCACGGCGTCGGTTGCAGCATCGGCGACCAGCTCCATCCCGACGGCGCTCTCTGTCCGCACGTCTACGAGCGCATCGGTCGCGTTTATGAACAGGTGGCGGCCAAAGAGCCGTGGTGCCGCGGCGCTCGGCCGGTGACCGAAATCGCCGTTTTTACGCCGGAAGAGTGGAGCGGCGAACAGTTGCCTGCGGCGGCTCAGGGAGCCGTGCGTATGCTGCAGGAAACAGCCCTGCAATTCGATATCATCGATTCGCACAGCGATCTCGGCACATACAAGCTGCTGATTCTGCCGGATCGCATTCCGGTCGATGATCGACTGGCCAGGAAACTGAACGCCTGTTTCGCCGCCGGCGGCAAGGCGCTGATCACTTTTGAATCGGGACTCGATCCTTCCGGGCGTGCTTTTGCTCTGTCCGAGTTCGGCGTTGAAAGGGCTGCCGACCAGGTTTGCGACGAGTCGGGCAATCCGGTGCGCGGCCGCTATTTTGAGCAGCACGATTATATCGACTATATCCTGCCGCACGCTCCGGTAGCCGGCGATCTGGCAGAGACCGAATATGCTCTTTACACCGTCGGCCTGCGGGTCGAGCCCACGGCGCAATCGACGGTTTGGGCGGAGACGATTCTGCCCTATTTTTACCGCAGCTGGCAGCGGTTTTGTTCGCACCGGCAGACACCCTCTTGCGGCAAAAGCGCCGGAGCGGCGATCGTGGCAACCGAGCGCAGCGTCTATTTTTCCCATCCGATTTTCGAGATCTATCAGCGTTGGGCGCCGCGCTGGTGCAAGTCGCTGGTGGTGAACGCCATCGATCGGCTGCTCGGTGAGCGATTGGTGCGCCACACCGGACCGTCGACTCTGCTGATCACGCTCACCGATCAGCCGGGCCGGCGAAACGTGCACCTGCTGCATTACATTCCGGAACGGCGCTGCGAAAAGATCGATATCATTCAAGATATCATACCGTTGTATGACATCGAACTGTCGGTTGCTGTCGATCGACCGGTGCGCAGGGTGACCTCTGTACCCCGGGGTTCGGCCTTGACCTTTCGCCAGGAAACGGGTCGAGCCGAGTTTGTGCTGCCGCTGCTGCGCGGTCACCAGATCATCGAAATCCAATTCGAGGAGTAGACCCGATGCCCGTCTCCTTGCGCGATCGCGAGACATTGATTCACCTGGCTGCAGACGTTAGGGAAATCGCCAATCTGGATGAACAATCGGAGCGGCGCCGACGCTGGCAGCGGCTCAACAGTCTGGAACCCGAACGACCGCTGGTGTGGATCAATGAAATTCCCTGGCATGAATTGCAGGATGACGACTTGCGCTGCAGGTGCGAGGACGACCTTTGCCGCGAAATCGAGCGCCAGTTGCGCACCACTCTCTATCTCTGGAGCCACATGCGCACCGATATGGTGGTGGATCCGGTTTTCTATACGCCGAAATTGTATCGCGACAGCGGATTCGGTCTGGCGGTGCAGGCTCCGCGCGGAGTCAGTGAATACGGCCGCGGCTCTGACGATTACGAGGCGGTGATCCGCAGTGAAGCGGATGTGGATAAAATTCGAATTCCGCAAATTACCCCTCTGCCCGCGGAAACCGAACTGCGCTATCAGCAGACCGTCGAGCTCATCGGCTCTCTCCTGCCGGTTAAAGTTCGCGGTGTCACCCATATGTGGAACGCGCCGTGGGATGTGCTGATCACCTGGTGGGGTGTGACCGAACTCTTTATGGATATGGTCGAGCGGCCCGCTTTTGTTCACCGCGGTATCTCGCGCCTGATGGATGCCCTGCTCGGCCGCCTCGATCAACTGGAAGCGCTGGGATTGCTGGAGGCCGGCGACTACAACCACCGGGTGGGATCGGGCGGATTGGGAATCACTCGGGAGTTGCCGCAACCCGATTTCGACGGCATTCATGCGCGGCCGATCGATCAATGGGGCACCTCCACCGGACAGATTTTCAGCGACGTGTCGCCGGCCATGCACGACGAGTTTTGTCTGCAGCACGAATTACGCTGGCTGGAGCGCTTTGGCCTCAACGCCTATGGCTGTTGCGAGCCGTTGCATCACAAGGGTGAAATGCTGAAAAAAATCCCCCGGTTGCGGCGGGTGTCGATGAGCCGGTGGATCGATCTCGACCGAGGCGTCGAAACCATCGGCGATCGATGGATTTTTTCCTACAAACCCAATCCCGCCGTCTTTGCCGAAACCCGCTGGGATCCGGAACCGGCGCGGCAGGAAGTGCAGAGCATGCTGGAACGGACACGCGGGTGCCGGGTCGAGATCATCATGAAGGATATCACCACCTGCCGCGGCGATTCGCAGCGGCTGTGGGACTGGTGCCGAATGGCCACCGAGATGGCCGAATCGGCCGTTTGACCGAGCAAATCATCCCGTCGACGATACAAAGCAAACCAACCGGAAAAATGAAGGAGCGCTGATGCAGAAATCCTGGTTTCGCGATTGTTTTCACCAGGTTCACATGGATTTTCACATACCCGAATTCCCGCCCGAGGCCCTGGACCGCCTCGATGTCGGGGTGTTTGTCGATCAATTACAGAGAGCCGGGGTGGATTTGGTCGCGCTGTTTGCCAAATGCCATTTCGGCAACAGCTATTACCAGACCCGTGTCGGTCATATCCACCGGGCGCTGAAAGGCGATTTTCTGCTCGAAGCGGCAGGCGAGTGCCGGCGCCGCGGCATTCGCACCCTGGCCTACTATTCCCTGTGCGTCGACAAACACGCCTATGACGGCAACCCGGATTGGCGTTATCGGGACGAAACCGGACAAACCTATGCCGGAGTCTTTGGCTCGGTTTGCA
>JAFGJN010000322.1 GCA_016929055.1 Candidatus Zhuqueibacterota bacterium
CAGCGCTGTCTCTTGCCCCGAAACTTTAGCCGGCAGCAGGCTGTTGCTGTACAAGCAGTCGATCGACAGATCCTCATGGCGGTAATCGAGATAGAGCCGATGTTCACTGAGCTGTGATAGAATGACGGGATAACCGCGTTTGAGTATTTCGGCCAGTTGATCGCCGGACCATGACCAATGCTGTACCAGCGCCGCCTCTGACAGATCTGCCGCAAATGTGATTTCTTCCCAGCCCATCAATTTTTTTCCCAGACCCTGAAGAATGTTCTGTACCCGCCGCACAAATATACTCTGCAGCTCTCGATAGAGGCGATTGCCGCTCCAACCGAATCGACTGGCCAAAGCCTGGCAGGTATCGCAAAAATCCCAGGGGCCGGTTTTTGCCTCATTTCCACCAGCGCCTCCGACTTCATCGGATCCGATATGGGTAAAGGGAGCCGGGAATAGTGCGGCCATTTCGGCAAAAAACGTCTCGATAAAGCGCCAGGTGCTGTCTTTGGAAACACATATGGCGGTGTTGTTGTTGCCGTAGCGTTTTTCGCGCAGCTCGAGGCGTTTGCCGCTGCAATGCAGAAACGGCAGGGCGTGCATCAGCGCATCCGCATGCGCCGGCATATCGAATTCAGGGATGATACTCACGCCTCGCTGAGCGGCGAATGCGATCAATTCGCGCATTTCCGTCTGGGGATAAAAAACGCCGCGTGAAGAATAGCGTGTCAGTTCAGGATAGGCTTTGCTTTCGATGCGCACGCTCTGATCGTCGGTGAGATGCAAGTGCAGGGTATTGAGCTTGCAGAGCGCCATCGCTTCGATGGTGCGCTTGATGAAATCGATCGATAAAAAGTGTCGTGCCGGATCGAGCATCAATCCGCGATAGGCGTAGCGAGGTCGATCCACAATCTCCATACCGGGAAGCCGCAAGCGGAAGGGAGGCTCGACCTCGACGAGCTGCAGCAGGGTTTGCACACCCCAATAAAAGCCCACGGATTCGCAAGCTTGCAGACAGGCGCCATCGGCATCGATCGACAGCGCATACTCTTCGGAACCCCCTTGCCTCTCAGCTCCAATCTGCTGTCTTCGACCGGCTCGCAATTCGACATACCCTCGATCACCCACAAAAAGCGAATGATCGGGAAGCGAGCCATCCATCAGCACCGGAATCGATACGTGATAAAGCGCGTCGAGTTGCTCGGATAAGCGGTGAGCGGCAAAGCGAATCCCCTCTGACGCAGCCATTGGGCAGCGGATATGGGTCTGTTCGCTGAAATAAAAGGCCTCATGATGGGACTGGCACTGAACTGGCCGTGGCAAAATATTCATACAGCGCTTCTCAATGGGTGAACAGTGACGAACTCGAGTTTTTGCGCAGGATTGTACCGCTCGCGAAAGCGATCAGGATGTACACACCTGCCCAGACCCATTGGGTAAAGAGCAATTTGCCGATACCCAGCAGGATTGAATAGAAAAAGATTGTGCAGCTGACCCAGAGCAAAAAGGCGGTTGAGAGTTCGCCCGGTCGTTGTGTGGTGCCGGTAAGATGGCTGACCGTTTTCCAGCCCGGACCGGCGATTTTCATGCGCCGATAGAATTTGCATGTTTGTTCGCCGGGTTTTTTACCGGTCAACAGTGTGACCGATACCCACACCACGGTCACAGCGATGACGCTTATGACAACGCGGACCGCAAAAAGGTCGCGTTCCAGTGTGCTCGGCAACAGAAACTCGAGCAGGTTGCCCACCACAAAGGCGGCTATCAGGGCCGAGATTTCTGACCAGGGATTCACCCGCCACCAGAACCAGCGGGCGATCATCACTGTGCCCAGTCCGCTGAGGAGAACGCCCAGGTATTTATAGACACCGAGAATGCTTTGCAGCTGAAACGTGACCAGCAGAAAAATCAGGGTCAGAAGCAGCATGGACAGGCGGGCGATTTGCACATAATGATGGTTGGGCGCTTTTTTTCGGATATAGGGTCGATAGAGATCGTTGATCAGGTAGGAGGTGCCCCAATTCAGCTGCGTGTCGATTGTACTCATGAATGCGGCCAGCATGGCGGCAACCATGACCCCTTTCAGCCCCGAAGGCAAAAATCGATCGATCATGAGGGGAAACGCCGATTCCGGATCCGCGAGCTGTGGGTAATAGACGATAGAAAATATGCCGACCAGGATCCAGGGCCAGGGACGCAGAACATAATGGCAGAAATTGTACCAGAGGAAAGCGAGGAGCGAATCGTTTTCCGAGCGGGTGGCGAGCAGACGCTGGACCATAAAGCCGTTTCCGGGCGCCTGTGCCCACCAGGTAACGCTGATATAGACGAAAAAGGTAAACAGCCCGAGATTAAGAGTGTTTAACTGGGGGAAAAAATCGATCAATTGATCGGAAAAACCAGGCGATCCAGCCAGCGTGGTCAGAATATCGGAACCGCGGGTACTCTGGACATAGACGATGATCGCCAGGCCGATGGAACCGATCATAGCCAGAGAGAATTGGATCAGATCGGTATAGACCACGCCATACAACCCGGAGAGCAGGGAATAGAGAACAGCAATGCCGCCGAGAACCAGGAGCAACAGCGTGACGGACGAAAGGCCGCCCAGAAGCGGCAGCACGATCAGGGGTTGGGCCGAGAGGTTGAGCATAACCGTCAGGATTTTTCCCATGGCCAGTGTAACAGACGCCATGATGGTACAGTTGATCAATACACCGTCGAAAACGACCTTGAAAACACGCAGAGCGTCGCGCGGGGCACCGGCTTCATAGCGTTGGGCGACGAATTCGATATCGGTAACGGCTTCGGTGCGGCGCCACAGTTTGGCAAAGAAAAAGACCGTGGCGATCTGGCCGATGGCGGCGCTCCACCAGAACCAATTTGCGGCGATGCCACTTTCGCGAGTCATGCCGGCCACAAAAAGCGGTGTATCGGCCGAAAAAGAGGTGGCGACCATGGAAGTGCCGGCCACGATCCAGGGCAGGCTGCGTCCGGCGACGAAATAATCGTTGGTGCTGCGGCTGGCTTTTCGAACAAAGTGCAGGCCGATGCCGATTGCGCTGGCGAGATAGAGAATGACGATGGTCCAATCCAGATTTGTCAAGGCTTGACTCCGTTTTCTGTGGATGGAGAGATGTCCACTAAGAAGGTTGGAGTGAATATCACAGGTGTCCTATTTTGGACTTGAATAATTGAATATATGACAATCTGAATGAAATGCAACAGCAAACGAGTCGTGTTTGCATTTTTTCCCACCAGCGGAGACCGGTGATGAAAAGTGGATTCTTGATTTTTGACTGAATTGGTCGTCCAAAGCAGGCCGATTAATTTTCTTGCTTCTCATAGGCGCTATTGTTATACTCGTAGGAATCCGCCTGACAGCCGATAGTGTTCAATCCCAACCGAAACAGCAATGATGGATGCAAAATTTGAAAAAATCCTACGCCGGGCTCGAAATCTCGGCAATCATCACCGCAAGTATATTTTTCAGATCGAGCAGAACATTGATCCACTGTTGATGCACCTGGAACAGGCCATGATGCTCGATCGGGTGCACTTGATCGGTTCTCCTATCAGCTACAAGGAAGAGGTCAAGTTGATTTCCGGGCTTGCGGATTCGGTCCCGGAAAAGTTGCAGGATTTGGGCTGTTATTTTGCGCTGCATTTTCTCCAGATGAACCTCAGCGCCCTGGATGCGCTTAAACTGGAGATCATGACCTGCAAAACCGAGCCAACGGCGATTTTCCGCAATTTCATGCTGCAGGTCGGTCATGATTTTCGCAAACTCACCGCCGCCTATATGGAGCAACTGCTGCAAATTTTTCTTCCCCTTGATCGTTCTCCCGAGTATATCTTTTTGGGCGTTGGCACCCGCTCCGATCAGGATGATATCGATATCGGTGTCGTAGACCGCGGTGATGAGGAGCGTGAGGTCCTCAATCAGGCTATCAGCCGCATGAGCAGCGAGATGTTCAAAAAGGCGATCTGTTTGCACTTTCACCTATCGGAACATGTCGGCAGTCCTCAATCCTTTTCGGCATCGATCGATGAGTATCGGGAGCTGCTCAACAAAGAGATACATGATTTCGTCATCATTACCGAGATGCTCGGAGCGGCGCGAATCATTGGCAGCCGCAAGCTGTTTTCGGATTTTCGACGGCTGGTGACCATGCGCTACTATTACAATCCGAACGATGCGTCGCAAACCAAATTTCATGAAGGCTATTTGCGCGGTATCGTCGGTGAAGTGCGGTCACTCTATTTTCGCGAATTTCTCACCGACACAATCAGCCCCAAAACCGACGGTCTGCGCATGATCAAAGCCGGTCTTTATGCGGCAAAAACGATCTTTAACTTGCGCCAGGTCAACGCCTGGCTGATCGTCGACACGTTGAAACAACGCGACCGCAAACGGCTAGCTTTTTACGAAGAGCTGGAAAAGCCGCTCACCTTTTTGGAAACCTTTCGCTATCTCTATCAACTTTTAATCGGCCAGGAAGAAGAGATTTTATTGAGCCAGCCGCATGCCCGCGACAACATCGCTCTGGTAGCAGAGATGATGGGCTATGAATCGGTTGGGGGTGCGCAAATAACAGATTTTTTTCTCACCGATTATTACAAAAACGTGATGTCGGCCAAGGAAACCATCCAGCAATTGATGCCGAGTGTCATCCACCATCTCACCGGCGTTACGGTTTTTGGCAAATTGCTGCGCCACAAGCGCGTTACCATGGAAGGCGAGAGGCGGCTCGGCAATCTGGCCGTCCGTTTTTTAAAAGAGACCCGATTTTTTAAAGGCACCCGGTTTTGGGATGATATCATCCGGGTGCTTGAACAGAAAGACGGCCGCGTTTTGAAGCGTCTGGTTGGCGATCTCTGTTCGCTCTCGCCAACTCAGCAGGAACAGGTTCTGGAAGGGCTCTGCGAGTGGGCCTGGAATTCTTTTGTTGCCACTTTTCAATTTCTGACCCTATTGCACCGATACCGGGAAAGCCTGCCGGATTACTATTTTTTTGAAAAATTCAACGTGATTTTTTTTCATCGCATGCGCGGCACCGAGGAGGAAGCGCGTCGCCTGAGCATCGTCTTCAAGTTCTATCCCAAACTGCTGCACGATTATATCAGTCTGCTCAACGATAAGCAGCGGCGCAAATTCGCCAAGTGGCTGGACAGCGAAATTTGGGATCGGGTACTGATTCCTTCACGCAACCGCTTGCAGTATCTGCTCAAACTCCATTACGGCACCAGCAAGTATTTCAAGCGTGTGATGAACACCGTCTTACAGGCCTACCCCGAATATATTAACTATCTGGATCAACCGCAGCGACTCGGTCTCATCGCTCAGGGCCATTTTGCCGAAGTGGAGCGCGCCTCGAGCGCAAAAAGCAAACTCAAACGCCTGCTCGATTATCACCATTTCGAGTTTTTTCGCGTCTGCCTCCAGGTGCTCACCGACACTCCCTCCATGCAGGTAGCGAGTGAATTCACTGAATTTTCCGATAATTATTTGCGCACTCTTTTCGATACCTGCAAACAGGATTGCGACGAGCGCCGCGAGGTGCGGTTCAGCACCCGGGATCTTTTGGGCGTCTTTGTCACCGGCGGCCATGGCCATATGCTGGCTTTTGACGACGATTACGATCTGATCGTCTTGCTCGATTCCAACGATACAAATCTGCTCGACTATAGCAACGGAATCATGAGCCGAATGCATCAGGAACTGGTCAAGACCGGCTGCATGCCGCATTATCGTCTGTCGGATTATACCTCGTCCTATGTGTGCACATTTCAACAGCTCAAAGAGTTGCTTGATTCTAGTCCACACCCTTTTATCGACATGTCGCAGCTTTTGGGAGCGCGGATGATCGTTGGCAGCGCCGCACTGTTGCGATCGTTTGAACAGTCGTTTATCATTCCCTATGCTTTTGAACAAAGCGATAATTATGCGCGACAGATGATCGACGAGGTGCGCTCCCGCCACGCATCTTTTTACTGCGAGATGGAAGACGGCATCAATATCAAGGAAAGTCCGGGAGGCCTGCGGGATATTGAAATGCTGCTGTTGATCTGTCGGGCCGTCTTTCATATCCGCGAACATTCGAACTTTAAGCTGCTTTTGTTGCTCAGCAGCCGCAATCCGATACAGAGCGAGCTATTTCAGGATCTCTATAATCAATACGAGTTTTTACGCAAAATAAGAAATCTCAATCGATTGATGATCGCGGCTGACGATGTGATCAGTTTTGAACATCTCGATAGTTTGACCGAAAATCTGCTGAAAACATCGCCTGAATCGTTGTCGCGAGGCAGAAATTTGGCCAAACAGATCGGCCGAAGCACGGCACAGGTGAAAAAAAATATTGATATCATCTTTGACCAGCTGGTCATACCCCAACTGGATAGCGGCTATCCGTCCCTGGTCAAGTGAACTCAATCAAGAGGAAAATCGCATGAATCGAAATCTTGCTGTTCCGGCCTTAATTCTGGCTTTGGCCGCCGTGGTCATCGCCATCTTTGCTCTCTCTGTCGCCCACAATGCCCGGCAAACGGCGCTGTCGGAAATCGAATTGGAAGAACACAACGCTCTGGTGACGCCGGTTTTTGATCAGGAAACCGGTTCCTGGAGTTATCTGGCTATCTATGAATGGACGATCAGCCATTCCAGCGGTCCCGCAGTCCGGCTCGAATCGCTGGCACCGGCGAATGCGGGCGAAGGCTATGCTGTATCGCTTTTGGAGGGCGAACCGGTAGGTCAGGACTTGCAGGATCGGATTTTTCGTACTGAACTGACGCTGGCGGAAATTCGTCGGGATCCGCAAACCGTCAAAGCGCTGGGACAGACCCTTCTGGCCGAACGCGAATTTCTGGGTTGGGTTTTGCAGGACGGCAAGAGCCGTTCCTTGAGGCTCGGCATTCGACTCAGCCCGTATGACGAAACACAGAGTCGCCTGGCGGATGTGGTGCTGCTGTCTTTCAAACTTTCTTTCGATAACGGTAAAACTCAGTTGATCCGCCGCGCCGTGCCTATCCAGGCCTTGACCGGTTTGAATCGCTGATTGTGTGCGACACAGCAGGAAATTTTTTCCCGAGCCGGCCAATCGATGTGATGCATTTTGGCCGGTTAGTAATCAGGGCAGATTTTCAAAAAAAGCGGTTGGAGAGTATATCCGACCGCTTTTTTCAAGGGGCAAACTAGAGTTTTTTGATTTCCGCCACCAATTCCTGTACTTTTTCCTTGGCACTGCCGAAATACATCAGGGTTTTCGGATCGTAGAACAGGGGGTTGTCGATGCCGGCAAAACCAACATTCAGGCTGCGTTTGATGATCATCACGTGGCGCGCCTTGTCGACATCGAGGATTGGCATGCCGTAAATCGGGCTGGTTGTATCGTTGCGGGCAGCTGGATTGATGACGTCGTTGGCGCCGATCACCAGAACCACGTCGATATGCGGGAATTCGGGATTGATGTCGTCCATGTCGAAAAGCAAAGTGTACGGCACGTTGGCTTCTGCCAGCAACACATTCATATGTCCAGGCATACGACCGGCAACGGGGTGGATGGCGAATTTGACCTCGATTCCGCGTTTTTGCAGCAGTTCGGACAATTCGCGCACCGCGTGTTGTGCCTGGGCGGCAGCCATACCGAATCCGGGCACGACGACAACGGACTGAGCGTAACCGAGGATCATGGCTGCTTCCTCGCCATCCACGGCTTTAACCGACTTGTCGCCGCCAGCATCGACGGCACCGGCGGCCTGATCGCCGGTGCCGAATGCGCCAAAGAGCACATTGGACAGCGGCCGGTTCATCGCTTTGCACATAATCTGGGTGAGGATCAACCCCGCCGCACCGACCAAAGCACCAGCGATGATAAGAATGTGGTTTTGTACCACGAATCCAGCGGCGCAGGCGGCCAGTCCGGAAAACGAATTCAAGAGGGAGATCACAACCGGCATATCGGCACCGCCGATGGGAATCACCAGCATCACACCCAATGTCAGGGCCAGGAGGGTGACGATGAGAAAGAGGATGTTGCTCGGATCGAACCCGGCGATCAGGACACCGAGCACCACCACTGCCACCATGAGCAGTGCGTTGACGACTTTTTGCAGCGGAAAGGTGATCGGCGAACCGGACACCAGCCCCTGCAGTTTGCCGAAAGCGATCATGCTGCCGGTAAAGGTCAGGCCACCGATAAAGACACTGAGCAGGGTGGTGATGGAAAAGTCCAGAGGCAACTCGGCCGACAGGATGCTCAAACGCCAGAATTCGGCAAGAGCAACCAGCGCAGAAGCGCCGCCGCCGAGGCCGTTAAAAATGCCGACCATCTGCGGCATGGCGGTCATTTTGACCAGGCGGGCAGAAAAAGAGCCGATGACCGTGCCGATGATGATGGCGATCAGAATCCAGGTAAATCCGACAATCTGCCGATCCAGCAGCGTCACGATGATAGCGATCAGCATGGCGATGGCGGCAAGCAGATTGCCGCGGCGCGCGGTGGCCGGCGAGCCGAGATAGCGAAGGCCGAGTATAAAAAGCACGGCCGCAAAAATATACGCCAAACCGATGGCGGTTGATAGGGCATCCATGGGCATTCTCTCTTGTCTGTTGGGTGGGTCCCGCGTCTAGGCTTTGGGACTTTTGCCGTCTTTTTTCTTGAACATCTGCAGCATTCGGTCGGTGACCAGAAATCCGCCGACCACATTGACCGTCGCAAAAACGATGGCGATGACACCCAGAATCAGTTCAAAGGGTTCACCGTTCCGGCCGGTGATCAACAGGGCGCCGATAATGGCGATGCCGGATATAGCGTTGGCTCCCGACATCAGCGGTGTATGCAGAGTCGGCGGTACTTTGGTGATCACCTCAAAACCGACAAAGGCGGAAAGCACAAAGATCGTCAATCCGATCATCAATTCCTGGGGCATATAGTTCTCCTCCTGCGATACTAGGCGTTGAGCATCGATTGAACTTGTTCCTGTACGATTTTGCCGTCATGGGTGATGCAGCTCGTCCGAATGATTTCATCATCAAAATTGAGGTGCAGGGCACCGTCTTTGACCAGCAGATTGAGAAAAGCCGCCAGGTTGCGCGCGTACATCTGGCTGGTGTGGATGGCCATGTCGCCCGGCAGATTGACCGGGCCGATCAGGGTTACACCGTTGTGGTCGATGGTTTTTCCGCTCTCGGTCAATTCGCAGTTGCCGCCCTGTTCTACGGCCATGTCCAGAACCACGGCACCCGGCCGCATCGCCTCGATCATGGCGCGCGTAACGATGCGCGGTGCCTTTTTGCCCGGAACCTGCGCCGTGGTGATCACCACATCGGCCGCTTCTACATGGTCGTGAATCATTTGGCGGATGCGCTCCTGGCCGGCCGCTGAAATCTCTTTGGCATAGCCACCGCCCGCTTCGGTATCTTCTTCAAGTTCGATCTGAACGAATTTGGCGCCCAGACTCTCCACCTCCGCTTTGGCGGCAGCACGGATGTCAAACGCCTCGACGTTGGCGCCGAGACGCCGGGCAGTGGCGATGGCCTGCAAACCGGCCACGCCGGCACCGATGATGAAAACCTTGGCCGGCGGAATGGTGCCTGCCGCTGTGGTCAACATGGGG
>JAFGJN010000323.1 GCA_016929055.1 Candidatus Zhuqueibacterota bacterium
GACTCTCTCTATGAACTCAGGCGTCGAAGATCGGTGCTTCTGCATCGGCAGCTTGACTGCGGCGCAATTCTGCCGCCCTCCACCGTTCGATTTCATTGTCCGTTTGCGGTTCGAATATCGGAACAGCAACAGGCGTTCCATTTTCATCCAAACCAACGAGAGTAAAATAGCCGATTACTGCGAGTTCTCTTTTTCGTCGGTAAGTATCCTGAGCAAAAACGACAACCTGCACTTCCAAAGAGGTGCCAAAGGTCCGATTGACGCAGGCTCGAAAATCCATCACCTGGCCGACACGAATCGGCTGCAGAAACTGCACACCTGTGAGCGAAACCGTCGCGACCCGAAGAGCCGTATGGCGCCTGGCGCAAATAGCGGCCGCCATATCCATCCATTCGAGCAGTCGTCCGCCAAAAATCGTTCCGATGGTGTTGGCGTCCTGCGGTCGGGCCAGCACGGACAGCTCGGCATCCGAGGTTCGCTTGTTCCGGCCGCTCAACGGGTTGCCTCGTCGAATTGTTCATCGGCATGATAAGAGCTGCGCACCAGCGGTCCGGATTCAACTCCCAAAAAGCCCAAACGCAAAGCCAGTGATTTCAGTTCGGCAAACTCTTCCGGAGCCAGAAACCGAGTGACGGGTAAATGGTTGCGCGAGGGCTGCAAATATTGGCCCAGCGTCAGCAGATCGACGCCGTTTTTCCGCAAATCCCGCAGCGTCTCGTGTATCTCGATCAACTCTTCGCCGAGACCGAGCATGAGGCCCGATTTGGTTATATGGCCTCGAATGTGGGCGCGATGTAAAAGCTCCAGCGATCGGTGATAATCGGCGGCCGGCCGAACCACGGGATAGAGCCGAGGCACAGTTTCGAGGTTGTGATTCAGTACATCTGGAGCCGCATCTAGAACGGTCTGTAAACTCGCCTCATCGCCCTGAAAATCGGGAATCAGGACCTCCACACGACAGTTCTTACACGCTTGGTTGATCCGACGAATGGTCTCGGCAAAATGACCGGCGCCACCGTCTGGCAGATCGTCCCGAGTCACCGATGTAATGACCACATAGGAGAGCTGCAATTCGTGCACCGCCTCGGCGACGCGCTCCGGTTCCTGCGGATCGAGTGGCTGCGGTTTTCCGTGGACCACCGCACAAAATCGGCAATTGCGACTGCAAACATCGCCGAGGATCATAAAAGTCGCGGTTTTTCTGCCCCAGCACTCGCCGAGATTTGGGCAATGAGCGCTTTCGCACACAGTGTGCAATCGCTGACCCTTGACCAGGTCGCGAACAAGAGAAAAGTTTCGACCGCTGGGCAATTTTATCTTGAGCCAAGGGGGCCGGCGCTGTCTGTCCGGTGCTGCGCAGGTTTTTGTTTCAATCGGTGCGCTCATGCGGATCGACCTCGTTGCATCTTGATGAATATTTCATGGGACCAGGGCATCAGATCCTGAAAGATTTGTTCAGCCGCCTCGGCATATTGACGGATTTCCCATTGCGCATGCGGATCCAGACGCAATCCGAGAAAATTCATCAAAGAGCGCGCATTCACGGTCCAATAAAACTCGGTATAGAGCGCCAGCGGTAAAACAATGCGGGCATGTTCGCGCGCCACACCCTGTTGCAGCAGATCCCGGTAGAGTTGAAACGCCTGGTTATAAAAATCCTCGATTTGCCGCAGCAATCGATTGTTGAGTTCAGCCTCGATTTCGGTATAGAGATAATTTTTCCCTTTTTGCGCCCGCAGGGATCGCGGCAGATAAAACTCTTCTTTCATCTCGGTGTAACGGCCGGATATTTCATTATAGCTGGACATTCGATGACGAAACCATTGACGGGCGACAAAGATCGGACATTTGATGTGAAACTTGAACACCGCATGTTCAAAAGGGGTTTCGTGCCGATTCTCTAAAAGAAAATGCACCAGTTTTCGATCCCGCTCCTCTGTCGTCAGACCCTTTCCAACCGAGACCCGAGCCGCCTGGACAACCGCGGCATCTCCACCCATAAAATCAACCAGCTTGAGGAATCCCGGATCCAGAATGGATTCGTTGGACAGCTTCATAATTGATCCCTAAAAAAACCTATCAGATCTTGCATATTCGGCCTGCATTCAACCCGTGCAGATGCAAGCCGAACGAATTCACTCCACAGGTGTCCCATTCGTGGACACCAAATACTCTAATTACTGCAAAAACAGTGATCTCTTTCAATGACAACGAACCAGACCTGTGATTCCCGGATTCTGCGTCAACAGAATCCGGAAAGCCGCATATTTTTATTTTGGTTCAGGCTTACTATTTCCACCCATCAGGTGCAAATACACTTGTGTATTTGTTGGGTTTTCGGTGCTTCGCACCGAATCCGGGTAATTCTGCCGTTTGTTACGACTTGCTGGTTATTATGAGATAAATGATACTTTAATTTTTGAACAGGAATATCAATCCATTTAATTTAAAAAAATAATTGAAAACATCAAGTCCGAATCCAATGGGTATTGAGGTTGGGATCGGCTCTTTCCAACCGACCCATGAACTGGCGTTTCCATGACGCTGTTTCGGTTTTTGACAGGGCAATGGGATCGAGGAAGAGAAGAATCTCTTTGCCAATCACGAATGCCGCATCTGACCGAAAGAGAGAAATCCGTACAGCAGTGACAGCGCGGATTTCTCTGGTGAAATTTGTGGAACTTGAGCACGAGTCCGATGAGGGATTAAAGGCTTCAAATATGGATAGGTCGATCAAAAGCCAGTTCCGTCGCTTCCTTAATCACCTCCGAAACAGTCGGATGCGCATGTATGGTGTGCATGATTTCATCCGCTGTGCTCTCGAGCGTTTTGGCTACACCGAGCTCGGCCAACATTTCGGTCGCTTCAGCGCCGACGATGTGGGCGCCGAGCAGCTCGCCATACTTTGCATCATAGATCACTTTAGCAAAACCGTCGACATGCCCCATGGCCAGCGATTTTCCATTGGCACGAAAAGGAAACTTGCCGACTTTGATCTCATAGCCCTCTTTGCGCGCCTTTTCTTCGGTCAAACCCATACTTGCGACCTGCGGCTGGCAATAGGTGCAACCGGGAATAGTTTGATAATCGACCGGGACTGGACTTTTTCCCGCCATGTTTTCGACAGCAACCACGCCTTCGGCCGAGGCCACATGGGCCAGCCAGGGAGGCCCGATCACGTCGCCGATGGCAAAAATTCCAGGTACATTCGTCTGGTAGGTTCGTTTGTCGACTTTAATCGCACCGCGCTCAACCTGCACACCCACTTTTTCGAGTCCGAGATTTTCCACATTGCCCTGAACACCGATGGCCACCAAAGCCAATTTTCCCTCGATCTCTTGCTTTCCTTTTTTGCCGGCTACCGATACACGGACACCATCATCAGTCCGAGCAATTTTTTCGACCTGGGTTTCGACATGGATTTCGATGCCTTTCTTTTTAAAGGCCGTAGCCACTACCTGAACCGCTTCGGCATCTTCAATCGGCAAAATATGCGGCATCATCTCGATCAGCGTTACCTTTGTGCCCAGGGTGGCATAAAAATAGGCGAATTCAACGCCGATGGCTCCGGCTCCAATCACCACCAGAGAGTCCGGAAGCTTTTCCAGAGACATGGCTTCTTTGCTGCTGATAATTTTTTTGCCGTCGAATTCGATTCCTGGAATAGCGCGCGGTCGAGCTCCTGTGGCGATCAGAATGCGTTCGGTCTCGATGATTCGAGTTTTGTCTTGTGCATCGACCACCTCGACCTTTCCTCGTTCGATAATTCTGGCATTGCCGATAATCGTGTCGACCTTGTTTTTTCGAAACAAAAAGTCAATCCCTTTGGACAATTTGCCTGCCACGGTTCGACTGTGGTTGACCATTTGGGCGAAATCGATACTCAGCTTTTCGCTGAGAATGCCAAATTCGGCCGAATCTTTCATTTCTTGATAGAGCGTAGCGCTGTGCAAGAGCGCTTTGGTCGGTATACAGCCCCAATTCAAACAAATACCGCCCAGCTCTGCTTTTTCCACCACCGCTGTTTTCAATCCCAATTGGGAAGCGCGAATCGCAGCCACATAACCACCCGGACCGGATCCGATGACAACCAGATCATATTTTTCCATAGTCTTTTTCCTACCTCTGTTAGTAAATGCCTTCCGGTTCAAAATTCTCGCAAAGTTGCACCATTCTCTGCAGAAAAGAACCGCCATAAAGCCCGTCGATCAGGCGATGATCGTAGGTCAGGCTGATGTACATCATGGAACGAATGGCGATCATGTCGTTGACCACGACGGGGCGCTTTTTGATAGCGCCGATACCAAGGATGGCAACCTGGGGTTGGTTGATGATCGGTGTTCCAAAAAGATTGCCAAAGGTGCCGATGTTGGTGATTGAAAAAGTCCCGCCTTGCACCTCCTGAGGCTGCAGGCGTTTGTTGCGGGCCCGCAGAGTCAAGTCCTGAAGTGACCGGGCGATGCCGATCAAATTGAGCTGATCGGCATTGCGAATCACCGGCACAATCAAACCGTTTTCCAATCCCACAGCCACACCGATATGAATTCGTTTTTTTTTGACGATGCGACTTTTGTCCACCGAACTGTTGATCAACGGAAATTCTCTCAAGGCCCGCGCCGCTGCCTGGACAAAAAATGCAGTAAAGGTGAGCTTGACGCCCTCTCGGGTCTCAAACTCGGATTTCATTTTTTCGCGATACTCGACGACCCCGCTTACATCAGCCTCTGCGACGGATGTCACATGCGGAGCAGTTTGTTTGCTCATCACCATATGTTCAGCAATGCGCTTGCGCACATGATCCATTTCCACGAACTCGACGTCATCGTCTTCGTCGCCGGCGGCAGTGGTAAGGTGAACCGCCCGTGCTGAAGTGGTGGCGGGCAAAGTGCTCATATTCATCGTCGGCCGTATGGTCGGTCTTTCCTCCTTTGCAGACCCGGGCGCTGACAGAGTTGCACTGCCCCGGCTGTGGATATAGGCCAGCAAGTCGTCCTTGGTGATGCGGCCGTTCAGACCGGTACCGGAAAGCTTTTTTACCTCGCTGATTTCTATTCCGTGCTCATGCGCAATTTTCTTGACCAGGGGAGAGAGAAAAATGCGGGAGCGTTCTTCACTAACCGGAATTGTCACTGATTCGCCGGACGTCGAAGTGGAGTCGACTGGTTGAGCCGGAGGAGACAGTCTGGCCGAGTCGGTCTCGCCCGTATTGATGCGGGCAATGGTTTTCCCCACCTCGACCGTCTCCCCTTCCGCAGCAACGATCTCGGCCATCACACCAGCGATCGGCGAAGGAATCTCGGAATCGACCTTGTCGGTGCTGATCTCGAGAATGATTTCATCTTTTTCAACTCGGTCACCGATTTTTTTTCGCCATTTTACGATTGTTCCCTCGGCGATGCTTTCACCCATTTGCGGCATGACTATATCGGTTTTCATCTTTCGCTTCCGTATGATATAGATGATTGATTCAAACGCCTGACCGACTCGATGAGACGAATCAGGTCAATTGCTGTCGATCAGCCGGCTTTTGGCCGTTTGAGCCGATCGTATCAATAAACTTCATATGACAACGCTCGATCGATCTCGAGTTGAGCCTCGATCTCTCCCAGCATCCGTTCCAGCGCCTGGCCGTGTTCATTTGCACAGTCGTGCAGTTTTAAAAAGAGCTGCTCCTCTTCCGGTGTGCGAGCATGTTCCAGGGCTTTTTTATAAAACGCGCATGCCTGTGACTCGAGCTTTAGAGCCATCGTGAGAATGTCCTGCATGGAAGAGGTGGTATCAATTTTTTCAGCCATGGTTCGGACCCTCGATTGATCATAAATCGGTCAAAGCAACTTACCAGCCGGCCCAGATCCAACGAAAGCTGATTCTGGGCTGACTGATCGATACCGGCCATATTTTTTGTCGCTCAAAAAGCCAGTGTCTCAATAACGGCAGCTTTTATTTTTTCTGCTGTCGGCAAATAATATTCTTCCAGTACCGGACTGAAAGGTGTAGGCGTATCCAGAGAGGCGACGCGTTTGATCGGTGCATCTAAAAGTTGAAAAGCGCGTTCAGCGAGCAGGGCGGCGATTTCGCCTCCCACACCTCCGGTTAAATTGTCCTCGTGAACGATCACCGCGCGATTGGTTTTGGCAACCGAAGCGATAACACTCTCGATATCGAGCGGAGCCAGCGTGC
>JAFGJN010000324.1 GCA_016929055.1 Candidatus Zhuqueibacterota bacterium
CACCATGTCGGAAATAGTGGAACAGGCCAAAGCGCATTTCGCCGCACTGGTCGAACACCAGCTCGAGCGCGTCGAGCATCTGAAACAAGCCAGCGAATGGATCGATTACAGCCGCATCCGCCCCATTCGCATCGGTTTTGCCTGGGGTGACGGCATTGGGCCTCTGATATCCCGCGAAACCCAGCGTGTGCTGGAGGTCGTGCTTCAGGAAGAGCTGCAAAGCAACCGGCTCCAGTTCAAAACGATCAAAGGGTTCACCATCGAAAACCGTGTCCGCCATCTCAAGGCCATTCCTGACGATGTGCTGGAAGAGCTGAAATTGTGCCACGTCATTCTCAAAGCGCCGCTGACCACGCCAGAAAAGGGTGGACCCTATCCCAACATCGAGAGCGGCAATGTGGCATTGCGCCGTGAACTCGATCTCTTCGCCAATGTTCGACCGGTCAAGGCGCCGAGCGAGGGAATCGACTGGACCTTTTTTCGCGAAAACACCGAGGGCGCCTATATTCTCGGCAGCCAGGGTATTCAGCTGACGCCGGATCTGGCGATCGATTTTACCGCGGTTACCCGGCAGGGATCGGAGCGCATTTTGCAAATGGCGTTCGCTTTTGCTGCAAAAAACCGCAAACGGCTGACCGTCGTCACCAAAGCCAACGTGATCAAAACTACTGACGGCCTCTTTTTGGAAAGCGCCGAACGCATCAGCCGCGACTATCCGCAGGTCGAATGGGATTCCTGGTACATCGACATCATGACCGCCAAGCTGTTGGATCCGAAACGACGCCGGCAATTTCAGGTTTTGGTCATGCCCAATCTCTATGGCGACATTCTCACCGACGAAGCCGCCGAATTTCAGGGCGGGGTTGGTACAGCTGGCAGCGCCAACATTGGCAAACGCTATGCGATGTTCGAGGCCATCCATGGTTCGGCACCGCGCATGATTCAGGAAGGCCGTGGCGCCTATGCCGATCCTTCTTCTCTGATTCGCGCAGCCGTCCTGATGCTCGATCATATCGGCCTCGGCGCCAAAGCGCGCCTCTTGGAAATGGCGATAGAAATTTGTTCACTCTACGAGCGCAAGGTCTGCATCACCGGACGCGATGACGGCGCCACCGGCTGTGAATTCTGCGATTACCTTCTGGAAACGATTCAAGATTCCGATCTGGAAAATCGTTGGCGCGACTATTCCTTCCGCTCAAACAGCTGAGAAAAAGCCATGCATTCGTACCTCGATCCTTTTGGCGCTCGACGGCGCATCGACTCACCCCGGGGTGGAATCGACTATTTTTCGCTTCACCACCTCGAAAACGAGGGCATCGGCGCCGTCAGTCGCCTCCCCTATTCGCTTCGCATCATTCTGGAATCGCTTTTGCGCCATTGCGACGATCGTCTGGTGCGCCGGGAGGATGTGGTGCACCTGGCGCAGTGGAATCCGGACTGCACCGCTGTGCAAGAGATACCCTTTCTGCCCGCACGCGTGCTGCTGCAGGATTTTACCGGTGTGCCGGCCCTGGTCGATCTGGCGGCCATGCGCAGCGCTTTGCTGCGCCTGGGCGGCGATCCCGCCGCCATCGAGCCGCTCATACCCGCTGAACTGGTTATCGATCATTCGCTGCAAGTGGATCTCTACGCTTCGCCGCAGGCGCAACAGTACAATCAGGCGCTCGAGTTTGAACGCAACCGCGAACGATATGAATTTCTCAAATGGGGACAACAAGCCTTCAAGACCTTTGCCGTGGTGCCGCCGGGGGTGGGTATCGTTCATCAGGTCAATCTGGAACACCTGGCGCGCGGCGTCTTCTTCGTGCCGACTCCTGATGGTCTTGTCGCCTATCCGGACACGCTGGTAGGCACCGATTCCCACACCACCATGATCAACGGATTGGGCATTGTCGGCTGGGGTGTCGGCGGCATCGAGGCCGAAGCCGTGATGCTGGGTCAGCCGCTCAACTTGCTACCGCCACCGGTCATCGGCTTTGAACTCGTCGGTGAGCTCGGCGCCGGAGCGACGGCGACCGATCTGACGCTGACTATCACTGAAATCCTGCGCAAAAAAGGAGTGGTCGGCACAATCATCGAATTCACCGGCTCGGGGCTTTTGACACTCTCGCTCCCCGACCGCGCCACTCTGGCCAACATGGCGCCCGAATACGGCGCGACCCTGGGCTTTTTCCCCATGGATGCCGAATCGCTCGACTATTTGCGGCGAACCGGTCGCGAGCCGGAGCTGGTCGATTCGATCGAGCTCTATCTCAAAACCCAGGGGCTCTTTTATACGCCCGACGCTCCGACCCCGGTTTATTCCGAGACTTTGCGTTTGGATCTGTCGATGGTGGAAGCGAGTCTGGCTGGCCCGAGACGACCGCAAGATCGGGTTACACCGAAAGAGCTTCCCCTCTCTTTTCGCCAGGCGCTGCAGGATCAATTCAAGGATAAATATAATTGCATGGCAACGGGCGAAAAGCGATCGATTCCGCTCCACGTGAACGGCGAAACTTGTGAACTGGGCGACGGTTCAATCGTGATCGCCGCCATCACCAGCTGCACCAATACCAGCAACCCCTCGGTCATGCTCGCTGCCGGATTGCTGGCGCAAAAGGCAGTAGAGCGGGGCTTGCGTGTACCGCCGACGGTAAAAACCAGCCTGGCACCCGGCTCGCGCGTGGTCGGTGAATACTATCGTCAAACCGGACTGATCTCCGCGCTGGAAACTCTGGGTTTTCACATCGTCGGCTATGGCTGCACCACCTGCATCGGCAACAGCGGTCCCCTGCCCGAGTCGGTCGCCGAGGCGATCAAATCGAACAACCTGGTGGTGGCTTCGGTTCTTAGCGGCAACCGCAACTTTGAAGGCCGAATCAATCCGCTGACTCGAGCCAATTATCTGGCTTCGCCGCCGCTGGTGGTCGCTTATGCCCTTGCCGGAACCGTGGACATCGATCTGACTCGCGAACCGCTGGGAAGCGATCGACAAGGTCGGCCGGTCTATTTGCGGGATATCTGGCCGAGTGCTCAGGAGATCAAGGCGCTGCTCCCTGACGCAGCCGATCCCGAGACCTATCGCCGCCTCTATCGCGACATCGACTCTGCCAGCGCCGAATGGAACGCGATTCCGACGACCGGAGGTGCGATCTATAACTGGCAACCCGAATCGACCTATATTCAGGAACCGCCCTTTTTCCAGGAGTTGCAGCCCGAACCCCAAAAGATCGAGCCCATTGCCCATGCTCGAGTCCTGGCTCTGCTCGGCGATTCGGTAACCACCGACCATATCTC
>JAFGJN010000325.1 GCA_016929055.1 Candidatus Zhuqueibacterota bacterium
CGAGATGTCAAATTTCCGCATCGACCCTCGGCCCGAACCGGGATGGCATGGCGAATGGCAATTCGCCGATCGCCACGGCTATCTGGAACCGGGAACGCCGGTCGGCCTGCGCGTCATCGATCTGACCCCGAATGCAATCGCCGGCATTGCCGATACCTGGTTCGCCTATGGATTCGATCAGGGCCAAGGCGAGTTGTCGACTCTGCTGATCCAGCGCCGCTCCGATACAGAAACCCTGGCTTCTCTTTTTGTCGATATTATCGAACCCTTTCGCGGCAGAGCCGAAACATCGACGGGACGGCTTTTGCCTTTGCTGACACCCGATCAAACACCCTATGGCGACATGCACGCAGCTGTGGAGATCCATCTGGCCGATGGGCGCGTCGATCTCCTGGTGGCCATGGACCGGGAGAATCCGCAGAAGCATGAACCCAATTTCCATCGCAAGGCTCGCTGGATTCAATCGGATTGGCAGCTCGAGTCGGATGCCGAGTGGTTATGGGTACGAAAGGATCGCCAGGGCCGCATCATCGCCCTGGCCCTCGCTGCCGCAACCTCGGTTAGAGTGGACGGAATCGATCTGCCGCAGCCCGACAATCAGGACTTTTACGAATGGCGGCGCACCGCAGACTAGTCGCGTCGCCCAGGATGGGGCCGATCATGCCTCGCGTACATCAATTGGGACGATGGACGGAATGGGTTGTCCTCTTTTGGATCCTGCCCCTCATCGTCTATGCTGAATGGATTCCCGGACCGAAACTGCTTTTGCTGGTGGCTGTCGCCGGGTATTGCGCGCTCCAGCTTAAACGGGATCCGACGTTTTCTTTTGCCGCCAGTTGGCGCTTTTTTCAGTCCCGAATGGCCTGTCGAGCCCTGCTGGTCAGCACCATCGCCGTTGCAGGGGTTTCTCTGCTCCTGGCGTGGCTCCTTACGCCGGAGACGCTGCTTGCTTTGCCGCGACAGCGCCCTGTGTTGTGGATTATGATTCTCATCTTGTATCCCTTTTTCTCCGCTTTTCCACAAGAATGGATCTATCGCGTTTTTTATTTTGCAAGGTATCAATCGATTTTTCGCAGTGCTCTGGCTCGTATCGTCACCAGCGCAGCAGCTTTTGCATTCTTGCATATCATCTATGACAATTGGATAGCGGTGGTGCTCTCTTTATTCGCCGGTGTGATTTTTTCGTTGACCTTTTACCGCTATCCTTCTTTGTTTCTCGTCGGTCTGCAACATGCGCTGTTTGGACAGATTCTGTTCACTGTCGGCCTCGGCCGCTATTTTTACGAGGGGCCATAACCGGTACTTTTCATCGTTCTTTATACGAGCCGATCGCGTGTTGCGGGGATCGACAACAAGTGCTCTGAACCGCTCCGCATAGGGGTTGGCGGAAGAATCCGGATTTCGTCGAGTGTCTCGTGTCCAAGAATCCAAACGATTCGAGATCCCGCGGAATCGAAATCTCGATAGAAAAAGGCTGGCGATCAGCGGATTTTGTTTGCTCTGATAGCTGCATCGCCGCCGGGGAGAGGAAAAATGAAAAGAAGCGTTTTGACACTCTGTCTCGTGATCTTGCCGACTTTTGCTTTTGCCGAAATTTGGGGCTCGTGGACCCTGATCCCGCACAAAAGCACAGAGATCGATCTCTTTAATGCCCTGCAGATCGATATCCAAAACAATACAGATGGAATTCGCTGGATCCGAACCTGGGGCAGGGGACGCAGTGTCGCCGATACAGTCACTTTGCCGCTCAATGGAAGACCGATCGAGTCGGCTATCACCCATCGTGCCTTTGCCTCCAATGTGTTTATGGGACTGTCATTGCCGGTCGGGGAAATGCGTTCCTTCAGCGGTGAGTGGATCGTTCCCCAAAAAACTATACGCATTCACGAACGACTTCCGGTACAGGCGTCACAGGGCGAACAGATGATCGAGATTGAGCACAGACTGAACCTCGCCGAAAATGGCGAAACCCTCTCTTACGAACTCGAGCGTTCGACGCGCAAGTCGAATCCTCTTCGTTTTGTCTGTAAACGCACCGGCACTGCTGAGGCTTTTGTGATGGAATTGGAAGACGATTGGCGCGTCGACGGCAAACTCGATCATCAGGCTTTTCTGATCGGCCTTCAGGGTCTGGCCAATGCGAACGGAGCCAACCTCTATTTCCTCTTTCCCGAGAGCTGGGATTTCAACTATACACCCGCGGTTTACGACTTTTATCGGCAGGATCGATTCTACAATTTCCGCAAGCTGACATCACTCGCGCAAGCGCTCAAGACTTTTCGCGACAAGGTTAAGGGATATGTGGTGTGGGATAAAGAGGTACGCACATCGCTGATTGTCGCCTTTACCATCGCCGGATTGGAAAAGGCCGTTATCGTCAGCGAGGAGATGATTCCTCTGGTGCGGGCAGCGGGATTGGAGCCGGTGGAAAATTTGGTCGGCAGATTCACCGGCATGAGCGATGTCAAGATCTATCAATGGGCTTACGACCGCTACTGGCAGCGCTGCAATAAAACGCTGCTGATCTGGATGGGCGGTGAACACGGCAACATCATGAAACCGGGAATCGCCGATTGGGGTATTCGTCAGGGGGCCTTTTTTCAGGATCTCTCCACCCGGCCGGAGGATGGAGAAGAATATGCCCTGAGCTGTCGTTTGCTCGGCGAACTCGAGCCGATGTCGATGATCATGGGCTGGCATTCCTATAAAAAGGACAAAGAGCGCGACCATGTGCGTCTGACATCGAGTTATGGCCATCGCGTCAAAGGGTTGCATACTCTGCCGAATACGAGTTTCAGCGCTCAAGTGCCGATGACTCCGGGATTTGAATTTAAAAACCAGCATCGTGCCGACTGGAATAAAGCACAGAAACCGCAAAAAAAAGTCTATTTGACCTGTGTGCAGACCGACGGCGTCGGGTTGGGCGCCTGGACCAAACCGGGACGCGGTGAAATTCCCTATGCCTGGTGCCTGGGTTTGAATGATTTGTGGCTGGGACCGGCCATGCTCGAATTCTTTTATCGCCAGGCCACGCCGAACGACTATTTTATCGGTGGCACCACTCCCGGCTATATGTATCCAAAGATGATTCCTGACAGCCTGCGGCCCGATCTGATGGGCATGGCGCAGAGCATGCTCGATTCCCTCGACCTGTGCATCACTCAGACCATGGACTATTCCGAAGGGGCGACGGTCGAAGGCAATACTGAATTGACGGAACAAGTGATCGATGCGTTTTATACCTATTTGCCTAAAATCCGCGGTTTCTGCAACGGTTATGCGCCTGCCTACACTTTTGCCGTGCGCAACAAAATACCGGTGGTTTCCTATGACTATTATCTTTCCCCGAGCCGGCCAATTGATGACGCGGTTGCGGATCTGATCGAACTGGCCGAGATCAATTCCGCGCGGCCTTATTTTCTGTTGGCTCATATCCGTCAGTGGAGCGATATTCGCCGGGTCAAGACCATCCTCGATCATCTTCCGGAGCAATTCGAAATCGTTCCACTGGATGTCTTTATGCAAATGGCAGGCGAACAACCCACATTTCAAGAGCGAATGCTTGTCCGTTGAGAAAAACACATTCAGTACAGAGAGGTCGAGATGACAGACGCCAGTATTTTGCGATTAAAGACTGAACCCAAAGCGATTGCAAGAGTCGAAATGCGCAATGGGGCTCCCCGGTTGATCGTCAACGGCAAAGAGCGCTTTCCGCTTTTGGCCTGGAGCTGGGATCTGCTGCAGAGCATTCCCCACTACAAGCAAGCGGGAATCGAGATTCTCCATCCGGTGCTCGGACTGAACGAGGCCTGGCCCGAGCCGGGACGTTTCGATTGGGATGGATTCGACTCGTTTTTCAGCCAAATGCTTGAGCTGCACCCCGATGCTTTTTTTCTGCCGCGCATTCTGTTGGATGTCCCGCTCTGGTGGAAAGAGCGCTATCCGGAAGATCTGGTCAAAACCGCGCTGCCCGTTGTGCCCTATCGCGCCACTCGCCGCAATCCCCAGGGCGGATGGCTGTGGGGTATTCAGTCGGCAGAACCCTCTTTGGCGTCCGATCGCTATCTCGGCGATATGGAACGGCTGTTCGAAGCCTTTTTGCAGCGCATTGAAAATTCACCGCTCGCCAGCCGTGTCATCGGCTATCAGATCGGCAGCGGCATTTACGGCGAATGGCACTATTTTCTCGCCGCTTTTATACCGGATTTCAATCCGGCCCTGGCGGAAAAGATCGGTCCGCTTCCCACCATCGAAGAGCGGACACACAGCTCTTTGGGGCTGCTGCGCGATCCGCAAAAAGAAGGCCGTGTCATCGACTATTATCACCGCTTTCACGACTATACGGCGGATGTTCTGCTGCGCTTTGTCCGCCAGGCCAAAACCGCTACGCAGGGGCGGGTGATTTGCGGTTCCTTTTATGGCTATCAACTCGAAAATGTCTGGATGCAGGAGGGCGGTCATCTAGCGCCGGAAAAGATTCTCAACAGTCCGGATATCGACTTTATCGCCAGCCCTTATTCCTACCAGACCACCAATCTGGCGGATCGCCAGTGGTGGGAACACGATGTGGTCGACGGCGCTGGCAATGGCCTCGGACGCGCACGCGGTGTCGCTGGCGATGGCGGTTACCGGGTTGTGTTCGAATCGCTGCGGCGTCACGGGAAACTCTTTTTTGTCGAACTCGATGCCAGCACTTTTGTCGAACCGCCGCCTATTCATCCAGACGGAAGCGGTGCCCAGGATGTCGATAAAGAGTTTTGCATGATCGGCGGTGACGGTTGCACCGATGTGGATGCGTCGCTCAAGATCATCGAACGCGACCTGGCCCAGGTACTGGCCCGCGGTGCGGGTGGCTGGTTGTTCGATTTCGGACCGGTGCTGCGCACGGGTAAAAGCTGGTATCGCGATCCACGGCTCATCGATCTGGTGCACAATTATATGCAGTGGGGAGAAAAGCGCTCCAGGATGCAGCTCGATTCCATATCTCAGGTGGCGGCGGTCTATGACGCCCGCACCTTTGCCGCCACTCGACACTGGCGCGCCGATCCTCCCTTTACAAAAGGCGGCGACAATCTCGACTATTTTATGCGCTGGTTCATGGACTCACAAGCCCGTGTCCTGCACCGCCTCGGCGCTCCGGTGGATTTTCTCTATCACTTTGATCTGCAAGCGGATGATCTGAAACGGCACAAAATCTGGTTTATGGTCAATGTGTTTTACCTGACAGATGACCAGATCCAGCGCTTGAAATCTTTACTTCGCGACAGCGGCATGACCGTTGTCTGGTTCTATGCGCCCGGATTCATTCATCCCGACCGTCTGGATCTGGCACGAATGCAGGATCTGACCGGATTTGAATTCGAAATCAAAAGCAATCCCGGCTCGATGTTGATTCGAACGGTTGCTGAGGAAGGCGAACGGGATAGTGAGATTGTTTTTGGCGTGGATGAAAAACGCGCGCCGCGTTTTGTCGTCAAGGATGCGGATCAGGTTCTCGGGGTGTGGCACGACAGCGGGGAACCGGCCTTCGCCGAAAAGAGCGTCGAAGGCTATCGCTCTGTCTATCTCGGCTCGGCGCCAGCGCCAACAGCCGTGCTGCGTCGCCTGGCGCAAAACGCCGGCGCCCGGCTGTGGAGCAGCGAACCCGACCTGGTTATGGCCTGCCGGGATATCGCAGCGGTGGTCGCCACGACACCGGGTCAACGCACCCTCGCTCTGCCCGAGCCCCTGCACCATGTTCGGTCAGCTGTTACCGATCGGGGTTTTACCTATAACGCTGAATACGGCCAGGTGGATTTGTTTGTGCGCTAGCCACTAAATACTTGTGACCATCAGAATGAGAGCACTGCTTGTTCAAAACAGGATCTGAGCAGATTCAGTCGGAAGCAGTGAAAGTGTAAATGTTGATTCGGGGAAGAATAGATGAAGCAAATGGCTTTTCCCAATAGAAAAAAGCCCGAACGATCCAATTCGGGTTTGGCCTCTCTTAAATCCGAGTATGCTATCGCTTACTCTGTTTTACTGATTTTATTCGCCTTTCCGTTTCTATTTTTTCCTTTAATTCCGGCAACGGATTTACCCCAGCATATCAGTCAGATCCGACTTCTCCTGGATCAGCTCGCTCGACCAGACGGCAATATTTTTATCGGCTGGTACTCACCCAATGTACTGGTTTATTTTATCATTTTGTTTTTCTGGCAAATCGTTTCTCCGGTGATGGCTGGTAACCTGACTCTTTACCTGCTCATTCTTGCCGGTACAGGAGCTATCTTTTTCTATGCCTACCGATTGCAGAGGCCGGTTGAAACCGCTTTGCTGGCAAGTTTGTTCATGTGGAACCTGAATCTCAATTGGGGATTTTTTAATTTTTTACTCGGATGGCCATTTTTTCTTCTGTGGCTGATGCTCTTTCCATCAAACCCGAGAACCTGGCGATGGTTCGCTTTGGCGCTGTTGGCCTATTGCCTGCTCTGGAGTCATGCGCTCTGGTTTATGGTAACGTGTTTCTGGAGTGCTGTCTATCTCTTGTTCCAAAAACGACGCTGGCTCTATGACTTTTGGCGACTGTCGACCTTATTGCCTGCCGGAATTTATTCGCTGGTTTGGTTTCCCAGGCTTTCAAGCCTGCGCCGACTCGGTGGTTTTCAACTCTCTCCTCGATGGGCTAATTGGCCTTGGGAGCGACTTGTGCCCCACCGTTTAGTCGATCAATTTTTTGGCAACATACGCGGACCCGTCGAAGGCTTTTTGCTTTTCCTCGTTTTCATGTGGCTGGTTTTATCATTCTTAACCCATCGCAAAAATTTAAGAAAACAATTATCCCCCGTACCCCTCTCTGCGGCTTTTACTTTGTTCGGAATTGGGCTTTTGGCTCCCGATTTCTTTATGAATACCTTATATTTTGCCGCTCGCTGGATGCCTTGGGGACTGGCTCTGTTGATGTTAGCAATGCCTGTTCCGCGTATTGACCGTTTTTTTCGCCTCTCTTTTGCGTCGGTTCTACTGCTCTCGCTGCTCGTCGCCACGTCAGCAGCGTGGCACGGATTTAACCGACTCGAAATGAAAAATTTTATGACATTGATCGACCAATTGAATAGCCAAAATCAGCTCCTGCAACTCGATTTTGAGAAAACCAGCAGCTATGTTAAAGGGCGTCCCTTTTTGCAGTCTGTTGCCTACTTTCAAGCTGTCAAAGACGGTGAAATCCAATTTTCCTTTCTGCAGCACGGAAATGGTATCGTGAGTTATAAAAGACCTATCCCGTCCGCCTGGAACAATAAATTGGATTGGCAGGCAGAGAGCTTGAAAATAAACGACCTCTATTATTTCGACCGTGTTATGGTTCAAGCCAGTGATAGCCTGCATACCCGGCTCGCTGCGCATTTTGGCTTGATTCCTGTGACGTTAACCGGCAGGTGGCGCTTGTATCGCATCGAAGCGGATTCGATTCGCGCCCTGGATCAGGATCGGTCGATTCTGGATCTCTATCGATGATTGTCATTTTTTATTGGCCGTATTTGAGTCGAATCCGATATTCTGGTGGCTGGTTCTGCAAGCGCGATCGAATGAAACCTGTGGACAAGATGGCTTTTCATAATGCAAAGGATTCCCAGTGAAGCACGATATAAAGGAGAAGGAAATTCAGGAAATCCGCCGTCTTTGCGATGATTATTTACGACAATGGCTGTTGCCGTTCTGGATCGAGCGGGCGGCGGATCCGCTGGCAGGCGGTTTTTTGACCTATTATGATCGCAACGGACGGGCGACGGGAGAGACCGTCAAAACCTTTTTGATGCAGATTCGTTCGCTCTATACCTTTGCCGCCGCCCATCGCGCCGGTTATTCGGGAGACGGCCGCTGTCTTGCACTCGCTCGTCAGGGCGCCGAATTTATCCTCAATCACTATTGGGACGCGGAGAACGAGGGCTGGATCTGGATCACCGATCGCCAGGGCAATGCGATCAACCCCAACAAGATCGGCTATGGCCAGTGTTTCGCAATGTATGCCTTAAGCGAATATTGTCTGGCCAGTGGCGATCTGCGGGCACGGCAGGCCGCTCTGGATACCTATGCCGCCATC
>JAFGJN010000326.1 GCA_016929055.1 Candidatus Zhuqueibacterota bacterium
AAAGATGATGCCCGAGGCCAATGACGAACTGGCCGACCCCGTGGTCTGGGCGATATTTTGTTCGAGGATATTCGATTCGCCGAAGAGCGGTTTGAGCAAGCGAAAGGCGGCAACGGCCACGATCGCCAGAGGAATCGCCGTGCTGATGGTCAGTCCGACGCGCAATCCGAGATAGGCGTTGGCCGAACCGAAAACGATGCCGAAAATGATGCCGGCGAGCACGGCCTTTAGGGTAAAGTCTTTGAGCTGCACCTCTGCCGCGATGTAGGGTTTGTGTTCTGTCATGGACGGACCTCTCCAGCTGGTTGGAGTGCGGGGTTGGGACTCTGGTTTTGGGCCTGCGCCGCTGTTTGGCCTCTCTCTGGCAAGTTGCCGGCGCTTGGCACTGTTTGCAATAACATAAGCATTTTGATCAGGTTAATCAAGTGCAAACGCGATATACGCATGGTGGGGGACGCATTGGAATGGGGAGATTTTAATTGCATTTTGTTTCAGGAAAGACTATATTTTACATTCATTAACAACAGGTCGACGCGTCAAAAGCGCTGTCGGCTGATGGGGCGGATATGACGATTGCGGAAAATATACAGCGGGTTCGGGATACCATTCGAGCTGCCTGTGACCGTTCGCAGCGCGATCCCGGTGATGTTCGTATTGTCGCCGTGAGCAAGACCGCAGCCGTGCCGCAAATCCGCGAGGCGATCGAGGCCGGAATCGAAATCATCGGTGAAAACCGGGTCCAGGAAGCACGGGCCAAAGCACAGCAGATTCACGAGCCGATCCGCTGGCACATGATCGGTCATCTGCAGACCAACAAGGTTAAAGGCGCTCTGGAATTTGCATCGGCGATCGAATCCCTGGATTCGCTGCACCTGGCCGAAGCGCTTCAGCGTCAGGCGGAACGGATGGGGCGTACAATCGAGGTTTTTGTCCAGGTCAACACATCCGGCGAAACATCAAAGTTTGGCATCAGTCCCGATTCGACCGCGGAATTCGTCAGTCGTTTGCAAGAGTATGATCGGTTGCATATCGTCGGATTGATGACTATCGCCCGTTTGACCGACGATCCGGAAAAAGTGCGACCATCGTTCCGACTTTTACGACATTTACGCGATCGTTTCAACGAGATGCGGGACACGGCGCTGCAAATTCCCTGGTTGTCAATGGGCATGACCGACGACTATACCGTGGCCGTTGAAGAGGGCGCTACACACCTCCGCATCGGTCGCGCCATATTTGGTGAACGCTAATCAAACGATGGGTTGATAATCGTGATTTCCAATTTCATTCACGCGCTGGCCGACGTGCTGCATCTGTTTTTCACCCTTTATATCTATATGATCATCGCCCGGGCCGTGGTTTCCTGGATATCGGTCAACCCCTATTCTCCGTTTGTACAATTTCTCTACCGTGTAACTGAGCCGGTTTTATCCCGGGCCCGGCGTTTGTTGCCGCCGATGGCGGGTCTGGATTTGTCGCCGGTGGTGGTGATTTTTGTTATCCTCTTTTTGGATCGTTTTCTTGTGAATACTTTGCGCCAGTTGGCGTAATCGTACCTGGGCTGTCAACCAATTCGGAGATTTGTCGTGAAGCTGACACCTTTGGACATCCGAAAACAGGAGTTCAAAAGGATTCTTCGTGGGCTGGACCCCGATGAAGTGGAAGCTTTTTTGGGTATGGTGGCCGACGAGTTTGAAATGTTGATTCGCGAAAAGAATCAACTCAATGATGAATTGATCAAATTGAGAACGCAGCTCAAAGACTATCAGCAGGTGGAGAGCACGTTGCGGGACACCCTGGTGCGCGCTCAAAACACGGTGGAAGAATCGCGCGCCAATTCCCGCCGGGAAGCTGAAATCATCATCCACGAAGCCGAGCTGCAGGCCGAGCACATTATCAAGGAAGCAAAAGAGGAACTCATCGAGATGCGCAACGATCTGCACATGTTGCGCATGCAAAAAGAGTCCTTTGCCAAACGCCTGCAGCATTTGCTGGAATCGCAGCTCGAATTGCTCCGGGTTATGAGCATGGACGACAAGGGATTTCAGGATCTGGCCGATGATTTTGCCGATATCCAACCTGCTGAGCGCAGCAACCGACAATCCATGCACCGAGAGCGCAGTGTCGTCCATCGCACGCAACCGACACAACCGGCCGAGCCGCCAGACGACTCGTACGGCGGTGAACGCTCGGAACCCCGCATCATTCGCGACGAAACATTGACACGGCACGTTCCGGATGCGGAAGGGGAAGAGGATGAAGACTATGCGCGTCGCGACCAAGATTCGGACGACTCTTTATCCGATCAGGTCATCATCTAGGTGACCCAGAGCATTCCGGGATCAGCCGAGACGGAAATCGAACCGAAACAACGGGATGTGAGGAGGGTGTATGGCTAGACTTTGGGCCGCAAGTATCGGCATGTTGTTGTTGTTGGGATGTGCACATCAATCCGCCTTTCGTGTCGATGAGGTTAGCGAGGGGCAGTCGGTGGCTGTTCGTATGACCAGCGGCGACCGGGTTGAAGGAACGGTTGCACGAGTCGAGACGGATGCAGTGGTTGTGACCGATGAGGCGGGCAAAAATTGGCGGGCACGTCGGGATGCTATCGATTCGATCACCGGTCCGAAACCGGTGCGCGACAGTCGCGGCAGGATCATCAGCGAAAAGGAAATCGCCAGCCGTCGGGGCAGCAAAAATAAATGGACATTTGCGATCAGCGGAGGCTTGCTCAGCATGGGTTCCGCTTTCTTTGTCAGCAGCATGGCAACGCGCGTCGGTGATGAAAATAATCGCGATGCCATCGTCATCGGCGGTACCGCCGGCGGCACAGTACTTGGAGCTTTTCTCTTTTCGCGTATTGGCGCCCGCAAAGATCGCCAAAACGCCATAGACGTTTTGCGCGCCGAGCGTGGAAGCGGAACGAGAGACGAAATACTTGAGGAGCGAGAAAAAACCGAGTCGCTGCAACAACAGATCGAAGAATTGAAAAAACAAATTCAGTAACGATTCGAATGGTTTCCGGTTTGACCCTTCAATCCCGAGTTCTCGAAGCGAGTTTATATATCGCCGAATGCTGTCCGACAAAACCGGATACCGGTTTGATTTTGGGAACCGGCCTGGGGCGGATCGCCGAAGCGGTTGACAACAAGCGGATTCTGCCGTACGGTGAAATACCGCATTTTCCGCGCTCGACCGTCGCTTTTCATGCAGGACGGCTTGTTCTGGGCACTCTTGCCGGGCAGGCTGTTTTTCTTATGCAGGGGCGATTCCATTTTTATGAAGGTTTTTCCATGCAG
>JAFGJN010000006.1 GCA_016929055.1 Candidatus Zhuqueibacterota bacterium
ACCTCTTCGGCGACTGGCCAAACCATCTCAATCAATCGCTTGCACCGCAACTCTCCCCAGGGCGTCGCCTATTTTATTGGCACCGAAAAAAGCATCCAGGGTGTGATCACCGTCGAAAGCGGTTTGTTGGCCGATTCTCTCGATATCTATGTCCAGGATGAAACCGGGGGAATGAACGTCGCCGCATCCTTTCCCTGGCCTCAGCCCCTTGACCGAGGTATGGAGGTGCAGGTTACCGGAATCATCGACCAACATCACGGACAAACGCGCATCGTGGTCGTCGACAGCACCGCCATTCGTATTCTTGCGGAACAGGTTCCCGTACCCGAACCTCTCCTGTTAACCTGCGCCCAGGTCTCACAAACTTTGAGTGCTTTGGGAGACGAACTCTATGAAAGCAGTCTGATTGCGCTGCAAAACGTCCGCGTGGTCAGCTCCGCACCGCCTTTCTATCGCCTGAGCGACTATACCGGTGAATGCGATCTCTTGCTGCCGGATCACTGGGCTGAACCGTTGCCTACCGATGTTTTCGATGCCATCGGTATTCTTCGCCAGATCGATGACTCGCCGCCCTACGATTCAGGTTATACAATTTTTCCTCGCACGTCTGTCGATATTTTGACGCCTCAATCGATTCGCATCGTCTCGGCACCTGTCGAAACCCATATCGCAGCTGACCGCGTCGATTTGCAATGGGAAAGCGATGCGCCCGCTTCCGCCCGGCTGCTCTATGGATTGACGGAAAACCTCGAACTCGGCACGATCGAGGATACAACGAGGCGTACGCTGCATCATCTGTCGGTTGCCGGTCTTGAACCTGCGACCATTTATAGCGCACGCGCGGTCGCTTTTACACCCCAAAGCAGCGATACCTCGGATGTGTTCTATTTCTGCTCAGCCGCTGATCAAAGCAGCGGCGAAATCCAGGTCTACTTTACCCATTCCGTGGACGCCGAGTTGGCCGGAGCAGAGATCGCCACCGGCAACACGGATCTTGCCGCTGTCCTTATCGATCGAATCGATCGCGCCCAATCCAGCATCGATATCTGTTACTATTCATTCACCCACTGGCAAATCGCCTACGCCCTGCAGCGCGCGAAACTTGCCGGTGTGGAAATCAGGTTGATCACCGATTGGAGAGAGGAGCAGAACGAATCGGATGTGGTTGCCTATCTTCGCGACACCGTAGGGATCTATGCGATCAATGATCGTTTCAATGACAACGACGGCGCTCCGGCCATGCATAACAAATTTATGATTTTCGACCATCGGCTCGGCGACAGCGGCGCCGACGATTGGTTGGCGCTCGGTTCCGCCAACGCCACTTATAGCGGCAGCCTCTACAATGCGGAAAACTGGCTGATCATCAACGACCAGGCTCTTTGTGCAGCGTACACACGCGAATTTGAAGAAATGTGGGGCAGCTCAGGCCAGATTCCCGGCGGACGTTTCTCGCGTATGGGAGCGCGCAAACAGGACAACACTCCGCATCGTTTTAATGTTAACGGCGTTTGGATTGAACAATACATGAGTCCCAGCGACCGCACCGAAAGCCGGATCATCGACGCACTGCAGAGCGCCGACCATTCCGCCTACTTTTGCCTTTTACTCATGACCAGCAGCAATCTCGAGGACGCGCTCAAATCCCTGTCGCCCGCAATCGATAGACGTGGCGTTCTCAACCAGGAAAGCGGCAACACGGCTGTTTTGAGCCGCCTCCGCAGTGCCGGAATCGATGCCCATTCGCTCAATGTGGGAAGCGGGAATCTGATGCACCACAAATACCTGCTCATCGATGCCGATCGGCAAAACATGGATCCGATCGTCGTTACCGGATCTCACAATTGGAGCTTTTCAGCCGAAAACAGCAACGATGAAAACACGCTCATTATCCACGATGCGCGAATCGCCAATCTCTACCTTCAGGAATTCGCCAAGCGCTATACTGAAGCGGGAGGGAGCGGCAACTTTGAGACCCGGATCTCTGCACCTCCCATACCTGAAACATCACTGGTGACACTCGCCTCCTATCCCAATCCTTTCAATGCCGCTGTGAGAATTGTTGTCAGAGGAACCCTGAGCGAAAACGGCGTGTTGTCACTGTATGATATCCGCGGCCGGCTGGTACGCCAGTGGAACCTGTCACCCGACCTGGATGGATCTTGCCAGATCATCTGGGATGGATGCGATGACACAGGCGCTGTGGTGTCATCCGGGCTCTATTTTGTAGAGTTTAAAGGCAAACACATCAAGCAGCACTTGAAGATATTATTGACTCGGTAATTCACGGCGAACAACCATTCGAGGTGAGTTATGCACAAAAAAAAGATGAAGGCTCTGGTCAAAGCGGAGGCTAAACCTGGGTTATGGCTGCACGAGGTCGACGTTCCCGAGTACGGCAACACTGACTTGCTGGTCCGGATCGAAAAAACCGCCATTTGTGGAACAGATCTGCATATTTACAAATGGGACGACTGGTCGCAGCGCACCATTCATCCGCCCATGGTCATCGGACACGAGTTTGTTGGCACTGTGGTCGCCATAGGGCAAAATGTTCAGGGCTATAAAATCGGCGAACGGATATCCGGCGAGGGACACATTGTTTGCGGGCTCTGCCGAAGCTGTCGGGCAGGGAAACGCCATCTGTGTACCCATACGATCGGAATCGGTGTCAATCGCGACGGCTGTTTTGCCGAATATCTCTCATTGCCGGCCTCCAACGCCTGGCATGTGGCAGACACCATACCTTCTGAAATAGCTGCCTTTTTTGATCCCTTTGGCAACGCCACTCACGCTACCCTTTCTTTCGATCTGGTCGGTGAAGATGTTCTCATCACGGGTGCCGGTCCGATCGGTATCATGGCCGTGGCTATCGCCAAACATGTGGGAGCTCGTAATGTGGTGATCAGCGACATCAACGATTATCGTCTCGATCTGGCAAAAAGAATGGGCGCTACTGCCGTTGTCAATGTCACGCGTGAGTCGATTCGAGACTGTATGAAAAAACTGGGCATGATCGGTTTCGACATCGGGCTGGAAATGTCCGGCAATGCCCAGGCCTTTGAGAGTATGCTGGAATCCATGCACCATGGCGGTCGCATCGCTCTGCTCGGCATATTGCCTCGAGCCGCGCAAATCGACTGGGACCAGGTCATTTTTAAAGGCTTGATTATTAAAGGCATCTATGGACGCGAAATGTTCGAAACCTGGTATAAAATGCAAACCATGCTGCAAAGCGGGCTCGATTTATCTCCCGTTCTAACACATCGATTCAAGTTTGAAGAATTTGAAAAAGGCTTTGAGCGCATGCTGTCCGGTGAATGTGGTAAAGTAATACTTGAACTCGAATATCTTCATATCGATTGATTTTTGACAAAAGGAGCGCGCCATGTACGGAAAAATGCGCGAGTTTTTGCAGGACAATCTAAAAGAGATTCGCCAGGCGGGTTTGTACAAAAACGAGCGAATTATCTCCGCTCCTCAGGGGACCACCCTGTCGTTGCAGAGCGGGGAGACCGTTGTCAATTTTTGTGCCAACAATTATCTCGGGCTATCCAATCACCCGCTGGTGGTTCAGGCCGCCCATCGCGCTTTGGATGACTGGGGATTTGGTTTGTCATCGGTGCGTTTTATCTGCGGAACCCAGTCCGTGCACAAAACTCTCGAAGCACGCATGTCCGACTTTTTGGGCATGGATGATACCATTCTTTACGCCGCCTGTTTTGATGCCAACGGCGGCGTTTTTGAGCCTTTTCTCGATGGTGAATGTGCGGTGATAACCGACGCGCTCAATCACGCATCAATCATCGACGGCATTCGCCTGACCAAAGCGCAACGGCATATCTATGCGCATGCCGATATGGCGGATCTCGAAGAGAAACTGCGTCAGACCCAATCGTGCCGGTTTCGTCTCATCGTCACCGACGGCGTCTTTTCCATGGACGGTGAAATAGCAGATCTGGCAACCATTTGTGATCTCGCCGATCAATATGACGCGCTGGTTCTGGTCGATGACAGCCATGCCACCGGATTCATCGGCAAAAATGGCCGCGGTACACCCGAATACTGTGGTGTGCAGGGCAGAGTCGATCTGATCACCACCACTTTCGGCAAAGCGCTCGGCGGCGCATCCGGCGGCTGTGTTTCCGGACACTCTGAAATGATCGAGTTCCTGCGCCAGAAAAGCCGGCCTTATCTTTTTTCCAATTCCTTGGCTCCGGTGGTGACTGCGACAACTCTGGCTGTCTTGCAAATGCTCTCAGATTCTACAAACTTGCGCGATCGGCTGGAAAGCAACACCGCTTTCTTTCGCAGCAGAATGACCGATGCCGGTTTTGACATCAAAACAGGAATCCACCCGATTGTGCCGATCATGCTCTACGAGGAGCGATTGGCTCATAAAATGGCCGATCTTTTGCTCCACCACGGTATCTATGTCATCGGTTTCAGTTATCCTGTTGTACCCAAGGGGCTGGCACGTATTCGCGTGCAAATATCCGCTGCCCACAGCCTCGAACAACTCGAACAAGCCGTCGATGCATTTTCCTCCGTCGCACGTGAATTGGGTGTGATAAAATGACAAAGTACAACGGATTGGCCCTTTCTCCCGGACTGGAATTGGGCACTCTCTGTTTTCTCCAATCTCCTTGTAACTGGGAAAGGAAGAGAATCGCACCCGACGAAATCGATTCTGAACTGGAAAAACTCGACGCTTCTCTACAAGCCACACGTCAGGAATTGCTGCAGCTCAAATCCCGCCTCGATCAGAACGTTGGCGGCACTACAGCTGAAATTCTCGATTTTCAGATTCTTCTGACAAAAGATCCGTATCTGATCAATCCGATTCATCGCAAGATTACCATCGACTGCAAGCAGGCCGGTTGGGCACTTGAAGAAACACTTGAAGAGATTCGTGCATCAATCAATAATCTAAAGGATATTTTTTTCCGCGAACGCTTTTCAGACTTTCTCGATCTCGGAAACCGGGTTCTTCAGCATATCAACGAATGCCGCCTGTGCAGCTATTGGCAAACAGCCGAACGCTTGATCATCGCCGCACGTACCCTTTTGCCTTCGCAAACGGTAGATTTGCCCGAGGGGCGCGTCATCGGATTCATCACTCAGCGGGGTGGTGTGACCGGCCACGCCGCCATCCTGGCCCGTTCCATGGGAATCCCGCTTGTCTCCGGTATCTATGATCTGTTCGAAAGAGGGCTTACCGGTGATCCGATTATCCTCGATGGCTACCGCGGCGCCGTCATCCACCATCCCAGCGGAGAACAACTGGAGAGCTATCAGCGCGTCAAAGAGATTTTGCTCAAGCGCAAGGCGCTGGAAAAAGCCGATTCCGCTGCTCCGGCCATCACCCTCGACGGCCTTCCGATTCATCTTTTGGCCAACATCAATTCCGATGGCGACGTTCCACAGGTGCTACAAATGGGGGCCGAGGGAGTGGGGCTCTATCGAACCGAGCTCCATTATCTGCACCGTATGGAATTCGCAGACGAGGAAGAGCAGTATCAAAACTATAAAAAGATCGCTCTGCAGCTGTCGGGAGCGCCTTTTGTTATTCGCACACTGGATATCGGGGGAGACAAACTGGTGCCGGGCGATTTTGGAACAAAAGAGCCCAATCCCAATCTCGGATATCGCGCCATTCGCATTTCGCTGCGCGAGCCCGGACTTTTCGCTGCTCAGCTTCGCGCCATCTACCGTTCTGCACTCTATGGAGCGGTGCAGGTGCTCTTTCCCATGGTTTCGAGTTTGGAGCAGGTTGTAGCCATCAAGAAAATAATCAACGAGGTGGTCGGCGATTTGCAAAGAGCCGGCATCCCGTGCCGGGAAAAGATTCCGATGGGAATCATGATCGAAATTCCTTCAGCAGCGATCCGCATCGATTCATTTCTCCAGGAAGTGGATTTTGTCAGCGTCGGCACCAACGATTTGATCCAGTATACCCTTGCCGTCGATCGGGGTAACGAGGTGGTCAGCGAGCTCTATCAACCTGCCGATCCTGCGGTCCTGCACCTCCTGGCGCAAATCGGCCGGGCAGCGCATAAGGCCGGAAAAGAAGCGAGCATCTGCGGTGAAATGGCCGGAGATCCGCTCTATACCGAATTGCTTCTCGGTCTGGGCTTTCGCCGACTCTCCATGAGTCCGGCTTTTATCGAGCCTGTCAAAGCCCGCATCCGTCACATCGATCTTGCGGACGCAGAAAAATTTGCCGATCGCCTTTTGGGCTGTCGATTCGCCGATGAGGTACAGATAATGCTCGAGAGACGCATTCACGATATTCTGGTAACTAATACCGATTTGTAATTGATCTTACTGTTTTGTGTGTTCGTGTCGATTTCACCAACGATCGCCCCTCCGTCAAAGCCTGACCTGTTCCATGGCTCCCTTGTTCCCGTTTGCCCCGAACCCTCTTACCAATGAATTTACAATAGATTAAACGCTTCTGAAATCGCGCCCTTTCGCCGAATATGCACCTTTGTCTGCAGCCCGGCGTCCGAAAGAATCTGGCACAGAATTTGTAAAAGATCGTTCGAAAGAACAAAAAAGGAGGCATCTGATGAAATGGTTAGGGATTTTGATCGGCTTGTTTTTCGGCATCGGTTTATTGCGGGCTGATGTATTGGTGACCGCCGACAACCAAAAATATGTCGGAAAAATCACTCTCATTGCCAAAGAGTATCTCGAATTCGAGCACGCGACTCATCCTGGCGAAAAAGAGTGGCTCAAAGTGCTGAAAAAGGACATTCTGGCAGTGGTCGACGATCGCGGCCGCATTATTTATCCCCGCGACAAATTCGATGAAAACGCGCTCAATTATGGAAAGGTGCGCGTGCGCAACGAAAAAGAATCGGAAATTTATAAAAAACGCCAGATCGAAACTTTTATGCAGCAAAATCTGCACGAATCGCAGGAAAAAAAGAAATACCGCGTAGCCGCTGTCATCGGTGGCTTGAGCGGATTGATGCTTTATGCCTTTCTCGATGGCCGGTGATTCGCCTCTTCACCTGGGTGGCTCTTGCGGGAGAGCCACCCACGATTGCTCATTGTGTCATGCCTGCCCGAATTGAAAACAATTGATTTTTTCCCTCTTTTTGCATATACTCATTTGAGTTCGGTTCATCGTCTGGACACAAATGGAATATGCTATATTTTCATTGATGGTATATGCCATTCCTGTCCAAAATTGACTTTTTAAGAATGATTATCTTTTTAATAACCAAAACTTGGCGCGAACGTCAAAATTGCAGATCTGTTTTTGCTTGGTGAAAAGGATCGCTGTTTTTGCGGTAATTCAAATGTGTTGTGTCCCTGAACGGGACACCAGGGGTGATTCGCATGTCTAACAGAGTCAGCATTGGCCGGGTCACAATCGGAGGCGGGTTGCCACCTGCCGTACAATCGATGACCAATACGCCAACCACGGATGTGATTCGCACCAGAGATCAGATCGATCGCTTACAGTCGGCCGGTTGTGAGCTGGTTCGCCTTGCGGTACCTGACCAGGAATCCGTCCGCGCCTTTGCCGAGATTCGCCGCCAAACCGACATGCCGTTGATCGCCGATATTCACTTTGATTATCGGTTGGCCCTGGGCGCGATGGATGCCGGTGCTGCGAAAATTCGCATCAATCCTGGCAATATCGCGCGATCCGAGCAACTGCAGTCGATAGCGCGCAAGGCGACCGACTGCGGCATACCCATTCGTATCGGTGTCAATTCCGGATCGCTGGAAAAGGAGCTTTTGCGGCAGGAGGGAGGAGCGACGGTCAATGCACTGGTCGCCAGCGCCGAGCGTCATATCGACCGCATGCGGCAGCTGGGGGTCGAGAATCTGGTGCTTTCGGTTAAATCTTCGGACGTGTGCAAAACCATCGCCTGTTACCAAAAAATCGCCGAGCGGGTCGATGTTCCTCTTCACGTCGGGTTGACCGAAGCAGGAACGATTCGCGTCGGCACGATAAGGTCCGCTGTCGCGATCGGCGCTTTGCTGGCCCAGGGTATCGGCGATACCATTCGCGTGTCGTTGACCGGTGATCCGGTAGAAGAGGTTTTTGTCGCCCGTCAGATTCTGGCGAGCCTGAATCTCGGCCACTCCGGGGTGCGGCTGATCGCCTGTCCCACCTGTGGCCGAACCAAAGTCGACCTGATCGCCATCGCCGAGGAGGCGGAACGGCAGCTGGTCGGCGTCGATAAAATCCTCACCGTCGCCATCATGGGCTGCGAAGTGAATGGACCCGGAGAGGCGAGGGAGGCCGATATCGGTATCGCCTGCGGAAAAGGCAGCGCTGTGCTCTTTAAAAAAGGCAAAATCGTGCGCCGGGTAAAAGAAAGCCGGCTGGTCGACGAGCTGGTTAAAGAGGTTCGAGCGTGGAACAGTCAGGAGTGAAATTCGCTTTGGCGCTTCAAGCAATCAGGAGAATCGGATGAAAATGAAAATCGCACTTTGCCTGCTGCTCACAGGGTTGGCCGGAATCCCCACGGTCTACGGCCAGGGATTGATGACCAAATATGTCGGCGTTCCGGAAGAGAACCTGCGCAGCGCGCCACAGGGCAAAAAAGTTGGCACGGTACTGGAAGGCACCGAGATCGCCATTCTCGAGGAAGAAGGGAACTGGGCTCTGGTCAGGGTGACGGCGTGGATCTGGAAACCATCGCTCGTCTTGCTCAAACCACGCGACAGCAAGAACCAAATGCGCGCCCTGCATATCCTGGTCAATACAGCGGAAAAAGCCGATCACGCCTTGCAACAGATCCGGAGCGGCACACCGTTCGAGACCGTTGCCAAACAGTTTTCCATTCTTCCGAATGCGGCCAAGGGGGGCGATCTCGGGCTCTTTTCGCCAGAGGATTTCGAGTCGCCGATCCGTGAGGCGATATCGTCTCTTAAAGTGGGCCAAGTCAGCGCCATCATTCAAACCGATTTCGGCTATAACATATTTAAACGGCTGAAATAACGGAAAAATCGACGCCGTCTAAAAATTTTCTTGCAAATCCGGCAAAATATTGTTAAACTATTCGACCTTGAACAAGACGTTCTTTGATCACCTTTTTATTGTGATCCCTGTTTACAACGAAGTGCGCTTTATCGCCGGGGTTCTGCAGCAAATTATGTTGCACGTCCCTGCCGAGTGTGTGCTGGTGGTCGATGACGGTTCCACCGACGAAACGGCGCAAGTGGTCGAAGAGTTATCTGTACCTGTTCTCTGTCAATCAGAAAATCGCGGTAAGGGAGATGCTCTGACTCGCGCTTTTCGTTACGTCCGACGAACGGGCGGCGAGTGGGTGATCACTCTGGACGGCGACGGCCAACACGATCCCGCAGACCTCGACCAGTTTTTTCGCTGTATCGACTCTGGTGATTACGACGCCGTGATAGGCAACCGGCATGACCGATCCAGAATGCCGCTCCTTCGCCGCATCAGCAATGGTGCGACCTCGGTTGTCCTGTCGCTCTGCAGTGGCAACCAGCGTATTGAGGACAGCCAATGCGGTTTTCGAGCGTTCAGGGTAGACAAAATACCGTTTAATTTTTTAAAAAGCCGACGGTTTCAATTTGAATCCGAGATTCTATTGCGCATGGGCAAGATGGGGTGCCGATTCGCCCAGGTGCCAATTTCGACTCGATATGGCGATGAATCCAGTTCCATTCGACCTATAAGCGACACAGTGCGATTTATTGTGCTTGTCATTAAAAGTTTTTTTTGGTAATATACCGGTACACTGTGCATGGCTGAGCAGATTGCGGCGTTCTTTGTCAACATGCCCAAAGAGTGGGTGACCCTGATTATCGCCTTGATTCCGATAGCGGAACTGCGCGGGGCGATCCCCTGGGCCCTGGCCAGTCCGCCGGTCGGCGGCGGACTCACCTGGCAGACCGCCTATTTATGGGCGGTTGTCGGCAATCTGATGCCGGTTATCCCGCTGCTCCTCTTTTTTGAACGAACCTATATCTGGCTCAACCGCTATCCGATTTTCGAGCGCTTTTTCACCTGGCTCTTTGCCCGAACGCGAAAAAGGGGCAAGGTTGTCGAAAAATACAAGGCTTTGGGCCTGATTCTCTTTGTCGGTATACCTTTACCCGTTACCGGAGCCTGGACCGGCACATTGGCCGCGTTTCTCTTTGGCATCAAGTTCAAACAGGCCTTTCCCTGTATCGTTCTCGGCGTCATGCTCGCCGGCGCAATCGTCACCCTGGCGTCACTCGGTGTGATTTCGCTGTTCTGAGCCGTTGGGGCGTAGCGCCCACAAAAAAATTTCTGATTTTTTTAATTCAATCATTCTCGATTGTTCTTAATAAATAGATAAAAGTTTCGGGGCATTGCGCCCACAAAAAAATCTCTGATTTTTTAATTCAACAATTCTTGTTCGTTAAATAAAAA
>JAFGJN010000327.1 GCA_016929055.1 Candidatus Zhuqueibacterota bacterium
CACCCGGAACGGCCGAAGACAGCGTGGTGGCGGAATACTGCCGCCGCGATCTGCTGCAAAGCGGCCTCGAGCTTTTGAGTGACGCGGGATGGCAGGCGCTGCAGGTGGTGGCCGATCTGGATACCGGATCCAACAACAGTTTCCGCTACCCCGGTCTGTCGCCTCAAGCCGGCAAAGATTTCATGCCGCTGTCTTTCAGCGGCGATGGCGTTCACCGCTCGTCCGTTGTTTTTGCCGGCTATGGATTCGATTTCGATATCGACAGCCTGGACTGGCACGATTATCGCAAAATCGATGTCCAGGGCAAATGGGTGATGGTTCTGCGGGGCGATCCGGAAAGCGATCAGCCGATGAGTGTTTTTTCGCCGTTCAGCGATTTGCGAAAAAAAGCGATGGTGGCCCGCGATCGGGGTGCAGCCGGCATTTTGTTCGTATCCGGGTCAGCGTTCGAAGCGGAAGAAAAATGGCTGCCGCTGTCGAGCGATCGAGCGCCGCGCATGGCCGGATTTTTGGCGGTGCAGATCCGCCGCGATCTTGCCGATCGCTTGTTGTCCGCTTCCGGATTTTGTGTCGATACATTGGAAGCGCGTCTCAACCGCACCCGCATGCCAATTTCCTTTTCCGCCGAGGTCGAGATCGATGTGTCGGTCGATCTGCGTGAAAAGAGCCGCACCACCCACAATATCATCGCTTTGCTGCCGGGAGGGGATCCCGAGATCGGCCACGAGATCATCGTTCTGGGTGCGCACCACGATCATCTGGGCATGGGGGGAGCGAATTCGGGTTCTCGGCGTCCGGATACAACGGCAGTTCACAATGGTGCGGATGACAATGCCTCGGGCGTGGCTGCGGTTTTGGAGATTGTCGAAAAACTTGCGACCCGCAAACGCCCCCTGCGACGCAGTGTGATGGCGGTGCTCTTTGCGGCGGAAGAGATGGGCATGCTGGGATCGAAGCACTTTGTCGACAATCCGCCGGTCGAACTGAACCGCATAAAAGCCATGCTCAACATCGACATGATCGGCCGCCTCGATCCTGACAGTCGGTCGATCACCGTGGGCGGCACCGGAACCAGCCCGTTTTTCGAACAAGCGGTGCAGGCGCACCTCAACTCACCGCAACTGAACCTTTCGCTGTCGCCGGAAGGATACGGACCATCGGATCACGCGTCGTTTTATGGGCAGGATATACCGGTGCTTTTTATCAGCAGCGGTGCCCACGAAGACTATCACACGCCGGACGACGATGTCGAAAAAATCGATTTCGACGGCATGAAAACGATCGCCGATGCGCTGAGCGAACTGATTGTCGAGTTGGCCAACAGCCCCGAGCCGATCCGGTTTCAGCAAGCCGGACCCAAAGAGATGCCGCGGCCACGACGGTTCAAGGTTACCCTCGGCATCATGCCGGATCACGCTGCGCGCGGCATCGAAGGATTGCGGGTGCAGGTGGTGACTCCGGGCAAGCCGGCTGATCTCGCAGGCATGGTCAAGGGCGATGTGATTGTGGAAATCGACGGCCGTCCGGTCAAAGATATCTATGAATATATGCACCGGCTATCGGAATTAAAGCCAGGCCAGCGCAGCAGCGTTGGAGTGGTGCGGGACGGCAAAAAGAAAATTCTCATCGTCCAGCTCTAAAGAATGTCGAGCCATTTTTGCGCCAGCGGTGTAAAATCGCTTTCCCCAAGATCCAAAACTCGACGCAGATAGCGGCGGCAGATATCCCGGTTCCCCAATTCATAGTGGATCATCGCCGTTCGCACCAATGCGTCATCGCGCTTGTCCGAACACGCATCGAGCAGATAATCCTCAAATATCTTTAAAGCTTCCCGCTGTTTTCCCAGATGAACCAGGCATTCCCCCTGCCAGTAGCGGCTGTCCTGTTCTTTATCTTCGATCTCGGCTCGGATAAAAGAGTCGAGAGCGGAGAGAAAGCGTCCTCGGAAAAATTTCTTTAATCCATGTGTCATGTGGTTGATTTGTGGGGATTCGTCCTCTGAGGGAGCGATATTGGCTTTTGGCAATGAAGGCGGTTGCGGCGGCGAATGAACGGGGATAACCTCGATCTCAATTTTTCCGCCGCTTTCGGCGGCGATTTGTTTGATGCGCTCGAGCCGGCGGTTGAACTCTTGCGCCGATAGAGCGGCGAATGATCCTCGGGAGAGGAACAGTAGCACAAACAAGAACCCTGCGAGAGCCGGTCTGTGTTTCATCGATTCATCCTTTTCTCAAGACCTGGTTTGGTCAGCCTTTTCGATTTGCAACAGTCGGCGAAAGAGTATGCAAGTTTCGGGCCAATGGAAAAAAATGATGAATCGTAAAACAGTGGATCAAAGAGTGTCCGCAGGGACTCTCCCCGATCCACCTAGTTCAGCAAGAGCAACTTTATGGTTTTGTTTTCGGCGGCACTCTCGATCCGGCAGTAATAGATCCCGGAAGCCCTGTCTTTGCCGGACCAGGTCAACCGATAGCGACCGGGAGAGTGATGGCTCTGGGTCAGGGTTTCGACGAGTCGACCGAGGGCGTCATAGACGGCGATGCGTACCGGCCCGGGTGCTCGGATCGAATAGTCGATCGTCGTTTGGGGATTAAAGGGATTGGGATAATTTTGCAAGGAAAATCCTTCAACGGTCGATGGCTTGTCGATCGGAGCCGGCGTCTGCAAGGTTCCGGGAATTGTTCGTCCTTGCGCCAGTTTGGCGCCTTTTGTGTTTGTTAAATAAGAGTTTACCCAGTCCGGTCTGGCCGGCAGATTTCCCTGCAAAACCAGAGCGCTCCATTCTTCATCGGTCAAACGTTTGAACTGGTCGGTAATCTGCTCATAGTAGGACATCACCGGTCCGACAAAAGCGATCGGCTGACCGTCGTTGTGCGCCAGGACGATGCAGAGATTGATCTGTCCGACCCCCACATGCAACACGCGACCGACAGGAGCACCGGCCTGATCGGTAGGTTGGGTGTGGACGTCGGCGATGACATAATCCCCCTCGGCGGCCTTTTCCGGAAGATAATAGAGATCCGCATACCAGCCGGAAAACGGCGGCATACCGCTGCCGCCCTCGACAAAGAGCATTTTTTGCAGCCAATCGGTTTCCTCGTCGCTGAAGGGCTGGTCGTCGATCTCTTTTTGGGCAATAACCGTCAATTTCTGTGCGACTGTTTTCAAACGGGCGAAATAGTTTTTGATCTGCACAATTTCGTAAGTGGTGTTCGAAAATGAATCAAACTCTTTTGTGGCGATTTCCGCAAAATGGGTAATGCTGTTGAAAAAGTCCGGATAAGGCTCGACAAATGAAACGGGATAGGAGCATCCGGTGCCGCCGGTGTAGGATTGTTTGGCATAGAGCAGATTGTCGTGGCGCAACTGGGCCCAGGAGGCGAGTTGGGTGTTGAGCTTTTGTTGTTGCCAGGCCGCAGTCTGCATAAAGAGAGGGTCGGATGCCCGATCGGCAGCTGGATTCAGGGTTCGCAGAGTCTGCAGCCAGACATTATAAAGTGATTGTGACCAAAAATCGGGATCGAAGGCATCGGTCAGGTAGCGCAATGCGGCCAGTTGGCCGGCATAGGAATAGCGCTCGAGTTCGTCCCGAAGCAGGGGCAGAGCGGCATTGTTGCCCAGCACAAACATCGCATCGAGCGGGTCGGGCAGCGGCCGCCAGACTTTTTGTCCGTTAAAGATGATTCGATCATAGACGACATTGGAAAAGTAATAGCTGTCGATGATAAACCGTTGTCCGGAGAGGCGATACGAGACAGGCAGAGGATCGGGTTCGGCAGAAAAAGGATCCATGAGAAAAAAGTTGGAAAGGATTCGCTGTCCGGCATCGGTGTTGTCGAGCAATGCGGCCTGCAAGCGGTCATAGGTTTCGTCATCCAGCAGCATCGACGCATCGGTGATATGCAGGGAATCGGCGACTGCCCTGAATTCATTCGGCGTCAGGTTGTCGGATTCCCCCACCATAAAGGTGATGAACCGGTCGTTTTCATCCAGCAGTGTCCGCGCCTCGGCCAGTTCGAGCAATTCGTTCAGCATGAAGGCGCTGATGGTCATGCGCCTGATGTCGTGAGGGGACCAGGGTTCTTCCCACGGGTTTTCAGGGGGGGGAGTGAGGAGAAAGTCGATGCGTCCCAGCCACATCATGCAG
>JAFGJN010000328.1 GCA_016929055.1 Candidatus Zhuqueibacterota bacterium
AAATCAGGATATTTATACCCAACGGGTGGAAATGGTGATTGACACAACTGCATTAAAATAATAAAGATGCTTTTTATTGGATTCTATTGACACAGAATCCGGGACAAATAGCTGGTTACAATAAAGGAAAATCCCGACGAAGGATCAAGCATAAAGTGATCTGAAAAAAAACCAAATCCGCTCTTGCAATTGAACGAAAAATCCCTAAGTTGAATCAGTTATCATGCAATTTCAGTCCGAACAGAAGCACTGAACCGCGACTCTTTCACCACTTTAACGGAGGATATATTTGGAACGTCGACGAGTCCTGAAAATCCTCGCTGCCAGCGGCGGTGTGCTGAGCACCAACAGCTGGTCATCTGTGCGCTCGTTACTGCTCGCCGAACCGCAGGAACAGGAGCCGGCACATTTTTTTTCCCGCCTGGATGGCGAACCGCGTGCCGAAGCGGAGATTCGCGTGGAAAACGGTGGTCCGCGACTCTATTTGAACGGCGAGTGGATCTATCCTTTTTGTGCGCTGAGCACAGGCATTCTGCAGGTAGCAACCGAATTCCGACAGGCCGGGTTTCGTCTGATTCAGCCCATTATCGGGCTCTATACGTTTTGGAAAGGCATGAACAGATATGATTGGGATACGCTGGATCGATTCTTTGCCGATCTGCTGCATTTGCTCCCCGAGGCTTATCTGATCCCTCGCCTGACTCTAAACACACCGCGCTGGTGGAAAGTAGCCCACCCGACGGAACAGATTGGCTACAGTTTGCCAACCCAACCAGAAGAATATGATCTGGACATTCCGACGCAACCGGGCGGTTATGGATGGGGCCAAGGGCGAGAGGTGTGGGAAGCGTCCTGGGCTTCAGAGATCTGGCGCCGGGATACGGGCGAAATGTTCAAGGCTTTCATCGAGCACATCGAGTCCTCTCCGCTCAAGAGCCGGGTCATTGGCTACCATCCGACCAGTGGTATGACCGGTGAATGGGGCTATTTTGGCGCAGCGTCTTTGCCCGACCTGAGCGAGCCCATGCGTCGGCGGCTCGGGACGATTCCAGATGGTCAGGCGCGCATGACCTCCACGTTCGGATTGTTGCGGAATCCGGAAAAGGAAAAAGCGGTCATCGATTTCTATCGCCACTACCACGAAACGATCACCGATACGATTCTCACGTTTACCCGCCTGGTCAAGAGTGCGACCGATGGCAAAAAGCTGTCGCTGATCTTTTACGGCTATGTCATGGAAAGCATCATGATGCAGGAAATCGGCTACCTGGATCCGAAACCGATCCTGGAGAGCGACTCGATCGATATTCTGGTAGGCCCCTATTCTTACAGCCATACCAACATTCCCGGTCAAAAACGGTGGACCAGCGATATCGCCGATGATGCTGGAAACTGGCTGGGTCGAGCTCGGGGTGTGGGAGGTGACGGCGGCTACCGTACCCTGGTCGAATCGATCCGTCGGCACGGCAAGATGTTTCTCGTAGAGATGGATCCCAACACCTATCTCGACCCCGAATTCACCAGCGAGGGCGGATCGGGTAAAGAGACCAAAGCCGGGACGCTGAAAATTCTGAAACGCGACTTTGCTCAGATGCTGGTGAGCGGCAATGGCGGATGGTTGTACGATTTTGGTCCCACTCGTAAAAACGGAATCGGCTGGTACACATCGAAACCGATCATCGACCTGGCCCGACGTTTTCATCAACTCGGACAAGGGCGCCGGCGACACGACATCTCGTCGGTGGCGGAAACCGCATCGGTGTACGATATGAACAGCTATTTCGTTACCGAGCACTGGAAAAAATCAGCACCTTATACAGACATGTGTTCCTATTATTTCGATTATATCAATCACTGGTTTGGCGCCTGCCAGCATCGGGTGTTCAACCGCTTATCCGCGCCGATGGATTACCTCTATCGCTTCGATCTGGCAGAGGCTGATACTCGGCGTTATAAATTACTCTGGTTTCCCCATTCGTTTTATCTCGAGTCAGAAGAAATCGAGGCGCTCCTGGCCTTTTTACAAGGCAGCGGTGTCTGGGTGGTGTGGTTCTATGCACCCGGTTTTATCAGCTCTGACAGATTCAGACCCGACAATATGGAAAAACTCACCGGTTTTAACTTTGAATTGCTGACGGATCCCGGGCCGATGCGCATCGAGGCCGAGATTCCGGGAGAAAATGGTACCACACAGCTCTCATTGGGGATCGATCGACGGGTACATCCGAGATTTGCTGTACAAGACGACCGAGCGGAAACAATCGGCCGCTGGCAAGACTCGCAAAAGCCTGCCCTGGCAGTCAAACAGATGGACGGCTGGACCTCAGTTTATGCTGGCGCAGCACCCTTGCCGATCCCGCTCTGTCGCTGGCTGGCTCGCCAGGCAGGTATTCGTTTGTGGAGCGACCAGACCGATGTGGTGGTCGCCTCTGAAGATCAGGCCATGCTCATCGCCAATGCCGATGGTCCGCGAACACTGACTCTGCACAAACCGATGCAAGAGATCGACGGTGGCCCAAAACAACAGACGCATCAGCTCGATCTAAAATTCGGCGATGTGAGGGTGTTTCAGGCATAATAAAAAGGAATGCTCATGAAAAATCAACATCACCCGAAAATTGTCTCGATCCTTCTCATTCTTCTTTTCGGTCTCCTTTTTCCGCTGTCGGCGCAAGAAACCGACTGGGTCGAATCGACATTGGCCGACCTGTCGCTGGAACAAAAAGCAGGGCAGCTCTTTATCGTCGAGTGGGTACCGGCGTTTGCCAACGTGGCCAGTCCCGAGTATCGGTTTGCCAGAGAGATGGTGCAGCGCCATCAAGTGGGTGGACTGATCATTACCGGCGGCACCCTGGTCGATATTGCCGTCAACAGCAACGCCCTGCAAAAACTCGCCCCCATACCCCTTTTCATCAATGCCGATCTGGAAGTGGGCCTGGCGATCTTTCACCCCTGGCGTCAGAACCGGGGCTGGAGCGACCGGCTGCCGCATTACATTACCGGCGGCGGCACACTGTTTCCGACCGCCATGGCAATCGGCGCCACCGGCAATCCCGACTTTAGCCGTGCCATGGGG
>JAFGJN010000329.1 GCA_016929055.1 Candidatus Zhuqueibacterota bacterium
CCCGAACTCGCCACCTCTATACTGGCGGCCCGAAAACGCGAAGGCGATATCGCTGTCGGCAATGTCATCGGCTCGAACATATTCAATATCCTGGCCATCCTGGGCCTGTCCGCTCTCATCCATCCCATTCAGGCCACGGATATCGGGCTTTTGGATCTCGGCATCATGCTGGCGGCTTCGGTTCTGGTGCTGCCGCTGATGGCCACGCGCTTCTGCCTCAATCGCTGGGAAGGCGGCGTTCTGCTGCTTTTCTTCTTTGGCTACATGACATTTCTTTTTTCTGCTTAGCAAACCACTCAACCCGAGCCAATTGCGGAGGATTCATGCACTCTGATCCGATTCGTCTGCAAATCGATCCCCAACGCACCCGCCACCGCATACCCACCGGAATCTATGGCCAATTCGCCGAACACCTCGGCCGCTGTATCTATCCGGGTGTCTGGGTCGGGGAAAAATCCCGCATTCCCAATGATCGGGGAATCCGCCTCGACGTCGTCGAGGCGCTCAAACAGCTCGAGCTGCCGGTTCTGCGCTGGCCTGGCGGCTGTTTTGCCGACAACTATCACTGGATGGACGGCATCGGTCCGGCTGAAAATCGGCCGCGACGCCACAATCTGTGGTGGAATCAACCCGAGGACAATGCCTTTGGCACGGATGAATTCATCCGCTTCTGTCGCCTGATCGGCACCGAACCCTATCTGGTGGTCAATGTCGGCAGCGGTTCGGTGCAGGAAGCGATGAATTGGGTCGAATACTGCAACTCGACTCAGGACACCGCCTTCACCCGGCTGCGCCGGGAAAACGGCGTCGATCGCCCTCACCGGGTGCGCTACTGGGGCATCGGCAACGAGAGCTGGGGCTGCGGCGGCAAAATGCAGCCCGAATACTATGCCGATCTCTATCGCCGCTTCGCCGCCTATCTGCGACCTCTGACCGGAAAAAGCTGTCGCCTGATCGCCTGCGGCTCCTATCCCGATTTCCCCGATTGGGATGAGCGTTTTCTTGCAGCCATGAGCGGCGCCCTCGACCACGTCGATCTTTTGGCGCTGCATATCTATACCGGATGGACGGGACAAGACGTCGATTTTGACGACCGGGGCTATTATCAGCTGCTGGCTGATATCGATATCATGGATCGCCACCTCCGCCGCGCCGGCGACCTGGCTCAAGCCTTCAGCTCCGAGACCCACCGTATCGGTCTGGCCCTGGACGAATGGGGCACCTGGCACAAACAGGCGATTGTGGAAAATGGACTCGAACAGCAAAACACCCTGCGCGACGCACTCTTTGCCGCCGCCTCATTTCACCTCTTTCACCGCCATGCCGACCGCCTCGAGATGACCAACATGGCGCAGACCATCAACGTCCTGCAGGCGCTGATTTTTACGCGCGGCGACCATCTGGTGCGCACACCCACCTACCATGTCTATGAGTTGTTAAAAAAACATCGAGAGGCCGAGTTGCTGGAAATCGACCTGTCCGCCCTGCCGACGCTCGATTTTCCCGATCAACGCCAGCGGCCGGTGCTGTCGGTTTCAGCTTCCCGTACAAGCGACGGTTCGATCTTTGTTTCCCTGGTCAATCTCGATCTCTCCCGAACCTTTACGGTCGAATGCCAGGTCGAGGACGGCAGCAAGGCTTTTCGATCCCTCTCTCTGCTCACAGCTGACAATCCCCGGCGTCACAACACTTTCGAGTCACCGAATGCGGTCATACCCTGCGATCTGCCGTTGCCGCAGGGAAACGCCGTGCAGGTGCCGCCCCATTCTCTGATGACCCTGACACTCGCCGAATAAATGGTCGATCGCTCCGGTACCGCGGGCTGCTATCACCTGCACAACAGAACCGCCTGGGCTCGATCAGTCGAAAACTTTATCAGTGAATCGACTGATCGAGTGTTGGCCAAAGGTGTTGGAAAAACGATCGGGGATCGAGTTTCAATCAGGCGAGAGAGGAATGCGCCGCCGATTCGCTTCGATCGGCCTCTTTCTGGGCGAGCAGCGCGAACCGTGCCGCAGTCAACACGTCGATGGTGGTGAGGGTTTCTTCTTTTGCGGTGCCGGCGATGTCGTGCCGGAAATCCTCTAGATATCCGAGCCGGCGTCCGGGCGGCAAGGGCACAGCCCGCGGTTTTGCTTCGCCCTCCAGCGCCAGGATCAGTGAATCGGCACAACAAGAGGTCTCGAGCATGCCCTTTTCCCCCCAAAACGTCATGCGCCAATAGTGAGGCAGAGCGTAGCCCTGGCTGTCGGGACTGAAATACGAGACATCGCCGATGACACCGGCCTGGTTATCGAGCGAAAACAAGAGTTGGGCGCCGTCGCGAAAAAAGGGAACATCGGGCGTGCGGGCATTCCAGGTGCGCGCGGCCTGGATGCGGCTGACCGGCGAACCGGTGATCCAGGGAATCACATCGAACGCATGGATGGCGATATCGTTGATCGTACCGCCGTGCAATCCCGGTTGAAAATACCAGTCGGGGCGGCTTTGCCGCATCAGCGGATGCTGTCCGCCAAACTGCACGCCAAGAATACGACCGAGAAGATTCTCGTCGCGGATCAGTCGGCGAGCGCCGATAAACGGTGCGCAGTCGCGCAGATCGAATTGACAGCTAAAGCGCAGATTGCGCTCGCGGCACAGCGCATCGATGCGACGCCACTCGCTCCATTCGGTGCAGATCGGTTTGTCGCTGAGCACATGGCGGCCGGCCTCCAGAGCCTGGATCGCCAGCGCCCCGCGCCGGGCATAAACATCGCCGATCGCCACCGCATCGCACTCGACGTCTTGCAACAGACTTTTCGGTGTGTCGTGGCTGAATCGCATGCCCAGACGCTCCGTCAGAGCCCGGCGCTGGCCGGCATCCGGTTCACAGAGCGCGACGATTTCTATGTCGTTCTGTTCCCTGATTGCCTGATAAAGGGCGAGAATGTGATCGTGTCGGAATCCGATAAAAGCCAGACGCATTTTGACCTCTTGCGATTCGGGTTGAATTTTCCACTTTTACCAACATAGCGAAATTTACTAAAGGCACCAACAAAAATAATCGGCAACCGCCGGGAATCGACCAAAAAAAGAGTTGATCACAAGAGTAGCTATGGTTATTTTTCATCGCTTTGACCGAGGAACACCGCTGCACCCACAGCGTTAGAAAGACTCGGTGCTTTATTGGCAGAATCGACGGGTATTTCAGCCTCGAGAACACCACGGATTCCGCCTGATCGCGCTTGAATGCCGCGAATAAAAACCGTGCTTAACCCCAAACAGAAAAGGAAACAAAATGCTTACCATCAAAGTGGTCGGCTCAGGATGCCCCACATGCGAGAAACTGATGCAGCTCTGCCGAGAAGTGGTGGAAGAAAAAGGACTCGAAGCGCGTTTTGTCAAAGTGACCGACATCGAGCAATTTATCGAATTGGGCGTCTATATGACTCCGGGGTTGATCGTCAACGACAAGCTGGTCTCCAGCGGCAAGCTGCCTGTCAAGGAGACGCTGGCTCGCTGGCTGCAAGATGCGGCGCAGGCGGAATAGAGGGGCGGGAATGAGCAAACTCGTAGCGATCAGTTGTCAGGTCTTGTGGCGCGAGCTGTGCTATTATGGCTCCATGTCGCCTCATGTGATCGAATTCAAATTTCTCGAACAGGGCTTGCACGATACACCGAATGAATTGCGGCGCTGTGTACAGGAAAACATTGACGCCGTGGATGGAAGCGCAGATGCGATTCTGCTGGGTTATGGTTTGTGCAGCAACGGTCTGGCCGGCATCCACGCCGGCAAAACACCGCTGGTGGTGATACGGGGACACGATTGCATCACCTTTTTTCTCGGTTCACGGGAAAAATATCGCGACTATTTCGACCGCAAGCCCGGCACCTACTGGTACACCCCGGGGTGGATCGACTGCAGCCGGACACCCATGCCGGGAAAAGAACGCTATGACCAAATGCTGGCGGAATACACCAAAAAATACGGCGCCGACAATGCCGAGTATCTGATGGAGATGGAACAGCGCTGGTATCGGGACTATACCAACGCCGCTTATGTCGATTTGGGGTTTTTCGATACCGAGCATTATCGCACCTACACCCGCGAGTGCTCTCGGGATTTGAACTGGAGTTTTGAGCCGGTTCCGGGCGATTCATCGCTGATCGAGCGATGGGTGCGCGGAGAATGGGAGTCGGAGGACTTTCTCGTCGTCCAACCGGGACAAGAGATCGTCGCTTCCCACGACGACCTCATCCTGAAAGCCGAATAACCGATCGATCCGTTTACCTGAGCAACAAGAGTTTGGCAACGGATTGCTGAGCTCCCGCGCGAACGTGAAGAAAATAGAGCCCCGAAGGCAATCCATCGGCATTTACGGGCAGCCGATGCAGACCGGCTGGCAGACGCATCCCCCCAAATTGGCGCACGCTGCGCCCGCTCACATCGATCAATTGCATTTCAATGTCGCTTTCCTGACCGATTGTGATGGCTGCCGTGGTGCGGTGATTAAAGGGGTTGGGATAAACCGGGTGCAGCCGAAACAGTTCCGGCGTTGCGGTTTCGGTCTCTTCGACAGCATAGATCTCCAGAGGCTGAAAGGCATGCCGTTGACCATCGACTCCGACCTGAACCAAACGGTAATAGAGGGTTGGCGCTGCAGGCGGGCGGTGATGCAGAAAGGCATAGGACAACGGCCGGTCGGACTGCCCGGCACCGACCAATTCGGGAAAGTGGCGATAACTCGCCAGCATGGAATACGCCTCGTTTTCATCCTCTCGCATTTCGATCTCGAATCCGACATTGTTCGTTTCGCTCTCGGTTTGCCAGGAGAGAAGAACGCCCTCGATTTGCCGTTCGGCGCTAAAACGGCTCAACCGCACCGGCAGGGAGAATCCAAAGGGCACATAGAAATCCGCATCCAGCAGATCGATCGGCGGATCGTAATCGCCATCGCGGTTGATATCCACCACGATATCGAACAAATCTATTTCACCCGGCGGAGCGGGCCATATTGGCGCGGGCCGGCTGTCAGCCAGGCCGATATTGCCGTTGTGGAGCGTGATTTCGGTGAGGGGATCGTTGAATGTGCCGGGAAAATCGACCCGCGGCGGAATCGGTTGGTCGAGGCGCGAGTCCCAGCCGTGATAATGGCGCACCACATAGAGGGGATAGACGCCGTCGGCCAGACCGAGACCGGTGGTGCGGCCGTAGACCGGTTCGGTGGCGCCGAAAATTTCTTTGCGATTGCCGTCGGCATCGGCCGACAGGGCAAAAATGCGGTTTTCATACCATTTGATGTCGCCATTGGCATACTTGTAGGCGCCGGCGACGATATCGATATCAGCATCGCCATCGAGATCGAGCGCCAGAATGGCGTGTGCGCCGTCAAAATCACCGTCCAGGAGCTCGCGGGAAAAGTTCTGGAATCCGTCGTTGTAAAACAGCAAAATGTCGTCGTCCCACCAAACAGCGGCCAGCACATCGATATAGCCATCGAGATTGACATCGGCGGGATAAATCGCGCGGGCGCCGTTGACGTCGCCTGCCAGGGTGTGTCCGACCCAGTTTTGCTGACCGTCATTTTCCCACCACTTGAGGGCATTGCCGAGATCGGCAGCGCCGACCAGATCGA
>JAFGJN010000330.1 GCA_016929055.1 Candidatus Zhuqueibacterota bacterium
CCAGCGGCGATATGCCGAAACGAAACGCGGCCGAAGAACTGCCGCGCACCAATCCTTCGGCGCCGAAAAACAAAAACACCAATCCGATAAAAAACAAGAGTAAAGCCACATCTTCTCCGGGCTGATTGACTTATCAGAACGGCCTGAACGGGTCAACGAAAGAATCGCTCTGCTGCTCCTGGCCGTTTGTCTCGATGGGTTTGAGAAATGGAATCAGGATTCGAATGGATCGCCTGTCGGGCGGAAAATAGCGGTTTTTTGAGTGAAAACAAATAGAAAAATGACAGGTTGCTCAGGAGAGTCGGAAGTTGGATCATTATTCTCACGGAGACACAGAGACACAGAGACGCAGAGGCACAGAGGGGACATTATAGTTGACCATTGATCGTACGGGTGATGCCATCTTTCATCAAGGCCTCACCGAAATTCAACAAATACCCAAGCTTCAGTCCGGTCACACGGAGATAAGTAAGAAGCTGTTTCTTGTGAGCTGGATGAACCTTTTCAACTGATTTTAATTCAATAATCACCTTCCCTTCGACAATTAAATCGGCACGAAACCCGATATCGAACTCCAGTCCATCATAGGCAATGGCTACCGCAACCTGTCGTTGCACAGAAAAACCTCTCGCTTCCAACTTGTGGGCAAGCGTCACTTCATATACAGACTCGAGTAGTCCGGGACCCAGATCTCGATGCAGGTTGATTGCACAGTCCACAATTGCAGTTCCGATCTCGTTCTCATGCATCTCCGTGCCTCCGTGTCTCCGTGTCTCTGTGAGAGACTTTATTGTGAGCGAACAGAGTGTTCGGCCAGACCAGCCAAAGGCAATAATCCAGAACGACTGAAGCGAGGGTCCGGTCGTTCCATCATGACTGATGACGCATGCGTTTTCGGGATTCGGGTGATCCCTGGACTCTCTCGTATGTTAATGTTTTTCCATCCTCAAGTCAAGTCCGTTGTTGTTGCCGGAGTGCTGCCCGGTCGCAGTCCCAGTTGCAGCGGCGCGAATGGCGATTCGCATCAGCATAACCCGATTCAGGAAAAAAACAAGAAAATTCGGCAGAAGCGACAGATTTGTCCAAACCGGCAAATTTTGCCTTGGCTTTTCGCGAAAAAAAGGGGATATTTACAGACTCAATCCATTTAAGCAAGGTATCCCTATATCGTGCATTGTCAACCGAAAAACCACCGCCCTGGATATTGATTTTCAGGCGGTTTTTCATTGAACAGAAATACAGAGGAAAGATTTATGGGAAAAGAATTGCTGTTATCGGCTTTGAAAGGGGAGCAGACCGAACGCGCGCCCTGGGTACCATTTGTCGGGTGTCACGGCGGATTTCTGATCGACAAAGACGCCGAAACCTATCTAAAGTCTGCCGATTTGATCGTTCAAGGGGTGGAAAAGGCCATCGAGCTCTATCAGCCGGACGGCATTCCGGTCAATTTTGATCTGTCGATGGAAGCGGAAATTCTCGGCTGTGAGCTGCAGTGGGCCAAGGAAAATCCACCCGCCGTGGTCAACCATGTGTTGGAAAGCAAGACTCTGGATGACCTGCGCGGCAAGAATATGAAGAGCCTGCGCATCCTCGAAACTCTCAAAGCGGTGGAAAAGCTGCAGAAAAAAAAGCATGACGTGGCCTTTTACGGCCTGCTCACCGGTCCCTTTACCCTGGCGCTGCACCTCAAGGGCACCGATATATTCATGGAAATGTTCGACAGCAAGGAAAAGGTGCACGAGCTGTTGCAGTTCTGCACCGAAATCGGCATGCAGGTGGCCGATCTTTTCATCGATGCCGGATGCGACGTGATTTCCATGGTCGATCCGATGACGAGCCAGATTTCCCCCGAAGCCTTTCGGGAATTCGTGTCGCCCTATGCCGGCGCCTTTTTCAAACACGTGCGCGACCGCCAGGCGTTATCCTCATTTTTTGTCTGTGGTCATGCTCAGAAAAACGTCGAAGCCATGTGCGAGACGGGTCCCGACAATATTTCCGTGGATGAAAACATTCCGCTCGATTTTGTCAAGACCACCTGCCGAAAATACGGCGTCTCTTTTGGCGGCAATCTGCAATTGACCGTTGTGCTGCTGATGGGCAGCGAAAACGATGTGCGCCGCAACACCATCGAGTGTCTGGATATCGGCGGCACCACCGGATTCATCCTGGCCCCCGGATGCGACTTGCCCTACAGCGTGCCGGTTAAAAACATGCAGCTGGTCACCCAGATCGTCCACGACACCTATCAACAAGAGGTGTCGCGCGAGCTGCTCAAGAGCAAAGAAGACGTTCAGCTCAAGATCAACCTCTCCGATTATGGCAACGCCGACAAGGTGATCATCGACGTCATCACTCTCGATTCAGAGAGCTGTGCGCCGTGCCAGTACATGGTCGAGGCGGTACGGGCGGTGGCGCCTCATTTCGCCGATCTCCTCATCTGGCGCGAGCATCGCATCAAGGAACGGGAATCGGTAGAGTTCATGATGGGACTGATGGTTAAAAACATCCCGACCATCTGCATCGACGGCCAGATCCGATTTGTCAGCACCATTCCGTCCCGCGATGAACTGATTCGCGCCATTCAGGAGCGGATCAATGAAAAGTTTTCCTTGAAATTGCAGGAACGCCGCGGGCAGTTGGTGTTGCTGGCCGATGATAAAGAAGAATCGCAGGTCATCTGGGATCGCATGCAGCAAGCGGTGCGCGAACTGGGCAGCATGGTGGAACTGGTGCGCATCACCGATCGCGAAAAGATCCAATCATACAATGTGGCCGGTACCCCGGCCGTGGTGGCAGTGGACGAAAAAGTCAAATCCGTCGGCCGAGTGCCGTCGGTGGAGGTGATCAAAGAGTGGCTCAAGAGCCTCGCCTGATTCCCACCCTGTTGTTGACCGGATTTCTCGGCGCCGGCAAGACGACATTGCTCAACCGTCTGATCGATTATTATCACAGCCAGCGAACGGTTCTGTTGATCAATGAATTCGGCGAGGTGGGTATCGATGGCGCTCTGTTGCATCAGGGCAATTACCAAAAGATCGAACTGAACAAGGGCAGTCTTTTCTGCATATGTGTTCGCACCGATTTCATCGCCGAGGTCGAACGCATCGCCGACGAGCTCGATCCGGATCTGTTGATCATCGAGGCGACCGGTCTGGCCGACACCTCGGAAATGGAGCGCATGCTGGCCCTGCCCAATCTGCGCCGGCGCATTCGTCTTCAGGCCAGCATCTGTCTGGTTGATCCACAGAATTTTCTAAAAATCAGCACCTATCTCAAGGCGCCGCTTTCCCAGGTCAGGAATGCCGATCTGGTGCTGATCAACAAGATCGATCGGGTGGACGCCGAGGAGTTGCAAAAGACCGAGGCTAAAGTCCGGGAAATCGCCCCGAATGTACCGGTGGTGCGCACCTCTTACGCCGAGTTCGATCTGGCGCTTTTGCAGGGCTTGTCTCATTCGGCGCTCGAAGCGGTAGAAGAACTCGGAGAAGGGCGACCCGATCCGGTTCTCTCTCTGACTCTGGAGGCTAAAGGATCCTTTGCCCC
>JAFGJN010000331.1 GCA_016929055.1 Candidatus Zhuqueibacterota bacterium
GATCTTAATCAATGTGGCGAAATCTTGATTTTTATTAAAAAAATTATTACCTTTACCTTTCACCAGATTCTTTGTTAAGCGAATCAAAACACAGGTTGCCAGATTCGGTGCGAAGCACCGAATCTCCAAAATACAACCGGATATTTTCACCAAAAGGGTGGAAATGATGACTGCTGCAAACAAAATAAAATTATAAAACATTGGTGTCCGGTTACCGGACACCAATCAATTTAAGTTTATAATAAACAACAACATTTTGCAGTCTTTGATTCAGGTCGATTCGGGTTTTCGGCCAATATAATGAATTGATTTTAATAGAATTGCAGCGGGGTGTTCGGTCGGACACTAGTGATTATAAAGATAATTTTTGCTGGATTCTGTTAACACAGAATTCAGAAGGGTTTTTTTCTTTATGCAATGGTAAAAAATGGAATTGACTGTGAAAAAAGACAGCGAGTTGATGTCGGTGTTTCCGTCGGATGCGGTCGTGGCCTTTCAGGGAGCTCCCTATGCGTTCAGCGAAATCGCGATAAAAAAATATTTTGTTGTACCAGTCAGCACCTTGCCATGCAGAACGTTTGAAGAGGTGTTTCAAGCCGTCGATTCTGGTCAGGCTTATTGCGGCATGGTACCGATCGAAAATTCGTTGACCGGCAGTATTCACCGCAATTATGATTTGTTATTGGAGCACAAGCTTTCAATCATTGCAGAGGCCGTGCTACCCATCGACCAGTGTCTGATCGCCAATCCGGGGGTCAAGCTCGATGAAATCGAGTTGATTTATTCCCATCCTCAGGCATTGGAACAGTGCCGGCAGTTTTTGGCGTCACTCAAAAATGTAGAGGCGGTGGCCAGTTATGACACGGCCGGCAGCGCCTTGATGATTCGCGATCGAAAACTGCGCAATGCTGCAGCCATCGCCGGCAAATGGGCTGCCCGGGATCTGGGACTGGAGGTTTTAAAGGAGGACATCCAGGATCTGTCGCCCAATTTTACCCGGTTCTTTCTGGTCTCCCGCCAGGGCACCAGTCTCGAAACGCCGACACGTACCTCGATCGTTTTTTCAATGAAAAATATCCCCGGTGCGCTGTTTAAAGCCCTGAGTGTTTTCGCCTTGCGCGATATCGATTTGTTCAAAATCGAATCACGGCCCTTGCGCAATCGGCCCTGGGATTATTTTTTTTACCTGACATTTGTCGGGACTCTTGAAGAAGAAAGATGCCGGAATGCCCTTCGTCATCTCGGCGAGATCACCTTTTTTGTAACCTTGCTCGGATCTTACGCTTCACGGATGTTGGACAACCATGAGTGATCGATATAGAGAAAAAATCGGAACAATAGAGATCAAAGGAGAGGTCAATGGATAGCGAACAAAAGGCATTGGGAATTCTTGTTGGCGGTGGTCCGGCTCCAGGGTTGAATGGCGTCATCGCTGCTGTGACCATCGAAGCACGGCGACACAATCTTAAAGTCTATGGTATCTATGATGGCTACAAATGGTTGGTGCAAAACGACGAGAAAAAACTCTACGAACACGTCCGCGAGTTGCGCATCAAGGATGTATCGCGGATTCATTTTACCGGCGGTTCGATTTTACGCACATCGCGCACCAATCCGGTCAAGGTGAAAAACGGGGTTGAGAATGCCGTGGAAAACCTGAAAAAGTTGGGTGTCAATTATATGGTGACGACCGGAGGCGATGATACCGCCTTTGGTGCCAGCTCCATTGCAGCTGCGACCAAGGGTTTGGTTAAATTCGCCCATGTGCCAAAAACCATTGACAACGATCTGCCGTTGCCCAACGATTTACCGACCTTTGGCTATCAGACGGCCCGCAATCTCGGCGCTGTTTTGGTCAAGAACATGATGGAAGATTCCCGCACGACCGGACGTTGGTATATCGTCGTGGCGATGGGACGACATACCGGTCACCTGGCACTGGGTATCACCAAATCCGCTGGATCGACATTGGCGATAATAGCCGAAGAATTCGGCAACGAGGGGGATATCTCGGTAAATCAGGTCGCCGATATTCTCGAGACCGCGATTCTCAAACGTCGGGCTATGGGACATGATCACGGTGTTTTGGTCATTTCCGAAGGTGTTGCCGAACGCTTTACAGAAGCTGATCTTTTCAAGGCCGCCGGACATAGAATTGAAAAGGATTCCTATGGGCATATTCAGCTCGCCGATGTGGAATTGGGCAAAATCATCAAGCGCGAGGTGGAGCAGCGTTTTCAGGATCGCGGTGAAAAATTCCGAATGGTGGAAATCAATATTGGTTATGTTTTGCGCTGTGCCGATCCGATTCCCTTTGACCAGGAATATACCCGGGACCTGGGCTATCATGCGGTGCATTATCTGCTCAGCAACCGCCCACAGGATCAGAGCAATGCGATGATCTGTGTGGAAAATGGCCGTCTGACGCCGATCAAATTCGAGGACATACTCGATCCCAAAACCGGGAAAACCGCCATTCGATTTGTCGATACCGAAAGCGATTATTATCGCGTTGCACGCAGCTATATGGTGCGGTTGGAAAAACGCGATCTGGAAGACAAGGAATTGCTAAAAATAATGGCGCAAGAGCTCAAAATGACACCCGAAGCGTTTGTCAATCGGTATCGCTATTTGGTCGAATAAGGGGTTGCAGGGGGGCTTTTCTCGCAGACTTGAAATGAACGGATCGACCGCTGCCGCTCTCACAGAGCGGCAGCGGCTCACTATGGCTGGCAATCCGTTTAGGTTCCCATTTCCCAGGAAGCTAAATATTCTTTTTGTTCTTCGGTCAGTTCATCGATGTCGATATTCATGGTCGAGAGCTTGAGCCGAGAAACCCAATCTTCGATTTCCGCAGGCACGTTGTGTACAGCGTTGGGCAGTTTATCCGCTTTGACGGCTACCCATTCAGTGGAAAGTGCCTGAGTGGCAAAACTCATGTCCATCACCGAAGCTGGGTGACCTTCGGCGGCAGCCAGATTGATCAAACGGCCATCGGCGAGGAGAAAAAGGCGTTTGCCGCTGGGCAGGGTGTATTCATCGACAAAGTTGCGCACACCGGCACGAACGGCTGTGGCGAGTTTTTTCAGGCCCGGGATGTCGATTTCGACGTTAAAATGGCCCGAATTGGCGATAATGGCACCATCTTTCATGCGTTCCGCATGTTCCGGTCGGATCACATGGATATCTCCGGTCAGGGTGCAAAAGAGATCGCCGATCTCCGCTGCTTGCAACATGGGCATGACGCGATATCCGTCCATAGCCGCTTCCAGCGCTCGAATGGGATCGACCTCGGTGACGATGACATTGGCGCCCATGCCTTTGCAGCGCATGGCAAAACCTCGGCCGCACCAGCCGTATCCGGCAACCACGACATTTTTGCCGGCGAGCAGAATATCGGTGGCACGAATAATGCCATCGACGGTGGATTGTCCTGTCCCGTAGCGATTGTCAAAGAGGTTTTTGGTAGTGGCGTCATTGACAGCGATGACGGGGATTTTCAGCGCCCCGTCTTTGGCCATGGCGCGAAGACGGATGACGCCGGTCGTGGTTTCCTCCATGCTGCCGAGAATTTTGTCGGCAATCTGTGGATAATCAAAATGGATCGTGGATACCAGATCGGCGCCGTCGTCCATGGTGATAGCCGGTCCATGTTCGATGGCGGCGTGGATGTGATTGTAATAAGTTTTGTCGTCTTCTCCTTTGACGGCAAAAACCGGGATTTCATACTCTTGCACCAATGCGGCCGCCACATCGTCCTGGGTCGACAATGGGTTGGATGCACAGAGCACGAGATCTGCTCCACCGGCTTTGAGTGTGCGACAGAGATTGGCGGTCTCTGCCGTAACATGCAGGCAGGCGGACATTTTTTTGCCGCTCAGGGGTTTTTCTTTGGCGAAACGCTCCTTGACCAGCTGCAGAACCGGCATGTCACGCTCCGCCCATTCGATGCGTTTTTTACCCGATTCGGCGAGGTCGATATCTTTGATATGATAGTTCACAGAACCTCCGATTGATCCAACAATGACAAGAAAATGGTTGCTAGAATTGTCTTTATGCCCGCCAAATTTTAGCGCGCTTTTTTTAAAACATCGACTTTATCGCTCCGCTCCCAGGGCAGATCCAGATCCGGTCGTCCGAAATGGCCATAAGATGCGGTCTGTCGATAGATCGGCTTGCGAAGATCGAGTGATTGGATGATGCCGCTCGGGGTCAGGTCGAAATGCTCGCGGACCAGTTTGCTGATGTCACGGTCATCGATGGCGCCGGTTCCAAAGGTGTCGACAAAGACCGATACCGGTTCGGCCACGCCGATGGCATAGGCGACTTGAATTTCGCATTTGCGAGCCAATCCGGCCGCGACGATATTTTTGGCGATATAGCGAGCCGCATAGCTGGCCGAGCGATCGACTTTGGTCGGATCCTTTCCCGAAAAGGCACCGCCGCCATGGCGGGCATAACCCCCATAGGTGTCAACGATGATTTTGCGTCCGGTCAGACCTGCATCGCCCTGCGGTCCACCGATGACAAAGCGGCCGGTCGGATTGACATGGATCACCGGTCCGTTTTCGGGCAACAGCTCTTTGGGTATGACGGGCAAGATGACTTTTTCGATGACATCATCGCGGATTTGTTTGCTGCTGACATCCGGATCATGTTGAGTCGAAACGACGACCGTTTCAACTGCGACAGGTGCGTTGTCGACATATTTGATTGTCACCTGGGATTTGCCGTCGGGCCTTAGATAGGGCAGGATACCATCACGGCGCACATTTGCCAGGCGGCGGGTCAGATTGTGCGCCAATGTGATGGGCAAGGGCATCAGTTCGGGCGTTTCGTCGATGGCAAATCCGAACATCATGCCCTGGTCGCCTGCACCGAGCCGGTCGACACCCATGGCAATGTCTGAGGATTGTTGGTCGATGGTGGTTATGACGGCACACGTTTCATAGTCAAAGCCGAAACGGGCATCGGTATACCCGATTGTTTTGATTACATCGCGCACCAGTGAAGGAATATCAACATAGGTCTCGGTGGTGATTTCGCCGCCGATCAGAGCCAGGCCGGTCGTGATAAAAGTCTCGCAAGCGACACGCCCCGTCGGGTCGTCTCTCATCACACTGTCCAGAACGGCATCGGATATTTGATCGGCAATTTTATCCGGATGGCCTTCGGTGACCGATTCGGATGTAAAGAGCATTTCGCGCATATGCGTCTCCTTTTTTCTATTCCGCAAGCGGATGCAAGGCTGCGTGCGGTATGAAATGAAGCGGTTAGTTGTGTCGGCAGTGTATCGGTGATGGTCACCAATCTAAAAAAAATCACCCGGGTGATCGAATAAAACCATACCAACAGGGCGGAACAAATGCGTAAAACGAGACCGGGTAAAATGTCGGCGCTTTAGCCGGGGTCGGGTTTGGTGATGATCTGACAGTAGAGCAAATCCTTGAATTTTTTTCTCAGGATATTGCGCAAATAGTCTTCGACTTCCGGTACCGTTCGACATTTCATCACGTGTTCGGCCAGGTTTTCGCATTCCTTATAGTCGACTCGGCGGATGATTTCTTTGATCAATGGCAGGGAAATTGGACTGACGCTGAATTCATCCAGTCCCAGGCCGATAAGCACCATGGTCGCCAGCGGGTCGCTGGCCATCTCTCCGCACATTCCGACCCACACCCCCTGTTGATGTCCCTTTGCAATGATATCGCGAATCAAGCGCAAAACGGCTGGATTGAAAGCCTGATAGAGATAGGCGACATGCTCGTTGCCGCGATCGACAGCCAAAGAATATTGAATCAAATCGTTGGTGCCGATGCTGAGGAAATCGCATTCCTGGGCAATGATGTCAGCGGTGATGGCGGCCGATGGAACCTCGATAGTGGCTCCAATGGATAGGTTTTCCTGAAAGGGAATTCGGCTTGTGCGCAACTCATCCATGACTTCCCGCAGGATCTGTTTGCAGAAGCGTATTTCGCTGACGGTGGTGACCATGGGGATCAGCAGGCGGACCTGTCCATTTACAGCGGCGCGCAAAATGGCGCGCAATTGGTTTTTGAAAATTTGGGTATTGGGCTGGTAGAGCCGCAACCCGCGCACACCGAGGAAGGGATTTTCTTCGGGTGCGATGTGGATGCTGGCGGGCAATTTGTCGCCCCCGACATCAAGGGTTCGAATGATGAGCGGTTGATCGCCGAGAATGGAAATGATACGGGCGTACTCGTGGTATTGTTCCTCTTCGGTTGGAAGCTCGTCACGTGTTAAAAAAAGATATTCGGTGCGGTAAAGCCCGACACCGTAAGCTCCTTCTTCACCAATACTCACTGCTTCTTCTGGGAACTCGATGTTGCCCGAGAGTTCGATGTCTTTACCGTCCCGCGTTCGTGCAGGCAAATCCCGGATTTGCGCCAATTTTTGGGTATAAGCGCTGAATTTCCCCAGTTGTTTTCTATATTGGGCGACTGTTTGGGGTTCGGGATTGACGATCAACCAGCCTTCGTTGCCGTCTACCACAAGCAGGTCACCCGGTCGGATCGACTGCAATCCGGAACCCAGGCCGACAATAGCTGGGACTTTGAGGGCGCGCGACATGATAGCCGCATGCGAGGTTCGGCCGCCCAGTTCGGTCGCCGAGGCGAGAATAGTCTCCCGTTTAAAGGTGACCGTGTCGCTGGGGGTCAATTCTTGCGCCACAACGATTACCGGTTCCGCCAATTTGGACAGGGCAGAGGGCATCTTGCCCTGTATGTGTCGGATGACGCGTCGTTTGATGTCGACCAAATCACTCGAACGGCCTCGCAGGTATTCACTGTCGGTATGGGATAGAGAGGTTTCGTAATGGCCGATGACCTGAAAATAGGCATGATCTGCCGTTTCCAGATTCTCGCGGATCCGTTGAATGGTTTCCTGAACGATCAGGTCGTCGTCCAGCATGAGATGGTGGGTATCGAAAATCTGGGCGTTCTGTTCACCTAAAGATTGTTCGGCTCTTTTTCGCAGTTCGACAAGGTCGGCTTTTGATTTTTCGATAGACTGCAGCAACAACTCGATTTCCGTCTCGACTTGATCGGGCGCAATGGGGGTAGCATCGACTTTGATCGAATCACCGCTGAGAACGTAACCCGGACCAATAGCGATTCCGGGCGAGGCCGGAATGCCTTTTAAGCGAATCTCTTTTTTTAAACGTCCGGACGGCATGCCCCTCTTTTCCTGTTTTTATTCCTCGTTGAATTGATTTTGATCGATCAATTCTTCCAGCGCCCTAAGCGCTTCGAATTCGTCCTCTCCGTCGACACGAAGCGTCACTTCGCTGCCAAAACCGGCTTCCAGCATCAATACTCCCATGATGCTTTTGGCATTGACTTCATTGCCATTCTTGGCAAGATAAATTGAGGATGAGAACCGCGAAGCGGTCTTGACGATTTGTCCAGCAGGACGGGCATGAATTCCCAATTTGTTTTTGATTTGAAAATTTTTGGTAATCATGGTTGCTCACAAGTTGAATGATCAATCGCTTTCCATCGATTCTTCCGGATCAGTTGCCGACCGCCAGATTTGCCAGGCCGATCAAAAAAGCAACGCCAGTTGCCAGCAGTGCGGCAATCAGAATCGATTTTTGTCGCCGCAGGAGAATCAGCGCGATGGGTATCGAGCCGATAAAGGCTGCTGTATTTGCAAAAGAGCTCTGTGTCGAACGAAAAAGTGCCGCTGCAAGAAAAAAACCTGTTAAAAAGAGGCCCATGCGTCTGGCCAATAAAAACCATTTTTGAAAGCGACGAACTGAAATATCGGAAACGATATCAAATCCCTTCTCATAGCCCATCAGCAAGCCCTTGATGCGCACATAAAGATGGGGAATGTTGTAAAAGACGAGATAGACTGGAATCGCAACCACACCGAAAAAAAGGGCGACAGCGACACCCAGCGCCGCGCTCGCCGGCTTGAGGCCGTTCCAAAACAACTCGTCTCCGATCAAACCGAGCGGTCCCACCAACCGGTCTTTAAACAGCTCGATTGGGCGCTGATCGGACCACTGTTTTTGTAGTGAATCCTCTTCCAGACGCGCAACCGCACCCAAACACCAGGATGAAAAATAGGGGTGCGAATTGAAGAACTGGATATGCCGTTGAAAAAACTTTTCTCGCTCATGGTCATTTTTGGCCAGTCTGCATGCAATGGGCAATGCGCAATAACAAAAACCCAGTCCCAGCAGGCCTTGGAAATTCCACGAGCTTTGCACAAAAAACGAGCGCACCAGGATGCTGAGCAAATCGCAGCGTTGAATCCGCCTCCTTGCCATAAGTAATTCCTCCGGGCGCAGCTACAAAATGTTCTGCAGAGCGAGCATTGTGCCGACCGCGAGGCCGATCACAAGCAGAGCGATTTCTTTGCGCGAATAGAAAATATAAAAAAGCACACCGCAACCCAGACCGAGAAATGCAGAGCCTATGGGCTGCAAGGCAATGTCGATCGATTCGGGTATCAAGCCAATGATAGTCGGCACAAGCCCATCGCCAATGAGCCATGTGCTGAGAAAGGTCAGCATGAAACCCATGCCGAACAACAAGAACAATCCCGAAAAATGCGCCCGAATGATTTTTGTACTGGTCAACCGCTCATCCCGAATCAATGTATAATAGGTCGTGCCATTGATTCGGCGAACCAGAACAACCATTTTCCCGGCAACAAAAGATAGCCCCACGGCAAAAAGCAGGGCCAAAGCGATCGCCGGTGCCTGGCGCAACGTCTGTTCAAATGCGATTACGGCAATCGCCGTGGCCGCAACAGCGCCAATATTGCTTTCCGAGGTATAAGCGGCTCCAGCCGGGATTTCAGCCGTCCAAATCAATTGTAAAAAAATTCCGCACATCAGGCCAAGCGGCATATTGCCGACGATGAGGCCGGTGACTGAGCAAGCGACCAGGGGTTGGGAAATCATGACTTGAAATGCCGCTGTCGTGTCGAGCGCTACTATACCGCCCCACAATCCGACAACAATCCATTCTTTCCACATGCCTCAATTACCTGTTTCACTTTTAACGCCAATATCGGTTGATTCATTCCCTCCCGTCGTACCCAATAGAACCACTGCATCTCCAAAACGCGCCTGACCTCGACATGAAAAACTGAATCCTCGCGACGACCCATGTGCCACCGCTTTATACCGTTTTCGTTGGCAATTCTATCAAATCTGAAAAGTGGTAGAGTTTGGATTTGGTTGATAGTGGATCAAAACGATGTTTGATATTTACTCAAACTCATAATTATAAACAATTTCTTGAAAATA
>JAFGJN010000045.1 GCA_016929055.1 Candidatus Zhuqueibacterota bacterium
CCGCCGAAAATTCCCAGAGCCACATCCGCCTGAGCGATCAAATCGGCCAATTTTTCATAAGGAACTGGATCGACAAAGCGCACATGAGGCAGATCCAATTCAGCCGCCAAACGCCGGCATTGCGCATAAGTGATGCCGCGTCCGACGATTTGAAAGTCGATAGGATCATCGCGGAGAATATGCGCCGCTTTGAGGATCGTATCAACACCATGAAAAGGGGCATATTCGCCGTGAAAATGGACCAGAAACCGGCTCGTCGTCTTGATCTGCGGTCGAGGATAAAGAAAAGATTCATCAACCGCCAGAAAAATACGGTGAAATTTTTCCTCAGGAACCGCAAATTTACCGGCAAAATCCTGAATATGATCCCACGTTTCGAGGACAATCGCTTTTGACAGCGAACAGGACAAGCGGTCGCTGAAATGATAGAGCCGGGATTTGTAGCTGCCGGGCCGGGCCTTGCCGCGATCGTTGACCATCGTATCATAGGTGGCGATATACATATCAAACACGATAGGCTTGCCGGTCAACACTTTAAGAATGGGCAAAATAACCTGACCATAAAAACCGACCAGGAGCACATCGCATCGTCGCGAGGCTTTCCAGGCCTGTAAAATCAGTCTGGGATAATTGGCAAAAGATCGATTCGGCGGGAAAACACCCTCAACCTGAAATCCTTGTAACCGCAACGCCTTGAGCACATTGCGCGTTCGCGAATAACCCAGTTCCCGGCCAGCCACATAGAGAATTTTCATTTTGATTCTTTGATTTCCAGTTTGCGAACGCGATAGAGAGTGTTTTCCATAAGCTGCCGGTTAAATCCGATAATATCGGCCAACAAACCGATGACAAATACCTGAAAACCGACGATCAACAAAACAGCGGCCAGAATCAAGGACTGGATATGTCCAACACCGCCCTCGGTGAAATAGAAATACAAAAACCGCAATCCCACGAGAAAGCCTGAGCCGAATATCAGGGTGCCAATATAGCTAAAGGTTTTCAGCGGTTCATAAAGGGTATAGATCCGCGTCATGGTGGCTATGGAGCGTTTGATATAGGAGCAGTTGCTTGAAAAGAGCCGCGATTTGCGCAACTGCTGGTTGGTGCGTATCGGCACGTCGACGACAGCAAGATTCTTTTTGCCGGCCTGGATAATAGTTTCAAGAGTGTAGGTAAAACGACTCAGCACGTTCATCTGCAGCGCCGCTTCGCGGGAAAAGGCACGAAAACCGCTGGTGGCATCCGCGATTTGCGTGCCGGAGATCTGCCGAACCACCCAACTTCCCAGATGCTGCAGGCGCTTTTTGGTCCAGGTAAAGTGCTGGATACCGTTGGTCTGTCGATCACCGACAACCATGTCGGCCCGGCCCTCGAGAATCGGCTGAATCAAACGGGGGATATCGGAACCAGCGTACTGGTTGTCCGCATCGGTGTTGAGGATTATATCGGCCTGTAAACGCAGACAGGCATCCAGACCGGCTGTAAAGGCCTTGGCCAGTCCCTGGTTCTTGGTCATGCGCACGATATGATGCACGCCGTTTTGGCGGGCGATCTCGGATGTCCCATCCGTGCTCCCGTCATCGATCACGAGTATCTCGATTTCATCCACGCCTTCGATCTTTTGCGGCAACTCGCGCAGCGTCGTCGGCAGAGTGGTGGCCTCATTATAACAGGGTATTTGAATGATCAGTCGCAAGACGATTCAACAATCTCCTCGATATTGTAATCTTGAATTTCGCGAGCGTGGGTATAGATGATGATTTCACCGAGCAGGCCGATGGAAATCATTTGAATCCCAATAATAAACAAAATTGTTCCCAAAAGCAACAGGGGTTTCCCGGCGATGCCGCCGAATCCGAGCAGGCGGTAAAAAAACAGATAGATATCAATAGCCGCACCGATGGCCATAAACATCAGTCCCAGAAATCCCAAAAAATGAAGTGGCTTTTTGGTATAGTTGCGTAAAAAAACCACGCTGATCAGATCGAGCGCACGCCGCATATAATCACCGGGATTGAAAGATGTGCGGAACTTGCCCTTTAGCTGTGCCACCGGCTCTTCGCCAATGCGGAAACCTTGGCGTTGCGCCATCACCGGCAAAAAAATGTTCAAATTGCCGTAAAAAGGCACGCTGCTCAGAACCTGGCGGCGCACGACAAAGACACCGCTATTGATGTCCTGAAGTTGCAGGTGAGTGATGCGGCCGGCAATCCAGTTGAACAGATGCGACACCCACTGATTGAGGCGCGAATCCTGTCGGCCCGTGCGAACACCGACGACCATATCCGGTCCGGATTCGAGTTTTTCAGACAAACGAATCACATCATCGGGATCAATGCGAACACGACAGGTCAGATACAGGATTCGCTCGGATTGGGCCAACTCGAGCGCCGCGTCCAGCACAGCAGCTTCGCCAAAGGATGAACGAAAGCGAATGACCTTGACGCGTCTGTCGCTGGCCACAAAGGACTCCAATTCCCGGCGCACGGCCGGGAAGCTGCCATTGAGGACATAGATCACTTCGGCGGAGGGCTGCCGCTCCTGCATCCAAAGAAGCAGTTTTTTATGAAACGTCTGCACATAATCCAGTTCGTCGGCAACCGAGACAATCACCGACACAGCCGGCAGAGATTGCGGTGCAACGGCCGACTCGGAAAAGCAATCGGATTGGGTTGCCGTTTTTGTTGCTTCCATAACCTCTCTCAAATTATCCTTTACTGATTCAAGCCTTCGAACCCGATTTCGTTACTGCTACAGACCGCCGGACGGCCTACTTTCCTAGAATCGGCGTCGCGTGCCGCTGCCCACAATCAACCGTCCGATCAAGCCATAAAAGAAAAATTGAAGTCCCGTCACCCAACACAAAACAACCAATATCAACAAAATGTTGACGTCCTGGAAAGAGTTTCCCCGCAAAAGAACCTTGTGCCCCATCACCCACAGAGCCGACAATCCGAAAACAAAAAAAACCAGACTGACGGGTGCAAAAAAAGTCAGCGGATTTTTCAAGTGTTTCATTAACAGCCGAATCGTTGTCAGATCCATGATAACGCGAAAGGTGCGGCTGAGATTGTATTTCGACCGGCCGTAGCGACGCGCATGATGGCGCACGGGTATCTCGGCGATGTGCGCCCCTTCCATACGCAGCAAGGCTGGAATAAAACGATGCATTTCTCCGTACAGAGCCATCCGGCGCAGCAGGTCGCCGCGAAAGGCTTTTAGCGAGCATCCGGTATCGTGCAGACGAACATCGGTTACGGAACAGATCAAGCGATTAGCGATTTTGGAAGGAACCTTGCGAATCAAATAGGCGTCCTTGCGGTTCTTTCGCCAGCCGCTAACCACATCATAACCCTCGTTCAACTTATCCATCAGCACCAAAATATCGGCGGGATCGTTTTGCAGATCACCATCCATGGCCACGACGATATCACCGCGTGTCTGTTTAAAACCCGCCGCCATGGCCGCCGATTGCCCAAAATTGGAGCGAAAGAGAATCGACTTGACGCGGCAATCTTTATGGGCCAAATCCCTCAGAATCTCGCGACTGCCGTCATCGCTGCCGTCGTCCACGAAAATCAACTCGTAATTGAAATCGACTTCGGCCAGGGCGAGCTTGATTTTCTGATAAAGACGGGGAATATTTTCCCGTTCGTTGTAAAAAGGAACAACCAGCGACAAGCTGGGCGACGGAGATGTAGTCTTGTCTTTCATCGTGCCTTGTGTTTTTTTGATCCGGCCTGCCCGCATCTACCGAATTTTCATCCAAATGCTGCGAGGATTCATTGAGTATCGCGGAATCCCTTTCTTGCACCGAAGAAATGAACCCATCAGTTTTTGACGACGCGGCTTTTAGCGGCATATCCGGCGTACAATCGAACGGCGCCGTAAAGCAATGAGATCAGTGCAACCTCGACGGCGACAGCAACAAAATTATGCCGATTCATCAAACTGGCGAAAAAGCCGGATGAAACCGACGAGCGGTGAATATCAAGAAAAACCGTAAACGGCGCGATGACATAGCTAAAGTCAAAGGGCCACCACAGCATGATGCCATAGGGATAACTGGTATCAAGAGTGACCGCATCGATCAAGAGATGACTGGCACCCGCTGCAAAAAGGAATACAAAAGTCGTGCTCAACTGCGTACGATTTTTTTTATGCACAACAAACGCGGCCAAAAACGAAACGAGCAGGCAAAAAGTCAGACTGTGCGTGGCCTGATGGTGATAGGCATTGGGCGTTCCGTGTGCATATCCGTACAGCAAATCGATATCCGGCAAAACCGCCATCACCACCAGGGCTAGGGCGAAAAGCGGTGTTCGTAGCCGCCGGGTTGTGCAGCCCAAAAAGAGCACAAATCCGGCACAGGCATGTCCGATCGGGGTAGCCAAAATCCTTTCCTCACCTGGATCGGTATTTCGAAACAAGGAATACGACTGCGGCTCTTTCGCACCGCCTGCTTTTATGGCCGGGGGCAGCAAACCACGCAATTCAGGATTGGTGAATGTCCTCGCTGCTGTCACGCCGGTTGCCAACGATACGGGCAGGAACACCGACGGCGACTGAATAGGGCGGCAAGTTTTTGGTGACCACCGATCCGGCCCCAACCACACAACCGGTGCCGATCCGCACACCGTCCAGCACCATCACACCTGCTCCTAGCCAGACATCGTCTTCTATCACCACACCACCGCGACTGTCATAGCCCTGACGCATGATCGGCACATCGAGGCGATCGAAACGGTGTTGAGCGCCGCCGATATAGCAATTGGCCGCCAAAAGCACATGCTTGCCGAAACGAATTCGAGTGGTGGTTCCCAACCGGCAATTGGCACCAATATTGCTGAAATCGCCGATTTCGATCTCTCCATTTCGAGTGCCGAGCACCGTGCTGCGGCCGAGCAGCACTTCATCGCCAAGGCGAATGGCGCTGGAGGCATCACCCTGGGCGCTGAGACTGCAGTATTCGTCCACCACGCAGCGCTTGCCGAGCCGGATTTTTTGTGCATGCCGAAGCGAGACACTGCGACCGAAAACGGTTCCTTTTCCCATGCCGCCGAGAATCGGACGATAAAAAAGTTGCCGCAAAAAATAGCCCGGCAATCCGGGCAGATAACCGAACAAGCCCACTGTTGTCTCGAACCGGATCAGCCGCCATAGAGAATAATTTCCGGAGACAATGTCCATATACTTTTTCAAAGACGATTTCTTTTGTCGCATAACACCTTCGAAACCGCTGAAATAGTTCACATCACCTTGCACATCGCCTCGCTCGACCTGTGTATCCAATCCCACAGAATCGGCTTGGATGCGTATTCCCAGAGCCGAATAATAGAGTCCGCCAAAAACACCGGCCAGCAGAGCTTTGAGCCGCATAAAAAGCGCCACCGACAATCCAAAAGCCATGCCCACATCCAGCCGGGCAAAGGTAAAGGCATAGGCACTTTCGGACAATCCGATTCCGCCGATGGAAACAGGAATCATGGTGATCACTAAAACAATCGGAGTGATAATCACCGCCTGGATCAGCGTTATCGGCGCGCGAAAAGCCAGAGCACTGATATAAACATTGAGCACAGCCACCGCATAAAAAAGAAAAGAATTGGCCATGGCAAAAAGCAACGCCCTTTTAGCGTTTCGCAGAGTCAGGATGGCGTTCTGCACTTTGATGATCTTGTCGAGTACCGATTGAAAAAGCTTGATACGAAGCCGGTTTCGAATCCAGAGAACCAGAGACGGATTTAAGAGCAACAATAAAATCGAACCGTATCCGACCAAACTGACCAGCAAAGCGAATGAAAGACCGATGTCCCATAAACTGCGGATGGCGAGAAAGAAAGCCAGGATCGCCATGGCCAGCAGCGCTGTCAGGCCGGTAAACCGTTCGACAAAAACCGATGAAAAGGCTTCGGCCTGTCGTCCAGTCGATTTGCCCAGCGCATAGGCACGCACCACATCGCCGCCGACATTGGTCGGCAAGACGGTGTTGAAAAAATAGCCTACGGCATAGAGGCCGAAAAGCCGGAAAAAGGAAACCCGAATGCGGTAGGCGCGCAAGATGACCTGCCACTTCCAGGAGCTAACCGCGATCAAAACCGGAGTAATGGCGATAGAGAGCAGAACACAATCGATTCTCGCCTGTCGCAAGATCTGCCACACATTGTCCAGCCCGACTCGATAAAAAACCCCGACAATCAGGGCTAGACTGACGGCGGTACGCAGAAAAAAGGAAAATCTGCGTTTGTTCTTCCGGATCAGTTGATTCATAGGCGATCACCATTCGGTTGAGGTGCCCAAAGATCCAGGCAGGGGACGCAGGCCCCTCGTTTCCTAGAGCAAAAAGGGTTTGAGGTAATCGGCACTTTTGCGAGCCTTAATTTTTTCGCGTTCCACAGCAGGAACGAGCTCGACCCGGTCTTGACTACGGGCGAGAAAAGCGCTGCGAATTTTTTCAAAAAAGGTATCGTACGAGAGATCGCGAAATTCGATCAGATTTTTCTCCCGGTTTATGGTGCGCATATAGCCGCGATTCTTGGGATAGGTAACGATGCCGACCGGCGGCACACCCATGGTTGAAGAAAGAATCAAAGAATGGGTGCGCATGCCGACGAACAATTCCATCCGTTTGAGAATAGCGCAGATATCACCATAGCTGTATTGCCGATTGGAAATCAGGCGCACGCGCTCTTTATAAGGAATACGCCGGACCACTTCTTCGGCGATTGCCAGATCCATGTGCTGAGTCTCTACGAATATGACATCCACATCGAAGTTCTGAATCACGCGATCGGCGGTTCGCGCATACAGTTCGATCAGCTGTTCGCGGCCAAAGGTCTTACCGTCCTGGCGCACAAAGGCATCGACATAGCTGTTGATGTTAAAACCGACTACCCCTCTGCTGCTCGCGAACAAACCTTCCCGGCGGCAAATCTCTTGGAAACGCCGGTCGTCAGCCGCTTGAGCATTCAGAGCGCAATCGGCGCCTTCCAAAATCTGCGGATGGTCGATTCCGAGTTTCTGCAACAGCTCGCGCGATTCGACGTCACGGAGAATAACCATGCTGGCGCTCTTGATCACCCGTTTCAAGGCTTTGAGCCCTTGCGGCGTTCGGATCGGACCCAGGCTGCAGTTGTACAACACCACGGGAACGCCGAATCGCTTCGCCAGCGGCAGAACCCGTGACAGAGTGTAAAGATAATTAAAGAGTGGATTATAGAGCTTGCGATCGAAAAGAATCGCATCGGTGACCAGAATCAAATCAGCCCGCAAGGCGGATATCAGCGTTGGCAAGCCGAGAATTTTAAGGCTCAGAGTCCACGGCAGCAGAGAAACCGGTTTGACTGGATAATCCGCATAGGTTTGTCGCACAAATCGCGTATTGATAGTCGGGATCGTAAACCGCACATCGGGTTGAAGCGCGACGATATCCTCCAACAATCCGCCGAGGATGGCGGCATCGCCGGCATTGCGGCCGGAATAATTGCCCAAGACATTGATTCTTTTCATCATGCACCTGTTTGATTGAATCTTTGATTCTGTGTCAACAGAATCAAACAAAAAGTATCTTTCACTGGTGTCCGGTCGTTTGACCGGACACCAGTGAGTATCTTAATCATTTTTTAGTATTTGCAGCAGTCACCGTTTCCGCCTGTTTGGCGCAAATACCCTGTTGTATTTATTGGGGATTCGGTACTTCGCACCGAATCCGGGGGGATCGTTGTCGTTCGATCACCGGATTGATTTGAAATATTGACAGAATAATCGCCGACAACCAGCCCTATCGGATCAATCGAGATAGCCCTGCTCCCGGTACCAGTTCACGGTCCGGGCGATCCCTTCACGCAATCCGACCTGTGGGTTATAAGCGAAATCGCGTATGGCCTTGTCGATGGAAAAGGCACGGTCTTTGACAAAGAGATCGACGCGGCGACGAAAAATCGGCGGCTGGATGCGCAACGGTACACAGATACGCTCACACAGCCACGCTGCACCGTACAGCGGTCGGACAGGCAACCGCCATCGTGGCGGCGGCACCTCAAGGGCCTCAGCGATCAGCTCGGCGAACTCGGAAAGGGTGACGTATTCTTTGCCGGCGATGATATAAGCCTGGCCGATGGTTTTTTCGCTTTCTCCGGCCAGGCGAAAGCCTTCGGCCACATCGCCGACATAGGTCAAATGGTATAAAACGCGGCCGCTTCCGAACATCAGAAACCGGCCTTTTTGAATCATGCGGTACATTTTCAGCATACGTGTGTCGCCAGGTCCATAGATACCGATCGGCCGAACGACGGTAACCGGCAATCCTTTTTGGCGCCAATAATCCAGCGCCAGTTGCTCGCCGCGAAGTTTGGTTTGCTGATAGATGTCGCCTGGATTGAAGGGCGACTCTTCGTTGCCGGGCGGATTTTCAACATGGCCGTGAACGCCGCCGGTGCTGCAGTGCACGACCCGCTTAATGCCATGTGCCAAAGCTGCATCTAAAACATGGCGCGTACCATCGACATTGACGCGTTCATAAACGCTGTCCGGCACATTTGCTGCCCGGTAGAGGGCGGCGATATGATAGACAACATCCACACCCGCAACCGCACGACCGACTTGTTCAGGTTCCTCGAGAGTGCCAACAGCGCATTCGACCCCCGATGCCTGGAGGGCTTTAATTCGGCTGCTTGGCCGAACCAACGCTCGAACCTCGTAACCGTTCTTCAGCAAATTTTTTACCAGATAACCGCCGGTAAAGCCCGAAGCCCCTGTCACCAGTGCTTTCATCTCTTTCCTCTCGATCGGCTTGGACGACCGTCCCTATTTTACCGCTATGACGATGGCAGCATGACCGAACTGATTGCGGATAAAATTCGGCAGTATATTGTAGAACGGCACGAAAATATAATTAAAAATACCGGACAACAGACCACGGCGCGGAGTTTTGGTCGCCTTGGTATAATCGAGAAACACCTGCACCTCATTGAAATCGGAAAACAAGTCTTTTAACTCTTTTTTGGAATAGAGGCGAGTGATTGGTGCGTCCTCGTGAGAAAACTCGAAATTGACTCGTCCCAGTTTGGAGAGCAAAATTTTCCAGGAATAGCGATAATAGAGGGTGATGAGCGCTTCACCGCCGGGCTTGAGCACGCGCAGCACTTCGGCGATCGCCCTTTGCGTGCTTTCGGTCTGGTGCAAAACACCAAAGGAAGCGACAATATCGAATGTATTGTTTTCGAATGGCAATTGTTCGGCATTGCCCTCGCGCAAATCGCCGCTGAGACCGTGCAGTTTGAAATTCTTTCGCGCCAATTCCAGTGCCGCCGACGACAGATCCACGGCCGAGACATTCATTCCAGCCTGCGCCCAGGCTACCGATTCCCAGCCCGCGCCGCAACCGATTTCCAGCAGATGACCGCCGGGATACTTGGCTGCATGGGCGGCGATGAGGCGATACCGGTGCTCATAATTCTTGCGAATATAGTCGCCGACCTCTTTGTAAAATTCAGCCGATCCGATTTCCCGGGGATCACCGCTCCAAAATTGCGTGGTATTGACATTTTCCGTCCAGTACCGCCGCACTTCCTCCAGAGTTCGGCTGTCACTTCCTTTCCACAAGTAACTTCCGATCGTGTCCGACATTCAATCCTCCATTCACTTTGACGACTGCGGGCTCGTGCCTCTGGCAGATCGTTCATCTATGGTTAAATTTCAGCTGTTTCAGTCCCAGATTGCGCGCGTGCTACCGTATCCGGATCGATTGCTGCGGGCCGGTAAACTGCTTTGGCGCAAAGAATTTCCTCAAACATCTGTTCCGGAGACCATCCCAATTCGGCCGCCATCACTTGAGCACAGGCGAGCAGAGCCTCATCGTCCGGACTACCTGTCGAACCCATTTCCGTGCGCCGCAGGATGATATCGGTCAAATGGACAGCCATCTCTTCCCGGACACCATAGGTCACTTCGGCCTTGAGAATTGGCAACGCTTCGTGCACCGGCTCGGCCAGACTCTGGTCCGCGTCGACAAGATGCAACACCTCCTCGTAGCGCGAACCGTAATTGTTGACCAGATGGCGAACCACCTGTGGGGTCAAACGCGGACTGTGGAGGCGGATTTGCGCCTCCATATACGCGTTGTAATCATCGATCTCACCACCCCAGATGCGGATGGATCGGCCGTTCGAAGCCGCCATCTTTTTTCCCAGCTTTTGAAGAACCCGCTGAACTGCGGTTTCGGCCACACCGCGAGCGGTCGTATATTTGACGCTCAAAAGACCGATCAAACCTTCCAGATCGTATTCAGCCCCGTAATCGATGGTCTTGAAATGCTTTTCCAGCTGCACATCGCCGGTATGCGGGTTGACGCCAGCCATAGGCAGCAAACCGCCGTAAAAAAAAGTCACCTCGTCGCGGCTGATCTTTGCCGACGGCAAAGCCTCATTGACTTGCTGAAGAAACACTTGAATATCGCTTTCCGTCACTCGATAGTCATCCGCACGGCCGTCATAAGGTTTGTGGTCGGTTCCCACCAGTGTCACGCCGCGCCAGGGCGCGACGAAAAGCAACCGCGAGCCTTTGTTGATCACTGCGTCCGCATCGCGAAACTCGCACTTGCTCGGCACACCAAAAGCGAATCGTTCGGTCAGAGGTCGATTGATCACCAGATTGAGGGCGGTGGAAAAGGGAACAAGCGGGATGGAAGCGTCCGGGCGCGCCCGTTGCAGCAAATCGTTGATCCAGGGACCGCTGGCATTCAGAGTCACCCGCGCGCGAATCGGCATCTGTTCACCGCTGATGTGATCCGTCGCTTGAACGCCGATCACGCGCCCATTTTCCATCATCAGGTCATCGGCCTCGACATAGTTTAAGGCCAATGCCCCGCGCTGAGTCGCGGAATGGATAAAAGAGAGCAAGAGCCGCTCGGAATTGTACATCTGGGCATCATACCAAAGAGCGCCGCCGTTCATATTATCTATATCGAAATAGGGAAAGAGTTCGAGCACGCGCTTTTTCGCAAGAATCCGCCCGGCAGGCAGATGCTTCGACCGATCCTTGAGGCGGTTGCGATCCCACCCGATGATATCGTTCATCAGGAGGGCCATACGCATCGCTTCAGGCCCCTTGATCAAATGACCATAGGTGGGCATGATGCAAGGCAACGGATGTATCTGATGCGGGGCGATAGCGCTGAGCAGGCGTCGCTCCATAATCGATTCGCGCATTCGAACAAAATCCAGATGCTGCAGGTAACGCAAGCCGCCATGAATCGTCTTGAGACTGTTAGCCGAAGTGCCGGAAGCAAAGTCGGCTTTTTCGATCAAGGCGGTTTTCAGGCCTTGTAAAACCGCCTCCCAGGCAATGGTCGCCCCGTAAATTCCGCCGCCGACAACCAGAACGTCGAATTCCGTCCGGGTCAATGCCATTGTATCGCGTTGCATCGTTTTAACCTCGATCATTCGTCGTGTTCAAGAGTCATTCGACACCTGGCGCCACCAGAGCTGAAAGACCATCAGAGCCCAGAGCCGGTGGCTATGGTTTTCTCGGCCCTGCAGGTGATCCTGAATCATCTGTTGAACAGTGTCGGGATTAAAAAAGCCAGAATCCGAGAGACTGGACGGAGACAGGGCGTCCAGCATCATCGGCTTGAGTTCATTTTTCATCCAATTCTTGATGGGAATGCTGAATCCTTCTTTGCCGCGATGAATGATTTCCGCCGGCAAAAGATCGCGCATGGCCCGTTTCAGCAGGTATTTACTGGTGTTGCCGCGCAGGCGCATTCCGCTGGGAACGGTTGCGGCGAATTCCACAAACCGATAGTCGAGAAAAGGCACCCGCGCTTCCAGAGAGACGGCCATGCTCATCCGATCTACTTTGACGAGAATATCATCGACGAGGTAGGTATGAATGTCGACGAACTGCTGCTGGTCGAGCGGATCCGGCGATCCGCACGCTGCAAATTGTTCGAGCATTACCTCATAGGGATCAAAATCGTCCAGCTCTTGCAGAAACTCGGGATGATAGAGGCGTTGTTTTTCCGCTTGCTGCAAAAAGATCATCCACCGCACGTGCTGGAGTTCCTCGGGCAAACGAGCGCCTTCCGCAAAACGTTTGATGCGATTGATCAGGCCTTTTTTCTTTTCAGTAGGCGGCAGCAGGTCGGCCAGGGGTGCCAGAAATTTTTGGCGCAAACAGCGGGGCAAACGGGCATAGCTTCTGGCCAGACGCTGGGCGATGTAGGTATCATAGCCGGCAAAGAGCTCGTCGCCGCCATCGCCCGATAGCACCACGGTTACAAAACGCCGCGCCATCTCGGAAACTAAAAAAGTCGGAAAAATCGAAAAATCACCAAACGGTTCATCCAGATGCCGGATCAATTTTTCACTCAAGTCGACAATATTCGGCTTGATAAACTCTTCGTGGTGTTCGGTGCCAAAGCACTCGGCGATTCGCCGTGCGTAGGGCAATTCGTTATAGGTCTTGTCCTCAAAACCGATGGAAAAGGTCTTGACATCTCTTTCGCTGGTCTGACTCATCAGAGCGACGATCGAGCTTGAATCGAGACCGCCGCTGAGAAAGGCGCCCAGGGGCACATCGCTCATCAAACGTATTTTTACCGCGTCGCGCAAAAGTGTGACAAAACGCTCGGCCAGCTCATCCTCGCTATCCGATGAAGCCTGGTAGGATAGACGCCAATAAGGACGGATGGAGAGTTTGCCGCGTTGGTACACCAGATAATGCGCCGGCAGGAGCTTGGAAATATCCTGAAAAATGCTGTATGAACGCGGAATGTACTCAAATGTCAAAAAAGTATCAAGGCTTTTTCGGTCGACGATGCGGGGAATATCGCGCTGCCGAAGAATCGATTTGAGTTCAGAAGCAAAGACCAGACGCTCGCCGTCGGCATAGAAATAAAGGGGCTTGATGCCGAGCCGATCCCGCGCCATGAACAATTTTTCCTGACGGGAATCCCAAACTGCAAATGCGAACATGCCATTGAGTTTACCAGGACAGGCTTCGCCCCACTCTTCATACGCATGCAGAATTGTCTCGGTATCGGTACGGGTGGTATAGCGGTGACCACGGGCCTGTAGTTCTTGGCGCAATTCGCGATGATTGTAAATTTCACCGTTAAAGACAATGGCAGCGGAACGATCTTCGTTGTAGATCGGCTGAGCGCCTGAAAAGAGATCGATGATACTCAGACGGCGCATGGCCAATCCAACACCTGGAGCGCGAAAATAGCCCTCGTCATCCGGACCGCGGTGATGAATGGCACCGTTCATACGCTTCAGGATTTCCATGTCGATCGGTTGCTGGCGCTCCCGACAAACCCATCCGCAAATTCCGCACATTTATAAATCCATCCCTGTCGCTTGGCTGACGATCCATTCGACTTTTTTCAAATAATCGGTATAACTGTACTTTTCATCCGCCAGAAGCCCGGCCTGTCGAGCCAATTCGCGACCACGTTCCGGGGCGATCAACAACTCGCTGATGCCCCGCGCAAAGGCTCCAGGATGAATATCCGTGAGAATCGCAATCCGAGACGACAAAACCTGGGTATGGGTGATGTGCCGCGTCGCCACAATCGGCCGCCCGGAGCGTAGATAAGAGTAGATCTTGAGAGGCGAATTGTTGCCCTCGAGCCGGGGAGAAACCAGAATTTCGGCTATATCGATCAGGCCCGGTATCAGTTGTGGCGGCACAAAGCCGGTAAAGGTAAAAGCGGATTCGAGACCTTTGCGCTGCACAACACTGCGATAGCAGCGGACCTGTTCCTCACTGCCCCCGACCAAAAGAAAATGCAGGTCGGCGTCTAATTTTTCCTGCAACAGGATCTCGGCGCTGTTGATCAGCAAGTCGATACCTTGATAGGTTTCAAAGGTGCCGTAATAGAGCACCACGCGTTTGCCTTCCAACCCAAAACGCCTCTGTAAAAGATCGCGATCTTTGTCGTTTGTTGGAAAAACCAGACTGTTGTCGGCGACATTCTCGATCAAAACGCTGGTCGTTTGCGGATAATTGGACTCGACATGCCGTTGCAATTCAGGACAGATGGTGATGACCGCGTTGGCGCTGGTGATGGTTCGCTTTTCCAGATATCGGAACACCGACTTGATCAGGTGCGAACGGGTAAACTTGAAATTGTCGAGCTGCTGCGGCAGCGACGAGTGCATGTCGTAGAGATGCGGTATCTTGAAACGCCGGGCGAAATTGACGCCCCAAAAACTCGCCTCTTCATGGGTGTGCAACAGGTCGTATGTGGAATTTTTAAGCAACTTTTTGGATCGGAAATAAAGCCCGATATCGAGAAACACTTTGGTTTTCGATGGACCGATTTTAACTTTGTGCACGCCGGGCAGTCTGCGGCTGCGGTGAATCGTCAGCCGCTCGATCGGTACGTCCTCACCGTATC
>JAFGJN010000332.1 GCA_016929055.1 Candidatus Zhuqueibacterota bacterium
CGTGGCGATAGAGATCGAGGCCACCGTCGAGCTGGTAGAGATCAAAATCCGCCAGCCCGTAACGCCGAATAGCGTCTTCGATCCGCGGCCGCCAAATAACGTCGCGCAGCTGCACCAGCAACGCTTCCGCCCGATTATGGGGCCGCCAGCGCAGCGGAATCTTCTGGGGGATGCGAAGAACCGTGTCCACACGCAGCTTTTTCGGATCGGAAACGATCCGCTTGATCCATCGGGTCCCGAAAAACCCGATCAGCGGCAAATCGAGACAAATATCCTGAAAATAGCGGCGCCGGTCGCGAAACAGTGTCACCAACCGGCTCTCGTACCCCATTCGGCGCTCGGTCAATACCAATGTTCCAGGCACATTGGAAATATTGGCCGGAGCGATATGCAGAATACGCATGTCGTTTTTCGCCATCTTTTGCCGAACCTTGCTCCCGCCCAGCCTCTCGATTACCAGAAAATTTGCAGGCTGTCGCGAAATATCCCTTGAGCGCCAAAGCTTTCCTTGAATCGACCAAGCCCCCAGTTCGGATCCTCGTTAACGGTAAAAATACCGAAATCAAAGAATTTGTATCGCTCGCGAATGCTCCAGCAAATGATTTCGTGAAACAACAAATTGACCGAACGAACCTGTTGATAATCATCGTCATGACTGATATAGAAGGCCAGTACGGCGCGGGGGTTGCATTCGAACATGACGACGCCAGCGATCATGCGGCCCTGGTAAAAAGCGCCAAAAAGTTTGATCTTTTCCGGAAAGAGCCGCTTGAGCATCAGCAGTTCGTCAAGCGAATGGGTGGGGTTGACATTGTGGCGCAAGCGCAGATTTCGCTCGAGGATATGATAAAAAGAATGGAAATCATCGGATTCGCGAACCTCGACTCCCGATTTAACGGCTTTACGCACCGCGCGCCGGGAGCTTTCGCTAAAGGTGCCCGCCACCGATTCAGGATTGAAATCGAGGGTAATAACGCTGGATATTTCCCGTTTGCGATAGGCAAAACCGTTTTGCAGCAGAGCGAATTCCACATAATCAGTGGGCTTGAGCACATAACATCGCGGTGGCGGTGTGATATCGATGCCGCCGAATCCCGCCGCACGCGCATAGTCGATCAGGGCCTTAACATATTCGAAAGCATCGCTAATGCCCAGCGGATTGCGATAGACGATTCCGCCATAGGAAGCGCCTCGATGTGAAAAGAGAAGGCGTTTGCCGGCCAGGTCGAGATCTACCGCCGGGAACAGTGCCACCCGTTTGCCCTCCCGGGTCAACCACAGGGAATGATCGACAAATCGCCCGGCCGGATGATAACCGAGAAACCGGCGGCTATGAAAGATGGTGCCGTTGTTGGTACGCTCCACATAGTCATCCCATGCCGCAGCATCCGCTTCGACAAAACGTTCAACCTCTATGGATGACAAAAACGCCTCCTTGGATTATTGCATCAGTTTGACCAGAATCGCTTTTTGGATATGCAAACGGTTTTCCGCCTCATCGAACACAACGGATTGGGGACCGTCAATCACCGCATCGCTGATCTCGTCACCGCGATGCGCCGGCAGGCAATGGAGCACGATACAATTGGCCTTTGCCCGGCTCAAAATTTCCGATGTAATGGCAAAAGGACGAAAAATATTTTTGCGCGCTTCAGCCTCGGCTTCCTGGCCCATGCTCGCCCAGACATCGGTATAAAGAACATCGGCATCACGTGCGGCTGCGACCGGATCGTGGAGAACCTGAATCTCGCTGACACCGATCCGACGCGCTTGTTCCAGCAGTTCCGCGTTTGGTTCATAGCCCTCCGGAACGCCGAGTTTGAGATGCATGGGGATCAGTCGCGACAAATTGATCCAGGAATTGACGATATTGTTTCCATCGCCTAGATAGGTGATGGTCCAATCTTTGGCTTTTCCTTTGTGCTCAATAATGGTCAACATGTCCCCCAGGATCTGACAGGGATGCAGGAGATCCGAGAGACCGTTGATAACCGGCACATCGGCATATTTAGCAAAGTCGACGATGATATCATGCCCAAAAACCCGAGCCATGATACCGTCGACATAGCGCGCCAGCACCCGCGCCACGTCTGCTGTCGATTCGCGTTTGCCGAGGCCGATTTCGGTCGGTCCCAGATAAAGCGCATGACCTCCGAGCTGATACATCCCGACTTCAAAAGAGACGCGGGTGCGATTGGATGGTTTTTGAAAAATCATGCCCAGCGTCTTACCCTTGAGAAGATGGTGTTCCTGCCGGCTTTTGGTTTTGGTCTTGAGTTCACGGGCGAGATCAAAGACGGCATAGATCTCCTCTTTGCTGAAATCGGTTATGGCGGTAAAATCTCGTTTCACAGCTGCCTCCTGCGTATGTACCGGCGAAAAACGATGTCGATAGGATCTGGTTTTGCAGACCCCCGGGAAAAGAAAGGATCGGGATCAAAGAATATAACGGCTTAAATCCTCATCCGCAATGATTTCTTTGAGTCGTTCTTGCACCAGACGTTTGGTGATGCGGATGCGTTTAACCTCGAGTTCGGGCAAATTGAACAGCTCTTCTTCGAGCAGAATGCTCATAATAGTGTGCAAACGTCGGGCGCCGATATCCTCGGCGGTTCGATTGACTTCGGAAGCGATGGCAGCGATTTCGCTGATGGCCCCGGCAGTAAAATCGAGTTCAACGTCTTCGGTGGCGATAAGAGCTTTATATTGTTTGATCAGCGCATTGCGGGGTTCGACAAGAATGCGCACAAAATCATCGGCTGTGAGGCTGTCCAGTTCCACACGTATGGGAAATCTTCCCTGCAATTCGGGGATCAAGTCGGAAGGTTTGGCGATGGAAAATGCCCCGGAAGCGATAAAGAGAACATGATCGGTCTGCACCATGCCGTATTTGGTCAACACCGTGGTGCCCTCGACGATCGGCAGCAAATCGCGCTGCACACCTTGACGCGACACATCGGGGCCTCCCCCCTCATTTTCGCCGGCGATCTTGTCGATCTCATCGATGAAACAAATGCCGGATTGTTCGACCCGCTCGATTCCTTCGCGTATTACTTCTTCCATGTCGATGAGCTTTTGAGTTTCTTCCTGAATCAGATAGATCATCGCTTCGCCAATGGTCATGCGCCTTTTTTTGCTTTTCTTCGGTATCATGGGGCCAAACAGATCCTGGATATTGAGACCCATCTCTTCCACGCCGATCGGCGATATGATCTGCATCAGAGACGGGGAATCGCTCTGCACCTCCAGTTCCACTTCCCGCTCGTCGAGTTTGCCATCATCCAATTGTCTGGCCAATTTTTCTCTGGAACGGATGTATTTCGCTCTTACCAGATTGTCATTCGAATCGCCCGGCGATTGATTTTGCGTTTCCGCAGATATCGACGGCGGTAACAACAGATCGAGAAGGCGATCGTGCGCCGCTTCTTCAGCCCGTTCCTGAACGCGGAGAATGTGTTCGCTGCGTACCAGATCGACGCTGATATCCACCAAATCGCGCACAATCGATTCGACATCGCGTCCAACATAACCGACTTCGGTGAATTTTGAAGCCTCGACTTTCATAAAAGGTGCATGAGCCAGTTTGGCCAGCCTTCTTGCCAGTTCGGTTTTACCCACTCCGGTGGGACCGATGAGAATGATATTGTTGGGCATGATCTCTTCGCGCAACTCTTCGGAAACGAGCTGTCGGCGCCATCGATTGCACAGGGCAATCGCCACCGCACGTTTTGCGGCATCCTGCCCGATGATGTATTGATCGAGCTGTTCGACTATTTCTCGGGGTTTTGTTTTCATAGAGATGAATCGCTCCAAGCGTTTTCGCCCTGTCCTCACCTCACAAAGACGCCGCTGGGTGAAGGACGGATGTCAGCACACGTATAGGGGGGGAAAGATCATTGCAGAGTTTCAATGGTCAAATACGAATTGGTAAAGATACAAATCGAAGCGGTGATGGCCATGGTTTCTTTGACGATGGCAACCGCGTCCAATTTCGAATGTTTGACCAGAGCACGAGCAGCCGCAAGCGCATAGGGTCCACCGGAACCGATGGCGATGATATTATCGTCCGGCTCGATGATATCGCCGTTGCCTGAAAGAATAAAGATTTTTTCCTTGTCGAGAACGGCCAAATGGGCATCCAAGCGGCGCAAATAACGATCCAGTCGCCAATCCTTGGCCATATCCACGGCAGCCCGACTCATGCTGCCATTGAAGCGTTCCAATTTTTCTTCAAACCGTTCAAACAGGGTAAAAGCGTCGGCCGCCGCACCGGCAAAACCTGCCAGCACGCTGTCATTGTACAATTTGCGCACCTTGCGCGCCCGGGCTTTCAATACGGTATCGCCGAATGTAACCTGACCGTCGCTGGCGATAACAGCCTGGTTTTTGTAGATCAAACCCAAGACGGTCGTGGCATGCATTTGTCGAATTGGCGTATATCCGGTCATTTAGATTCTCCTTCGCAGACGGGAAACCGGGATCTTCATCTGCTCGCGATATTTGGCCACCGTACGACGGGCAACGTTGAAGCCCTTGTCCTTGAGCATTTCTCCGATTTTTTGATCGTTCAGAGGTCGATTGGCCGGTTCCTTGCTGATAATCTCTTTGATGAGGGCTTTGATCTTTTTGTTGGAAACATCATCCCCTTCATCTGTGCGAATTTTCTCGCTAAAGAAATATTTAAGTTCAAACACTCCCCACTCGGTCTGGATATATTTGCCGTTGGTAACGCGGCTGACCGTCGATATATCCATACCGATTTCATCGGCAATATCCTTGAGAATCATCGGTTTGAGATGTTCCGGTCCTTTTTCGAAAAAATCGCGCTGTTTTTCCAGAATAGTCTCAGTGACGCGAAAAATGGTTGCACGCCTTTGATGGATGGAATTGATCAACCAGCGAGCCGATTCCAGGCGCTGCTTGATATAATCCCGCGTTTCCTTGCTGGTATGCTTTCGATCCAGCATCATCTTGCGGTATTCATTGTTGATCCGCAACTGCGGTACATTCCAATCGTCCATATAGATTTTATATTCGCCGTCTTCACTGCGGACTTGCAAGTCGGGAACGATGAAATTGTTGTTATACAGCGAATAACCTTCACCCGGCTTGGGATTGAGCTGAGTGATATGACCGATGGCATCCTTGATGTCGATCAACTCGACATCGAGTAATTTGGCCAGCTTTTCATACCGCTTGTTCTTGAAATCATCAAAATGGTCACGAACGATGTCCAGAGCCAACTCGTATACCGGTTTTTCCTCCACTAACTGGATGAGCAAGCATTCTTGCAGGTTCCTTGCCCCGATGCCCGGAGGATCGAACTGCTGAATCACTCCCAGAACCCGTTCGATATCGTCAATGTTTTCCTGCAAATTGTCAGCAATGGCTTCCGTCTCGACGGCCAGATAACCGACGCCATTGATGTTCCAAATGATATATTCACCAATCGTTACTTCACGCGGATCCAGATTGGTCATATGCAACTGGCTCATCAGATGATCGGTCAGGGTCTCTTCAGAAACCTCTGGCCGTTCATAGAGATCGGGATTTTTTTCTTTGGGCACACGGGCTTCGAAATGCTCTTCGTCGTTAAGAATTTCTTCCCAATCGATTTCTTCTTTGGCCTCATCCGTTGCCGTTAGATTTTCGGTTTCGTCATAGACCTCCTCTTGTTCTTCTTCCATTATCTGTTCTTCTTCGAACTCTGTATCCAATTCGAGCAATGGATTGGTTTCCAACTCGAGACGGATTCGTTGCTCGAGACTCATAATGGGCAATTGCAACAAGGAGGAAAGCAGCACCTGTTGTGGTGACTGCCTCATTTGCATACTGAGTCGTTGTGAAATATGAACCATTGATAAGCTCTCCCTTCCTCCCGAATAACGTGACGGTTTGCCGAACGACCATAAGACCTTTCGGGTAGAACCGTCTTACCGATTGAGCGAAAATTGCTCCCCCAAATAGAGCTTGCGCGCTTCGGCATCATTGGCCAGAAAATCTGCCGAGCCGGCTTTGAGCACCTTGCCGTCGAACAACAGATAAGCGCGATCGGTTATTGACAGTGTTTCATGAACATTGTGGTCGGTGATCAATACACCAATGCCTTTGTCCCGCAAATTGGCGACGATATTCTGTATATCTTCTACCGCTATCGGATCGACACCGGCGAAAGGCTCGTCCAACAGAATGAATTTTGGCTGTGTTACCAGGGAGCGGCAGATCTCCACCCGCCGTCGTTCTCCACCGGAGAGCATGTAACCTTTGCTTTTTGCAACATGCGAAACGCCGAGCTCTTCCAAAAGAGCATGGGCGCGTTCATGGCGCTCTTTGCGGCTCATAGGCAGAGTCTCGAGTATGGCCAGAACATTCTCTTCGACCGATAAGCGGCGAAAAACCGAAGCTTCCTGAGGCAGATAAGCAATTCCCAATCGAGCCCGCTGGTACATCGGCAGATGCGTAATGTCGCGTTCATCGAGAAAAATTCTGCCACTGTTGGGCCGGATCATGCCGGTTATCATATAAAAACTGGTGGTCTTGCCGGCTCCATTCGGTCCCAACAACCCGACAATTTCACCCTGACGGATTTCCAGACTCACTTCATTGACCACACGCCGCTTGCCGTAGATCTTGACGAGTTTTCGGCAATAAAGTTGTGAGACGAGTGTCGTCATGGCATCAGAGTCTCCATTCGTGGTTTGCGCAGTGTTGCCGAAATCTCTTCCATTTCGCTCTCGACTTTGCGAATTGATTCGCCATCCATCGGGTATAATATTCCTTCCGCAACGCCCGGATCGCTGTGAATCACAACCTGATCGAGCTCATTTTCGGCAAAGACCAGAATCAGCCGGTCACCAGTGGCACGGTTCAAACCCTGAACCACTCCGTCATCGATTGCGTAATAAAAACTCGTCGCCTGCCCGCTGATTCGCACGGTATCGACGCTATTGTCCCGCAAAAAAATTTCGACCCGGTTGCCAGTCAAAAGGTGGGTGATATCCAAAGAGTCGACGTCCGAAGAAACTCGGGCACTTCCTCCCACCTCAATCCATGCAATTTTCGTGCCATCAAGATGAAGGCGGATCGTATCACCGTTGAGCACCTGTTCTCGATGCATCGAACGCGGATCGCCTATCAGCTCGATGGTTTGTAAGGAATCAGAATAGACCAGCTCCTGGCATGACGCCAGCAAATCGCCCTGGTGTATACGGACGCTGTCGACGACTTTGACCGATGCACCGAAATCAAACATCTCGACTCCGAGACCATGGATAGTCAGGGTATCCGTTTGGCTGGTGTCGACTCTTGTAAATACAGGATTTCCAATGACCTTTGCATAGCCGATCAGGCGATTGTATTCGCCTGAATCACCGGACAACTGCATAGATTCGGCATGATCCGAGATCAAAACGTCGTCCCGGGCAAAGGCGATTTGTTCATCCTCCTCGTAGATGAGCCGCCGGCTGGTCAATGTGCGTGTTGAATCCTGCAGCGTAACATTGCCCCTGGCGATATATCGTCGCAAACGAGACAGATAATCGATCTCATTCGCGGCCATAAAAAGCTCTTGTTTATCGATACGAACCTGTCCCAAAAAGACCACACGTTCGCTGCGGGTATAATGAACTGCCTGTTCACAGCACATTCGTGCCTGCCCCTGACGAAAACAAACGTTGCCTTCCAGCATGCGCACGGGTTCACCCTGTCGTTCTTCCCCGCGCAGGACATCAGCATGAACCAGTTCCAGGGGTTCAGAGTTTTTGCTGTTTTGCTCCACCGATGCAGCGGCCATGCCAAACAGCAACGGCAAAGCGATCCACAGGATCCGCCGTTTATATGCCGGCCGTTCGTTAAGCATCACGATTGTCCTGTCCCGGCGCTATCAGGTTTGATCTCAGCAGCAGAATCACCCGCAGCACGTGCGGTGGGCCGTTCTTGGTTTTCCAGATTCAATCCGGTATGCGCTCGTGCACGCGGTTTCAGGATCCGGTAGTGTATCATCTGCGGATCGGATTCCAGGCCCTGGCCGAACAAGGTATCTCCTTTCGCCGTGGTAATCTTGACCTCGCTCTGAGAAAGAATCAATTCCCGCTTTTGGTCATAAAGCAGTTCTTCCGTATACACGGTGATTCCGGTGTCCGATTGCACCACCACATTGCCGATGGCCTTGACCCATTTAGCGCCCTCGTTCATCTCCCCGGCCTCTGCAGTCAGGCGGGAAGCGGCTTTGCCCTGAGCGTTATAAAAATAGACAAAAATTCCTTGATCGAAAAAAATCGTTTCTTGATCGGAATAGCGAAGCATATGGCCGTAACGCACAACCGCCTCCACCCGGCCTTTTCTCGTTGCGCGTACGATCGAATTCCAACCCTCCTGATTGGGGACGGCAAGATTCTCTTGCGGCTCAGCATCGGCGATCGGCGTTTTCTCCTCGCGGCAGCTGCTCACACTCAGCAGCGAGTACAATACAACCGAGAGCATGAGCAATCGCCGATCAGAAACAGCACCTGTTTGACCAAAACAAGTCATAGGGTTCCCAACTCGCTGCTGTTTTTTCTCAAGGAACCGACACCAGCCTCGAGCAGATCATGAATGTGCACCATTCCAACAGGCTTGGAGCAGCTGTCAGTGACCACAAGCTGCAGAATATTGTGACTTTCCATCAGGCACATGGCTTCGCGTGCCAAACTGCCGGCCTGAATGGTCTTGGGCGATCGGTTCATGATATCCTGCGCTTCAAGATCCCGGGGCGATTCAGGTTGTTGCCATAAACGCCGCAAATCGCCGTCGGTTATAATACCGGCCAGCGTGCCGTCGGGATTGACCACACACGTGCCTCCGAACCGCTTGTGGGTGATCTCGAGAATCAATTCGCGCAAACCGGTACCGAGCGCAACGACCGGTATTTTGTCACCGGTGAACATGATCTCGTCGACGGTCAGCAACA
>JAFGJN010000007.1 GCA_016929055.1 Candidatus Zhuqueibacterota bacterium
AGCCGAACAAATGCTCCTGGAATTTCAACGCTACGAGTCGGGTGATTTTGCAATCGTCCGGTTGCCCTCAGCCGAACCGGGGGGCAGCCAGCACCTGGTGGATCGTTCACTCCGATCGTCGACCGAAGTGATGCCCCCTGTCGACATAAAAGTTGCGAATGATACCGCACCGCCGCCAACAGAACATGTTGTCGAATCGTATTCTGCCGAATCGACGGGTCTCTCGAACAACTCGATCGAGCGTTCGCACCCGGAAGAAAAAAACGACCCGAGCGAATCGATCGAGCACGACGCTTTTTCGCTGCAGATCAGCGTCCATGCCGTCCGCTTTTCAGCCGAACAGGAGATGAACTTTTTTCGCCGGCACGGCATCGATTCCTATATCGTCGAACGCAGGGACGTCGATCCGGTGGTCCCCTATTGGGTTTGCACCGGTTCTTTTCGCGACTGGCAAACCGCTCAAAACCGAATGCAAGATCTGACCCGCGCGGTGCGGCGGGAATACAAAATTATCGAACTCTGATCAGGTGCACAAATATGTATACCAAACGAAACACCTTGACGCTGTTGATTCTTGTCGTCTTGTTCGGCACGATCGGCACGACTTGGTATGTCCAGGAAGTCAAAACAGTCAAAGAATTGCAGCAGCAAAACGACCGGCTCGCCAAACAATTCCACGGCATGGAATTGGTGGTGCAAACGCTGGAGAGCGTGGAAGGGCATTTTGCCGAACTCAAAGACCGCTGGGGCAATGCGCCGAAAAAGATCCTCGCCGTCGAAGAACCGGCCTTTACCATCAGCTATATCAACTGGCTGATTCAAAACTATCGGCTCGATCTGAGTTTTGATTTTTTTCTCAACGATTTTGACAAAAAGCAAGAGATTTCCACATTCAGTTTTACCCTGAACGGTGAAGCCTCGTACCGAGATCTCTACGCCTTTCTCTGGTATCTCACCAAAAATCCGTTGCTCTATAAAATCGAAAATTTTACCCTGGCAAAAAACGGACAGGAAAATCGTCTCAGCTTTAAACTGCAGATTCGCGGATTCTTTTTGATGGAAAAATGGGAAATGGATCACGATATTCGATTCACCTCATTTGAAAACGAAATGCGCTTGACCGATTATCACAATGTTTTTGGCGCTCTGATAGTCCAGGCACCACGCGCGCTTGCCGCTGCACCGAGCCGAGCCGAAACGACCACCGCTGCACCGGCACCCAAAACGCTTTATCCAAATATCGAAGAAGCTGTTCTTCTCGCTCTGACCAGCGACAAAGTCTATATCAAGGAAAAAAACAGCAAGGTGACCATACTGGCAACAGGGGATCGCGTCGACAATGGCATCCTCGAACGCATCGATCTGCAAAAAAGCGAAGCCCATTTCACTCTGCAGACGCAGAACGGACGCCGCACCGTGATATTGGGATTGGGTTACACAAAATAACTGGAGCGTTTTATGAAGTCGAGATCGATTTTTTTTCCTATCACCCGAATCCTCATCGTCTGCTTATCCATCGGCGCGGGGTGGGCACAGGAAGAAGCCCCCAGGGAATACGATCCCGAGGAATACATCTCGCTGAACAGCTCCATGACCATGGATGTCGCATTCGAGATCATCAACGGATTTGCTCAAAAATATGAGAACAAGCTGCTCATCGACTCGGAAGAACACCGCCAACCGATCGGTGTGGTGGTGGATCATATGCACTGGAAACGCGCCCTGGAATACATTTTGCGCAGCAATCAGCTTGAATACAGCGAACATCCGCGCCACTATCAGATCACGTCGGGTAAATCGGAGAAAAAGGACGGCGGATTGGACGAAATCATCAATCTCGGAACGCGGGAAATCGAGATCAATGCGGTTTTCTTTGAAGCGGATTACGGCACCATCTCCGAATTCGGCATCGATTGGAGTAGTCTGTACGACGGAAAGGTCAAATTGCGCATCGGCTCCAGTGCCGGAGAGCAAGTTTCACAAGGTCTTTTTAGAGCCCAGGTCGTCACTGAAAAAATCCTCAAAGTCGACGCACTGATACAGGCTTTCGAAAGCTGGGAAAGAGGCCAGATTCTGGCCCGACCGCAAATCCGTATCATGGACGGCCAGGAAGGAAAGATCAAGGTCGGCAAAAACTTTTTTCTCACCACGCGCGATTTTGCCGGCAACACGCGCTACAGCGAATACGAATCCGGAACCATTCTCACCGTGAAACCACAAATCGTCGTCGAGGATACGGCGACTTTTATCCATCTCGATATTCGCGCCGAAAAAAGCGATGTGGAGGTAGGACAACTCGGTGTGGTGAAAAAAATCACCGAAGGTCGAACCCAGGTGTTGGCACTGGACGGCGAGGAAACCGCACTCGCCGGACTCTTTTCAACCCAGACCACCCGTGTGCGCAAGGGTATTCCCATACTCAAAGATCTGCCCTGGTGGTTTTTGGGTTTGCGCTATCTAACCGGCTATGATTCTTTCAACTCGGCAAAAAAAGAGCTGATCATCCTGATCAAATCGAATATCGTTCCGACCCTGGAAGAACGCCGGATCAGCAAACAAAAACCCGATCCCATGCAGGAACAGCGGCGTCGATTTCAGGAATACCAGTCACGATTCCGAAGCGCGATTCCCGAAGGAAAAGGCCAAAAGTAAACTCGCTTACAGAACTCCATGCTAAAAAAATCAGAGTTCTTTGGAGGATAAAAAAATGATTCGTCGTTCTGTCATTCTGTTGTTCGCCGCACTTTTTTGGCTCTCGTGTGAAGAAAGCGACTCGGTGATCGGCTCTCTCAACCACGAGATCGGCGACGTCCAGGTCATCAACGATGAATTGCTGGCCGACGGCATAGCGGCAACACAGATCTTTGCCACAGTTTACGACAAAGAGGGTGATCCGGCTCGCGGCATGAAAGTGGTCTTTACCACAACCCACGGCGAAATCACGCCCTTTGCCTATACCGATGTCTATGGATCCGCACGGGCGCGATTGCAGAGCGTTGCCAGCCGCACCGATCTGGTCTGCACGGTTACCGCTGTGGTCGTCGATACTTCCACATCCGGACTGCGCAAAGCTCCGGCCACGATTTACCGTATCGGTCTCTCCCATACATCCCAGACCGCCGATTATACCCAGTCGGAAGCGATACAGATAGAGTCTGTGAGCGACAACACTGCCAAAATCGATGTTCGGTTCATCGGAGTGACGCTTCGAGTGGAGGTGCGCGACTCTCTGCTCACCGCAGATGGTCTTTCAACCACGCCCGTTATCGTTCGTCTGCTGGAAACCACCAGCCAAAAAGGCATTTCTGGCGCCGACATTCGGCTCAACGCTCGTCTCGGAACCCTGGCCGGTCAGGCGACCACCAATCCCCAGGGCATGGCCCAAGCAGCGCTCACGTCTGGCGTTCGAGCGGAAACCGATACAATCGCCGTCTATTACGGCAACCTTTTAACCGAAAAAGCTGTCTTGCGCTATGTGGCACCGCAGTTGCGCCTCACGCCCCCGGTTGCCGAGCTGATCGCCGATGGCACCAGCCGACTCGACTTGACCGCCACCCTTCTGACCCATAAAAACACACCGGTTATCGGCGCGGATATTGCCTTTTCTGCCACCGGCGGCATCGTCCCCGAAACCGCTCGAACCGGCACCAACGGCCAGGCAAAGATCCAGCTCATTGCCGGTGACGCGCTTCAGACCGGTGTTCATGTCATCGCCCGGTTTTACGGCTGGCAAGACACCACTCGTGTCGATTTTGTGCAAAACTATCCCACCCATATCAACCTTGGCACCGAGAACAGTTTTATCTGGGTAAAGGAAACGGGACAAACCGAACAGACCGATCTTACCGCAGTGATCGTCGGTGTAAACGGTGAACCGGTTCACGACCCCTTGCGACTTTTATTTCGCATCATCAACTCCCCGGGCGGCGGTGAACGTCTCGAACCCAATACGGGCAATCCCCTCGAATCGACGGAAATCCTGACACGCGACGGTCGGGCTTCGGTACGGCTGATCTCCGGCATCCGCTCCGGCGCGGTTATGATACGCGTGGATTGCGTGGAACGACCGGAAATCGCCGCGCAAAGCACCCGCATCGTTATCCGTTCCGGCCCGCCCTATATGTATATCGATCCCAGCGACGCCAACCGGGTGATCCAGCACGGCACGGTGTTGGTCGAACCCGGCAAAGCCAATGTCGCGTTTGCCAACCCGGTGCAAGAGATCGGCATCACCGCACTATTTGCCGACAAATACAACAACCCGGTAGAAGAAGGAACAGCTGTTTATTTCACCACGACTGGCGGCTTGATCACCAGCGATGCGGTTCTCTGCCAGCTCGGGCGCGCCGGCGTCACGCTGCAAAATGCCAATCCCTTTCCGGTGCTCTATTCTCCGGATCCCTTTAACCAGACAGCGGCTTTTTTTCCCAATCCCAATAAAGAAATGATCGAACGGCTATACCCCGCTCTGGCGCCGGTGCCGCCGCTCCAGTTCAACCTGCCCGATTTCGAAGGCGGCCAGATCGTCAATACCCTGGGCAATACCGGTGCCAACGACGGCATGGCGATCGTATTGGCTCTGACTTCCGGGCAGGATCAGTTCGGCAATCCCATCAGCGTCTGGGCGGCCAACGGGGTGATCTATAGCACGGCCGTGCATACGTTTACAGCCCAAACGGACAAAACCGAATTGTATGTCGGCGAATCGGCTTTCATTACCATTCGCCTTTTTGACACCAACGGCAATCCGGTTGCCGCCGGCTCCAGTCTCACGGCATCGACATCCAAAGGCTCTCTCAGCAAATCCGAGCTGATGCCGAACGCCACGGAATACGGCTATGGAACAACATTCTTTTCTACCGAACTGACCAATTCCCTGGAAAAAGACGACGATCCGGTAACCGCCAAAGTCACGATCAATCTGCGCAGTCCCAACGGAACCGGCTCGCGTTCTCTGTCGATCTATTTACATGCAACAGAAAGGCCCTGAAACTGACCAATAAACCTGATGCGCAAGACATCTGCAATGACTTGACAATGCAACAAACCGTCGCAACCTTTCCGATCAATCGCAGGGGATTCATCCGCCGGATCCTCGCGTTTCTTCTTCTCGCGATTCTTGCGGCCGGCTTTTTTCTCTATCTCATGCATGCCGAAATCTGGCATGATGAAAGCATGTACATGAGCGCCGGCGTTCTCGCCCAGAATAACCTGCTGTATCACGATTTTGGCTACCTGCAAATGCCGGTTTTGCCCTATCTCTATGCGGCGATTTTTAAACTGACGCAAACGTCCTACCTGTTGCTCAGCATGAAACTGCTCAACTGGATCGCTGTCGTCGCTGCGCTGCTGTCGTTTTTCGCCATCGCCCGCCGTCTGACCCGCAGCAGCCTCTATGCCGGTGCCCTGTTGATCGTCTTTGCGTTGAATTCTATTTTCATCTCTACTGTCAAATATATGGCGAACGCGGTGATGCCTCTGCCGTTCGCTCTTTTGGCGCTTTATTTTTTCATCAGGGCGATGGAGCGGGTCAACAGGCGCGGATCGCTGATGATGGTGCTCTCGGGAGCGATGATCGGCCTGGCTGTCGGTATCAAATCCTATTATATCGCAGGTATTCCGCCGATGATCTTTGCCGCTCTCTATGCTCCATCACCCCTGTCGTTTCTGAACCGGATTCGCAGGCGCGTTTCGGTTTTTTGCCTGGGCTGTGGAATAGCGCTTTTGCCCGCAGTTTTGTTCTTTTATCATTTTCCGGATCTTTTTATCTGGAACAATTTCCGTTATCATCTGCTCAACAGTCATTACCAGGAAATACAGGGCTATCAGCGGACCATGACGTTTGCTGCCAAAGCCGATTTTGCCTGGGATTTCCTGCAACTTGCGCCAAATCTTGGGATTCTTTTAGCGATTGCATTCGGCATTCTGTGTTTGCGATTCGACCGGCTCTCCTGGGAATGGGGGGCGTGGAAAAATCGACTTTTTGTTCCCCTGATCCTGTTGACGTTCGCCGCGGCAGTCGTACTGAAACCGCTCTGGACCCATTATTTCGTTCTGCCGCTGCCCTTTGTTTTTATCTATTCAGCCGCACTCTATCAACGCCTTTTGCCCGGCTCGCAAAAATTGGTTCGACTGCTTATCGCTGTGCTGGCTGTATTTCAGTGTCTGCTGACCGGCCACAACTATTATGATCGGATTCCGCAAAACCTAAACCGTCCATGGCAACCTCTGGCCTTTCATAAAACCGCAGGTAAAATCGCCGAACAAATCGGCCCGCTCGCTCCGGACGATCGCATCGCCACGATGTCGCCGCACTATATTCTCGAGGCCGGCTTGCCAATTTATCCCGAATTTGCCACCGGTCTCTTTATCTACCGCCTGGGCGATTTGCTGACAGCCGAAGAACGAAAAAACTATGTCACCACATCGCCCCAAACGGCGGAAAACTTTTTTGATCAGGACCCACCTAAAGCATTTTTGGTCGGCGAATCGAGTGTCCATGAAGCCGCTCTTGTTCGCTATGCGATCGAGAAAAATTATCGATGTGTGGGAGTCGGTGAAAAAGGGCTCACCCTTTACATCCGGCCGGAAGGAAATTTATCTACAGCTCCAACCACATCACTGGCCAACGCCACTGTTTCCCGTCATTCGTTATGAGGGCGATTCGGTAGGCATGGCGTCGCAGCGGTCGCAACACTCTTGCCGTCTGACTGCTGTAGATTTTTCTCGGATCGATGCGAATCCGCACGGTATCCCCGGGATTGAGTTGTCTCGCTTTTTCGAAATGTGTTTCCTCTACACTCTTAATTCTTTGAAATCGCGCCTTAACAATATCGTAAAAAAAGCCCCTGCTTTTTGTCTTTACGGTACCGGATTTTCTCCTGACCGGCGGCCGGCTTTGGACGCGATAGCCCAATTGCGCAACGTGAGCCGCAGCCCAGGCATTAGCGCGGTTTTCTCCCTCGCGCGGATGCAGACCGCAATGGTAACGCCGAAAGTGGTGCAACTCGTGGGCAAATAAAAACGCCAGATGATCGATAAAAGCGGCATAGCTGTGCCGCCAACCATAGACATCCTCTTCCTGCCGCGGATAGCGTGAAACATCATCTGTCAGCAAAAGGCGAATCAACTTGAATCGAGAAGGCAACTCTGAGGGCGGCGCAAACGACTTGACGAGGCGCCATCGCCCACGGCGCGGGACAAAAGTACGGGACGTTTGCCAGGATCGAACCAAAGCCGATCCGCCAGTCCAGCCGCAATGCGGCAGTAAATAGACAGCCACAACCAAATCGCTGATATCGCTTCCGAGTGCGACGCGCCTGAGTGTTTGTTCGATCTCGAGACTCGCCGCTCCCCGGTTTTTGTGATAAATGACCGTTTTCATCGTTTAGAGGTCACCGGCAGAACGTAACGGTCGCAAAGCAGCAGGATCACCCTGCGCACCACCGGTTCCAGGTCGCCGCGGATAACACTGCCACCGACGGCAAAAGTCTCGAGAAATACGCGTTTCTTTGGTTCAGCTATCGCTTCCCAGAATCGATCCAGGTCATTCTGACGTTCGGCTCGATCGCCCATGCTTTCAAGAACCACTACCGGCCGGCCGGCCATTCGCCCGAGTTGAACCCCTGCAACCGAATCGCAAAGAGAAACAGACGGACTGATCAGGACGAGGGCGCGAACCCGATCATCCGCTGCCGCAACCGCAATCGCCGCCGGCGCAGCGGAACCGATGCTCACCAATGCCGCGTGGCCGGAATCCACTGGACATTGGCCATTCAATGCCGCCATTCCGGCCCGATAGTGTTCCTCAACCACAGCTACAGCCGAAAGCTGTACGCCGGTCTCTGGCAGCAAAACAACGGCATAACCCATGCCAGCCATCTGCCGGGCCGTGGCTTCCCACAGCATTCGCATCGAGTCCGCCAACATGCCGATCAGAACAGCCGCTCCGGCTTTGCGGGCCGTCGGCGTATAACAAAAGGCCTCGACCATGCCCGATTCCAGCGCCAATTCCAGCCGCTGCTCCTGTACATCCACAAAACGCGTACCCCGACAGCCCATTGCCGTCAGAACAAGGAAAAATAAAAACGCCCAAAAAACCAGTCGTTCAACTCGACGCATCCTCGACTTTCCTTTCATCAACAGAATGTTTATACAGACGACGGTTTGTTCACCAGGTGTAGCTCGTACCCGAGTCGACAGTTTCTTTGAGGCTTGCAGACAAATAGTACAAAAAAAATCGATCATCGCAAAACAAAAACTGCCGTTTAAGAACCGATTCGACTCAGCCACTTTATGCTTGCAAAAGCGCGTCCGATGCTTTATATTCTCGAAATTCATTGAATCAACCTAAACGATTGGAGAATCTTGAGATGACCCTTCCAGAAAACGCGTATCGGCCACTCAAGCCCGGCGAAGAATACAAACCGGTGGTGCCGGTCGACAAGCCTTTGCGGGAAGTGACGCTCTATTCATTGCTCTGGGGGCTGTTCTATGCCGCGATTTTTTCCGCCGCGGCCGCTTATCTGGGGTTGAAAATCGGCCAGGTCTTTGAAGCCGCCATTCCGATCGCCATTCTGGCCGTCGGCACATCGGTTTTTACCCGGCGCAAGAATGCGCTGTCTGAAAACGTCATCATTCAATCGATTGGCGCCGCTTCGGGTGTGGTCGTCGCAGGCGCTATTTTCACCATTCCGGCTATCTATATCCTCGATCTCGATGCCGGCTTTTTCCAGATTTTTCTTGCCTCGCTTTTTGGCGGCTTTCTGGGAATCTTGTTTCTGATCCCGTTTCGCAAATATTTCGTTCAGGAAATGCACGGCCAATTTCCCTTTCCCGAAGCCACTGCAACAACCGAAGTCCTGATCGCCGGCGAAGCCGGCGGCGAGCAAGCAAAAATCCTGCTCAAAGCCATGCTTTTCGGCGGCATCTATAATTTTTTCATGGCCACTTTTCACTGGTGGAGCGAAGTTTTTGAAACCCGCGCCATCCCCTTTATGCGTGGTCTGGCAGACGATGCGCGTCTCGTTTTTCGCCTCAACGTCGACGCCGCCATCCTTGGACTCGGATATATCGTCGGACTCAAATATGCAGCCATCATCGCTGCCGGTTCGTTTGTCTCCTGGTTCGTTTTTATTCCGTTGGTACACTATTTCGGCCAACACCTCGCCATCACCGTGGGCAGCACCGCCACGGCGCTGATTGCCGACATGTCCGCCGAAGAAATTTTTTCCACCTATGTTCGACACATCGGCATCGGTGGTATCGCCTGTGCCGGTATAATCGGAATTCTCAAATCCTCCGGGATCATCGCCGGCGCCATGAAACTCGCCTGGAATGAAATCATCGGCGGCAAAGCACTGGGCCATGAAACCAAAAACCGCATGCAAAAAGACCTCTCCATGGGACGCGTCGGCGCCATGATTTTGTTCACCATCCTCGCCATCTTTATCTTTTTCCAGTTCGGTGTCGTGCACAACCTTTGGCATGCGGTGGTCGGTTTGCTGATCGTTGTGGTTATCGCCTTTCTTTTCACAACCGTTGCCGCCAGAGCCATCGCCATCGTCGGCACCAATCCGGTTTCGGGAATGACGCTGATGACTCTGATCATCTCTTCCGTCATTTTGGTCAAAGTCGGATTGACAGGCAGTACCGGAATGGTTTCGGCCCTGATCATCGGCGGTGTCGTTTGTACCGCCCTTTCCATGGCCGGCGGTTTCATCACCGACCTGAAAATCGGCTATTGGCTCGGTACCACTCCTGTTACTCAGCAAAAATACAAATTTCTCGGCACTCTGGTCGCGGCCGCCTCGGTGGGATTGGTCATCATGATGCTCAACGAAACCTTTGGTTTCGGTCCGGGCAGCCAACTCACCGCACCCCAGGCCAATGCCATGGCCGCCGTCATCAAGCCTCTGATGTCGAACCAACCCGCTCCCTGGATGCTCTATGTGGTCGGCGTCATGTTTGCTTTGATACTGGAAATGATCGGTGTGCCGCCATTGGCATTTGCCCTGGGCATGTACCTGCCCCTGGAACTCAACACTCCGATTCTCATCGGCGGCCTGATCGCCCATTTCGTCGCCAAAAGTTCCCGCAAAGAAGAGACAATCAAACAGCGCAAAGAACGGGGCACGCTGATCGCCTCCGGGTTTATAGCCGGGGGAGCGATCATGGGCGTGCTCTCGGCGTTCTTGAAATATGTCAAATTCGACCAGCTCGGTTTCATCCAGCCTCTGATCACCGAACACTGGGCCGAAACCCTGGGCGGAGAACGCGTTGCCATCGTTCTCTTTATTCTGCTGGCAATCTATATGTACTGGGACTCCAAACGGGTCAAAGAATCCTGATTGATCAGAAAAGGCCGGGCCTAAAAAGCGTCCGGCCTTTTTCGCGTTCCGCCTCAAATCAAAACCGATATGAAAATAGCCTACTATATCACCGGCCATGGATACGGTCATGCCGTGCGCTCCATCCCGGTCATCGAAAAACTCTTGAGCAAGCTGCCGAGTCTGCAGGTGGTGATTTGCACTTTCGCTCCCCGCTGGCTCTTTTCGCAATTGCCGCCGGAGCGAATCCTTTATCGCCACGTTGCGCTCGAAATCGGTGTCCTGCAGGCGGACAGTTTCAGCGTCGATATCCCGGCCACCCTGAAAGCCAATCAAGAGCTTTTGAGCCGCAGAAGGGCTGTACAAGTACAAGAACAAGAACGCGCTTTTCTCGTCTCCTTCGGAATTAGCGCCGTGATCAGCGATATCACCCCGATCGCATTTCCCGCCGCCCGACAAGCCGGAATTCCTGCTTTTGCCGTAGCCAATTTTTCCTGGGATTGGATCTATTCCGCATGGCTGGAACCGCATCCCGAATTCTCCCCCATCATTCAATGGATGAGAGACGCATACGCACAGGCCGATCGGCTCTTTCGCCTGCCTTTTTATGGAGATTTGCAGATTTTTTCACGGATCGAGGATGTCGGACTGGTCTGCCGAAAGAGCCGGCACGATCCAAAGGAGGTGCGGCGGCGGCTCGGACTTGGGAACGAGCGCATTTTGCTCGTCGCACTGCGAGCGGCGGATCTCATAAAAGTCGAGTGGTCCGG
>JAFGJN010000333.1 GCA_016929055.1 Candidatus Zhuqueibacterota bacterium
AAAGGACAAAATCCCGATTTGCAGAGACGGTTCCGCCGCTATGCCGCCGAACTGGGTATCCTGGTACACGGCTGTTTCATGGTCGGTTTTCCCGGCGAAACCCGACAGAGCATGGAGCAGACCCTAAGGCTGGCGATCGAACTCGAACCCGATAGCGCCCAGTTCTACCCGGTTATGCCCTATCCCGGTACCGGAGCTTATCGCTATTATCAAGACAATGGCTTTCTCGCCTCGGAAAATTTTCGCGACTGGCTGACCGAGGAGGGCGGGCACCGCTGTGTCATTCGCTTGCCCGGATTGCCGGCGGCGGATATCGAGTCATTTTGCGAACAGGCGTTTCGGCGTTTTCATTTTCGGCCGCGCTATTTGCTGGCCAAGGGCATTCAGGCTTTGCGCCGCCCGGCCGAAGGATGGCGCTCACTGCAGGCGGGGCTCTATTTTTTGCGTTACCTCCTGCGTAAAAGGCGCCACAGCAACGCGAAATCGATCGAAAAACCGTTGCCTATACCAGCAGACTGGCGACGGCGAATTCGGGTGCCCAAAGGACGAATGGAAGAGTTGAAAAAGTCAAAATCAAGACCCGAATCAGCTGCTGAGAAATGAATCCGTGTAGCAGGAGGTAGGAATGGACTATCTGCTTGTCGCGCTTGTTTCTGCGGCCATCGCCGGTTTGACCCTGTTTTCCGGTTTCGGATTGGGTACGGTTTTGTTGCCGGTTTTTGTCCTTTTTTTCCCGATCGATATCGCCATCGGTATGACTGCAATCGTTCATCTTTTGAACAATATCTTTAAAGCGATCCTGCTGGGCAAACATGCCAACCTGTCGGTCGTGCGGCGGTTCGGAATACCGGCCATCGCAGCAGCCTTTGTCGGCGCCTGGGTTTTGATTCAATTTTTACATCTTCCTGCTATCGCCAACTATACGGTTGGCGACAAAGAATTTCTCGTCGAGCCGGTCAAATTGGCCATCGGCATCCTGATGATCCTCTTTGCTGTCATCGAAATATCCCCAACCCTGAGAAATCTTTCCTTTGATGAAAAGTATCTGCCTTTGGGAGGCGTGCTGAGCGGCTTTTTTGGCGGTCTATCCGGAAATCAGGGTGCCTTTCGAAGCGCCTTTCTTTTGCGCTCCAATCTGAGCAAGGAGAGCTTTATCGCCACGGGAGTGGTCATCGCTTGTCTGGTGGATGTCAGCCGATTGATCATCTATAGTTCCCGATTCAAAGTCGCTGTTCAGGAAGGAAATCTGCTTCTTTTAGCCGTGGCGGTTGTCAGTGCTTTTTTGGGCGTCTTGCTAGGCAATCGTCTGTTGATAAAGATTACCATGCCGACCATTCGCACGATGGTTGGAATTCTCCTGTTCGCAATCGCGGTCGGATTGATTTCCGGGTTGATTTGATTATCTTAAAAATGACAACAGCAAATTGCCCGGGAAGGGGGGGTAGCGAACGATAGGAGTGATTGAGGCTGAAAAACGACGGATCGCCGTTTTATGCTTTGTACCGATCCAGTTAGCGTGCGGCCTCAAGTTTTGCGCGAGGCCGAACGGCAACTATCAAACAATCCATTTTCTGTGAATATTTTTCAGGCTGAAAAAAAAGAGAATGAGGCAGAAAGCCGTTATGACGGCAAAGTTGAGAGCAAGCGTTTGAACAGCCGCGCCATGAACCGCGCCGTGAAGGATGTCGACGCCATAGGTGAGGGGAAAGAGATACGAAAACGGCCGCAAAAAGATCGGTAGCGAGGCGATGGGGAAAAACAGACCGCAGAGAAAAATCATAGGAAAGCGAAAAAAATTGGAAAAGGTCTGGGCTTCGAACACTTCGCTGACCGAGACGGCGATAAACAAACCGAGAAAGGTCGAAGCGATTGCGATCATGACGATAGCCGGCAAAAGGGTACTCCAGTCGACACCGGAAAGATCGGTCAGGAATGCTGCGGCGGCGATCGGAACAAACGCGTTGACCACGCCAAAGAGGATGGCGCCGCTTGTTTTGGCCAGCATCAGCAGCTCAAGGGGAATCGGCGCCATCAGCAGGCGCTCGAACGATCGATTCTTTTTTTCAAATGTTACGGTTACCGCCAGAAGCGATGTGGTGCCGAAGAGAATGGATATCGCGGTCACGCCGGGAAGAAGGGAAAGAATGTCGACCGAATCGGCTCCCGATCGGATATAGAACATACCTGTCCAGGCGAGTGGAAAGATCAGCCCCCAACTGATATTGGGTGGTTTGAGATAATAGGCGCGCATATCCTTAAGCATGATGTTCCAAAAAGCGATCCAGCGTTTCATCGGTTATTTCCGCCTTTTTCTTTTTCTTTCTTCATCGCAGCCAATTCGATGCCGGTTACTCGGACAAAGACCTGTTCGAGGGAGGGTTGGATGCGCCGAGCTTCCATCACCTCAGCACCCTGATCTTCGATAAAACGCACCAGCGGGCCGATGCTGATTGGGTGATCCGATTCGACGCGAATCTGTTCGGCCGACGATGCCTGAAAGTGAAAATGGGGAAAGGCCGAGGCGATCCGAGAGCAGAGATCTTCCCTGCTGTTTGCCACGGCGATCATCATCACCTTTTTTTCCTTTTCCGGCTGCAAAAGCTCGGCAACACCGTCTGTTTTGACGATCCGTCCATTGACGATAAAGGCGATGCGCTGGCACAACCGTTCAGCTTCTTCAATATAGTGAGTGGTGAGAAAGATGGTGGTTCCGGAGCGATGAAGATCGGCAATCAGCTGTCGTATTTGGCGGGCGCTGGACACGTCGATACCGGTGGTGGGTTCGTCAAGAAACAAAAGTCTGGGGTGATGAATGATGCCGGCGGCGATGGTCAGCTTGCGTTTCATGCCTTTGGAATAGCCGGCGAATTTTCGTTCAGCTGCTTCCGCCAGACTGAATGTCTGCAGCAATTGGCGCGCGCGTGTGCGGCGTTCGTGCGCGTGCAGACCATAGAGCGATGCACAAAAGCAGAGGTTGTCGAAACCGGACAATTCCGGATAGAGGTTGCTTTCGTCCGGTACAACACCGATGAGATGTTGAGCGGCCTTGGGATTCTTTGTGCAGTCGATTCCGCCGATGCGGATCGACCCCGAGTCCGGTCGGGCCAGCCCGGTAAGAAGCGCGATGGTGGTGGTTTTGCCTGCGCCATTCGGGCCGAGAAAGCCGAAAAGTTCTCCCGTTGCGACGCTGAAATCGATCTGATCGACGGCGGTGACAGCGTCGTAGGTTTTGGTCAATCCCTCGACCTGGATCAGGGGCTGGGGATCGTCGGCAGCCATTGCCGGTGGATGGGGTCTCTTGTTCATGCCGGGTTCCTTGAATCGTCCTGATCGCGATAGGTTTTGAGGATGCGCTCGATCAGATGGGTGGTGGACATGCCTTCGACTCCGGGGAGCAGAGAGATTTTGCCGCCGTATCCTTCAACCAGACGGCGTTCGTCCTGATTGATTGTGTCCACCGTATAATCGCCGCCCTTGGCATAGATGTCCGGCCGCAGTCGATCGATGATTTTGAGGGGCGATTCGTCGTCAAAGATGATCACCTGGTCCACGCAGCTGAGAGCGGACATGAGTCGGGCGCGTTGTTCCTGGTTGACAATCGGGCGATTCGGTCCTTTGGACAGGCGGACAGAGGCGTCGCTGTTGAGTCCGAGTACCAGCAAGTCGCCGAGCGCTCGTGCTTTTTCCAGATAGAGAATATGTCCGGCGTGAACCAGATCGTAGCAGCCGTTGGTCCAAACCACGCGTTTGCCTTGTGTTTGAGCCTGGCGCACGATTTCGACGAGTTCGGACTCGGAGACGATTTTATTGGCCTGCACCTGCGCTTCCTGGCGGCGTTCGGCCTGCTGAATGATTTCGATCGGCAGACGGGTCAATCCCGGCCGCGTGACCGCCAGTCCGGCCAGAAGGTTGGCCAGGTGCGCGGTTTCCTGTGGATCCAGGTCGGCCAGAGAACCGGCGGCAACGGCGGCTACCACGGTTTCGCCGGCCCCGGTCACGTCAAAAACCGGCTGCACCGCTGTGGCGATGTGCCCCGGAGTACCGTCTGCTCCCACCACGAGCAGTCCCCGGCTGCCGAGACTGACATAGATCGACCGGCATTCCAGCCGGTTTTGTAAAAGCCGGGCGGCGCCTTCTATGTTCTGTTCTTCAGGAACGGCGGCCAACAATTCCCTCTCGTTCGGCGTGATGGCATCGAAATCTTCAAAGAGATGGAGCTGGCGTTCCGAATCACCCACCAGCCGCACTCCGTGTTCCTGAGCCAGTCGGACAAGCGGCTGCAAGCGTCCGGCGGTCAGAAAAGAACGCTCTTTTTCCACCACGACCAGGGCATCGAACCCGGGCAAGGCCGATTCGATTTGCCCAAAGAGGCTGTCACACATCTCATTCGCCACTGGATCGGCCACGGGTGCGTCGAGGCGCACGATTTCCTGTTGCGGATAATGGTCGCCCTGCACCGCGATGCGGATTTGTCCGCGGGTGGTGGTGCCGCGGATCGCCAGCAGGGCTTCTGTATCGATTTGTCGCTCTTTGAATTTGCGGCGCAGGGCGATTCCCCCCGGATCGTCGCCGATGAATCCGGCGAGTTTGACGCGGATTCCCCAGTCGCTTAAAAGCATGGCCACATGCCCGGCTGCGCCGGGCTGGTGCGTGCGGGATTCGATCGCGATGCGCGGATACGGGCCTTCTGCGGACATGCCCGTGATCCGGCCTTGAATTTGTTCGTCCAGATAAAAATCGCCCACCAGCAAAACCGATTTCCCGGCCAGACGTTTGAAAAGAAGGGGTAGTGGGGTGTTCATGACAACCCGCCTTGTTGGTTCAGAGGTCAAGAGATCGTGATCCAAATACCAAGTTAATCAAAAATCCGCTGATCCGCAACCGCTTTGTCCGTTCCGGGAAAACGCTTGCTTTTAAACTGGTTTTTTGGGATATTTAATATTGTTGTTGTCTTAAATCCGACCAAACGGTGCCGGATGGTTCACTAACCGATTGATCTGACTGGAGTGTCGATGAAAGCCATTCGCCTCAATGGGCCGCATGATTTGCAGGCGGTCGATGAACCTGAGCCCCAAATTTCTGCCGGCCAAGTCTTACTGCAGATCGAAGCGGTGGGTGTTTGTGGTTCGGATATCCACCGCTACCGGGGCGTGACGTTTGAAAATGAAAACAGCCGGCATCCGTTGATTCTCGGACACGAGTTTGCTGCCACTGTTATTAAGACTGGTGCGGAGTGTCGGCGTTTGCGCCCAGGCGATCGGGTAGCTGTCGAAGCCGGAATTCACTGCGGCCAATGCGAGTTTTGCCTGCGCGGCGACCTGAATCTCTGTCCTCACATTCGGTTTTGCGGCGTGCCCCCGTACGACGGCGCTTTGCGCGAACGCATGGCCTGGCCGGAACATCTGCTCTTTCCTCTGCGAGCGGATCTCGATTTCGAGGACGGTGTGATGTGCGAAATTTTTGGAATCGCCTTGCACAGCCTCGATCTGGCCAACCTGCGTCCCGGTTTTTCCGCGGCCGTTCTCGGATGCGGTCCCATCGGCGGTGCAATTCTGCACCTGCTGGCCAAAACCGCCGGAGCTGCGCAATTGGTCGCGACCGATCTGCTGGATTATCGATGCGAGTTTGCCCGCCGGTTGGGTGCAGATCGAGTCTGGAATGCCAACCGCACTGCCGTGGTCGATGAGATTCTCGATCATACCCATGGCAGGGGAGTGGACGCAGTTTTTGAATGCGCAGGCGTTCAGGAGACCCTTAGTCAGGCGGTGCAGGTGTGCGCTCCGGGAGGTAAAGTGATCTGGGTTGGCATCCCTGAATCCGATACCCTTGTTTTTCCGGTCAGCCCGGCCCGGCGAAAGGGGCTGACGATCCGCATGGTTCGGCGCTCGCGACGAAGCTATGAACGTTCGCTGCACCTTCTGGAAAAAGGAGTGATCGAGACCGACGGCTTTGTTACCCATCGCTTTCCTCTGCTGCGGACCGCTGAAGCCTTTCAAATGGTCGAAGACTATCGCGATGGGGTAATCAAGGCGGTCGTTCAGCCTTCCCGTTTGCATTGAGATGGGTGCCATGGCGCGTTTCTCTAAAAAAACCAAAGGCGAATCCGATTTCGCCTGGCGGGTTCAATCCTTTTGTCGTCGGCACGACTTGTTTGCCCGAGGTGCGCGGGTGCTCGTCGCTGTTTCCGGCGGTGTCGATTCGGTGGTGCTCTTGCATGTTCTGAAGCAATTGGGAGTTGATGCGGATTGGCATCTGATCGCCGCCCACCTCGATCACGGTATCCGCGGTGCTGAATCGGCGCAGGACGCCGAATTTGTGCGCGATCTGACTCTTTGCCGGCAGGTCGAGCTGGTGGAAGAAAAAGCCGACGTTCCGGCATATTGCCGGGAAAAGGGGCTCGGTATAGAAGCCGGCGCTCGAGCTGTGCGGCTGGATTTTTTATATCGTATCGCCGATGAACAGCGCTGCGACGTCATCGCGTTGGGACATCATGCCGATGATCAGGCGGAAACGGTTTTGCTCAATTTGCTGCGCGGTTCGGGGGTGCGTGGACTAAAGGGCATGCGGCCGCGGCGGGGGAAAATCGTCCGACCGCTCCTCTTCGCCCGACGGCAAGAGATCGAGGCTTATGCCGCAGAAAACGATCTAAACTTTTGCATCGACGCCAGCAACCGCGATCTCTCCTTTCGCAGAAATCGCATCCGCCACGAATTGCTGCCATCGTTGACTCGCGATTACAATCCGAATCTTGTGCGGGTTCTGGCTCGAACCGCGGAGCTGTTTGGGGATCTGGATGCTTATCTGGTTCAGAGTGGATACAGCGCCTTTCGCAGCTGTTGTTTAGTACGCGACGGCGAAAAAATTGTCCTTGATATTGATCGCTTTTTGGCGTATTTTGATATCTTGCAAAATTATATACTTGCCGCTGCTTTTCATGCATTGACGGGACACCGGCTGCAGTTGAGTGGGGCGGAACTGGATCAGTTGCGCCGAATGTTGCATAAGCGGCAAAGCCACAAATGCTTGCGTCTGCGCAACGGTCTGCTGTTGCATGCCGAAGCCTCGCATCTGTTGATCGATCGTGCCGATTCGAAATCGATCGATCCAATCACTCTCGACGGTCCCGGCGCCATTCGATTTGGATCCGCATTTATCCTGGAAATAATGACGGATGCCCCGTCGTTTCAGAGGATACGAAACAATACGGATCGACGCCGCGAGTGGATCGACGCTGAAAAGATAACGTGGCCGCTCTGCATTCGATCTGTTGCAGCAGGCGATCGCTTTTTTCCGGTGAATTTGGGCGGCAGCAAGAGCGTGGCTGATTTTTTTATTGATGCCAAAGTGCCGTACCATCGACGGCGGAAGGTGCCGCTGGTTTTTTCCGGTAATCGTCTGGTCTGGATCGCTGGATATCGCCTCGACGAACGATTTAAAGTGGCGGAATCGACACAAAAAATTCTTAGACTCGAATTGAGAAAAGCCGGTGAACAATCGATCTGAATTCGAACGCGTTGTCTATGACAACAAATTTCGGGTGCTGATAGCCCGGGAACAAATCGATGACCGCATTCGTGAACTGGGTAGAAAAATCTCGGACGATTACCGCGGTAAAAATCCGATCGTAATCGGTGTTCTGAACGGTGGATTTTTGTTTATGGCGGATTTGATCCGTCATATCGAGATCGATCTTGAAATCGATTTTATCAAATTGTCCAGTTACGGCGATGAAAAGGTCTCCTCGGGCAAAGTCGAGGTGCTCAAGGAAATCAATGCGGATGTCAAGAACCGTCATGTGTTGCTGGTGGAAGATATCGTCGATACCGGTCTATCGGTCAAGGTATTGGAAAAAAAGTTCAGCGCTTTTTCACCCGCATCGCTGCGTTTTGTTTCGCTCTTGCGCAAAACCGATAAAGCCAAGGTCGATTTCGATATCGATTATGTCGGTTTTGAGATCCCCGATCATTTCGTGGTCGGTTATGGTCTGGATCACAAACAGATTTTGCGCAATTTGCCGGCGGTTTACATCATGGATTGACGGGCAGGTTCAGTTCTTTTCGAAGCGGATGTCAAAAAGAAGGATTTTGACGATTGAATAACCGACACCATTCATATTTTAATTCCAGCAATGGCGGCGATTCATCGCCCCAAAGGCCACCGCGGCGCAAGAATACCGGCGACGGGCCTCCGAAACGCCCCGGGATGACGCCGCAAAAACCGGAAGGCCCGCAGTGGAAACGCGCATCCAAAACCCTGATCTTTTGGGTCGTGGTCATTGCGATTTCTCTGTTGTTGTCGCAGCGTTTTTCTTCGCCGAGGCAGGGACTCAAACTCCTGATATTTGAAGATTTTTACTCCCAGTTGCAAGAAGGCAAAGTCAAGTTTGCTCGCGTGGAAGACAGAACACTGTTCGGCACCTATTCAGATCTGCCTGAAGGTTTGGCAGGCGACGAGGATGTGCAATTCGATTTCAAGACCGTGTTGCCGACCGATATCGATTTTTCCACTCTGGAGCGTTGGCGCAACGACTATGGGCTCAAACTCCAATTCAAGGAAAACGCGCCTAATTTCTGGAGTTATGTCTTTTCAGCGTTGCCTTGGCTGCTGCTGGTGGGATTTTGGATCTATATTATCCGCCGTATGCAGGGGGGAGGAAACAAGGGAGTTTTTTCTTTTGGCAAGTCGCGCGCCAAGATGTTTTTAGAAAGTCAGACACGGGTAACATTTGCGGATGTGGCCGGAGCCATCGAGGCCAAACAAGAGTTGCAAGAGATCGTCGAGTTTCTCAAGGATCCGGACAAGTTTCAACGTCTGGGCGGAAAAATTCCCAAAGGGGCGTTGTTGCTCGGTCCTCCGGGAACCGGCAAGACGCTGTTGGCTCGCGCCGTGGCGGGTGAAGCGGGTGTGCCGTTTTTCAGCATGTCCGGTGCCGATTTTGTCGAAATGTTTGTCGGTGTTGGTGCTTCCCGCGTCCGTGATCTTTTCGAGCAGGGCAAAAAGCATGCCCCCTGTATTATTTTTATCGACGAGCTGGATGCTGTCGGCCGCCATCGCGGGGCCGGCCTGGGCGGTGGTCATGATGAGCGTGAACAGACGCTGAACCAGCTCCTGGTGGAAATGGATGGGTTCGAGACCAACGAGGGCGTCATTCTGCTGGCCGCCACCAACCGGCCCGATGTCCTCGATTCCGCCTTGTTGCGCCCCGGCCGTTTCGATCGGCAAATCGTCGTCGACCGTCCCGATGTAAGAGGCCGCGAAGGCATTCTCAAGGTCCATACGCGCAATATTCCCCTGGAGAAGGATGTCGATATGACGATTCTGGCCAAGGGAACGCCAGGATTTTCCGGCGCCGACCTGGCCAATATGGTCAACGAAGCCGCGCTCTTGGGCGCGCGCAAAGGCAAGAATAAAGTCGAAATGGAAGACTTTGAAGAGGCCAAAGACAAGGTGCTGATGGGCACCGAGCGCAAAAGCCTGCTGATCAGTGATGAGGAAAAGCGCAGCACCGCCTATCACGAAGCAGGTCATGCCCTGGTTGCCAACCTGATTCCCGATCTGGAACCGGTGCACAAAGTGACCATTATCCCGCGTGGACGCGCCGGCGGGTTTACCGCCATTCTGCCCAATGAGCGCATGTTCGCTTCGCGCGACAACTTGTTCGGCAAATTGCGCATCCTGTTGGCCGGCCGGGCTGCAGAAAAACTTGTCTTCGATACTCTGACCACCGGAGCCAGCGATGATATCAAGCGCGCCACTGAATTGTCGCGCAAAATGGTCTGCGAATGGGGAATGAGCGATGTGCTCGGTCCCATGGCTTTTGGTGAAAAACAGGAAGAGATCTTTCTCGGGCGAGAAATCAGCCAACATCGCGATTACAGCGAAGAGACCGCGCGCCTGATCGATACCGAAATTCGAAAATTGATCCAGGACGCCCAGGATGATGTCGATGATCTGATCAAACAAAACGAAGAAAAGCTGCATGCCATCGCGGCGGCTTTGCTGGAACGGGAAACTCTTTTCGGCGAAGAGATCGAGCTGATTCTTCGGGGCGAGAAACTTCCATCCAAAAAGAAAAGAAAAAGTACAGCGGCTCCTGCACGGGCCAAAGGCACACGAAAGAAAAAAAGCCCGACCTCGACCTCGACTGACGATGCCTGATCGAAAAGACGTTCGTTATGTCCGGGGGAGGTTTCTTGCATTAACTAACCCCACGAGCCGCCGTTGACTGGCATGATCAGCACATTTAACGGATATCGCAAGGCCGAATCCGGATGCGGAATCGTTTTTCGGAGGAGTGAGTGACCAAGCATCAGCAAGCGATCAACGGGAAAGCGACAGTGGGCCTGTGCCGGCATGATCGGCGCGGGGGGGGAGAACACACAAACGGCCGCCGATGCTTGATCGTTGTGGTTTATATTATTCTGCTTGTATTGACTTTTTTGGCTTGTGCTCCTCGTTCGAATGTCGAAAAACGTTTGGCCATTTTTCCGGTTATCGATCGCTCTTATAATGATTCCAATGCCTGGCTGGGATGGAGTTTGAGCCGCAACACGATCGATCGGCTGCAGACCATTTTTTCCGCCGACACCCTGGTTTATCCGCTCGATTGGGTCTGGGAAGCGGTCGATTTGGATTCGGTCGCTGATATCGATTATTTGCTTGCTTACGCCAGACGCTTGGGCGCGGATTGGGCGCTGGTCGCTGCATTCGAGAGTGAATGCCCCGGCTGTCCTCTCCGCTGGACCGCGTACGATCTGCAAGACGACCGGGTTTTGCTGCAACAAGAGATGCCGTGGGATCCAAACGCTATCCGCCGCTCGGCGCAGACCCTGGCATCTGCTCTATTGAACCTGCTTCATCTCTCTCCGGCTTTTGTCCTCGACGCGGATTTCGATCCCGAGTCGGACAAACCATTTGCCCACGCCGACAGACTACTCGCCCAGGGGGCCCCGCAGGAAGCTCTGCCCTGGGCGGAAAAGGCTTTTGCGGCTGACAGCGGTTCGGTTAATATTCGAAATTTGTTGGCCCGCACCCATTTTAGTATCGGGACCGAGCTCAAACGCGACGGCAAAAACCCCGACCTCCATTACCTCGTCGCTCTGCGGCTGTGCGAGCGGAGCTTGACTTTTATCGACTCAAACAATGCCGAGTCGCATCGTCTGATCGGCAGGTATTACCTGACCGAAGAAAATTGGGCCAGGGCTCAGCACCACCTCGCTCGCGCACGCGAAATCGACCCGCAGAACGCGAGGATCTATCTCGATATCGCCCATCTGCATCAAAGTCGAATCAAATCCTTCGGATTCGGCAACGAAGAACAGGTTTTGGAATACGCTATCGACCTCAATCCTGCATTTGAACAAGCGCGGCTCTTTCTGGCCGATCATCTCTATTTTCGCAATTACAAAAAACACGCCGAACGCGCCCTGCAAATGCTTTTAGCCGTTCATCCGCGCTCCATCGAGGGGCTATTGATGGTCGGCAAATTTGCGGTGGCGGCGAACGAGGTCGATCAGGTCATCCGGACCTATAACCAAATTTTGCAGATCGATCCTCACAATTCAATTGCATTTTACAATCTGGGTGTCTATTATTTTAATTTAGGGAATCTGGAGCACGCCGAACAGTTTTTCCACCGCGCTGTTCGGTATGGGGATTATGCGGACGCACATCTTTACCTGGGGACGATCTTTGAAATCCGCGGCGATATCGATCGCGCGATTTCGGAATATCGTTTGCGGATCCGTGCCAAGCGCGGGTTCGACGATGTCTATGCCGATCGCGCCATGGAACGCCTCTTTCAGCTCACGCAACCCGACTCCGGACAACTGCGTCTCAATGTGCGAGCGAACTGACAAACCGGTTTGGCGGTGTGGCGACCGGACTATCGCACTCGATGGTCCTTCGCTCATCATGGGCATTCTCAATGTAACCCCTGATTCTTTTTCCGACGGCGGACGGTATTGGCATCCACAGGATGCTGTGCTGCGCGGAATCCAGATGGCTGCGGAAGGCGCGGATATCCTCGATGTTGGCGGCGAATCGACGCGTCCAGGTGCGGAAGCGGTCTCGGTTGAACACGAGATCGAACGGGTGGTGCCGGTCATAAAGGCGCTGGCGGCGCAGACGACTGTGCCGATTTCTGTGGACACCAACAAGGCGGCGGTCGCCGAGCAAGCTCTGCGTGCAGGCGCATCGATCGTCAACGACATCAGCGCCATGCGTTATGATCCGCTCATGGCAAAACTGGTGGCCCAAACCGGTGCTGGAGTTGTGCTTATGCATATTCGGGGAACGCCGAGGGATATGCAATCGCAGACGCACTATGACGATCTGGTGAGGGAGATAAATAGCTATTTCATCGACGCGCTGCAGCGCGCTGGGTCAGCTGGAATCCATTCAGAGCAGATCGTTCTGGATCCGGGGATCGGATTTGGTAAAACTGCGTCCGACAATTTTGTCTTGATCCGCAACTTGTCGAGATTCGCACAGCACGGACGGCCGATATTGGTCGGTCCGTCGCGCAAATCGTTCATCGGCAAGGCGTTGAATTTGCCGGTTGAGGAACGCCTGGAAGGAACCCTGGCAGCTGTAGCCGCCTGCCTCATAAACGGTGCTTCTATCGTGCGGGTGCATGATGTGGGGGCGGTTAAACGAGCCGCCGTCATCGCCGATGCCATCAGCGGGCGATGGATAGCAGCAATCGACGCGAATTGACGTGACCGGGGCATTGAGGACAAAACATGCGTTTTGTGCTGTTCAAAATTGGTTTTTTGCCGATCACCGTAATGGATGTGCTCGACATTGCGGTGATGTCGTACATTATCTACCGTGTCTATAATTTTTTACGCGGTACCCGGGCCGCGCAGATGTTTGTCGGATTGGTCATCATACTGTTTTTTTCGGTCATCGCGCCGTTTTTTCAGCTGCGCGGTATGAGTTGGATCTTTGA
>JAFGJN010000334.1 GCA_016929055.1 Candidatus Zhuqueibacterota bacterium
GCTCTTGGATCGGGATTGTAGCCGGACGCAATGCGTCTTTTTATTCAAGCTTGCAGAGTGATACGGAGAGGGTGCGGGCGCGCACCGTTCTGCGCGCCCGCGATTCGTCTTAGAGAATGATTCCTGCAATTGTTGCGGTCATCCAGGAAGCCAGCGCGCCGGCAAACATGGCGCGCAGAGCGATTTTTGAGAGATCGGAACGACGTTCTGGCGCCAAAGCGCTGATTCCGCCGATCTGGATACCGATAGAAGAAAAGTTGGCAAATCCGCACAGTGCATAAGTGGCGATGATCTGCGCCCGGTTTGAAAGATCGGCGGCGTGGATATGCTGGGACAATTCGCCATAGGCGACAAATTCATTCGCTGCGATCTTGATACCCAGCAGGTTCCCCACCTGCATCGATTCGTGCCAAGGTACTCCCATTAAGAACGCCAGGGGGGCAAAGAGGGTGCCGAAAAAGGTTTTCAGGCTGCCCGGGAAAAAACCGGCGAATTCTCCACGAAGCGCGTTCCATTCCCCGCCGAGCAAACGGCCGTCGATCAGGCGGTCAAAAAATCCGAGCAAAACATCGACTAATCCGATGAGTGCAATAAATGCCAGCAACATCGCTCCGACGTTTACGGCCAATTTGAGCCCGTCGGTTACGCCTTGCGCCGTGGCGTCCAACAGATTTTCTGCTTTTTTGACTGTTGGTATTTCAACATCGCCGGCGGTCTGCGAGTGCTGGGTTTCCGGATAAAAGATTTTTGCCAGCACCAGGGCCGCTGGTGCCGACATGACGCTGGCGGCGATCAGATGGCCGGCATCGACACCCATGCGGATATAGCCTGCCAGAACCCCTCCGGCAATCGTGGCAAAACCGCCAACCATGATCGCATGCAATTCCGAAAGTGTCATGCCGGAAAGAAAAGGTTTGATCAGCAGCGGCGCTTCCGTTTGACCGACAAAGATATTGGCGGAGCAGGAAAGAGTCTCGGAGCCAGAGGTGCCCATAGTCCAGCGCATAAAGCGCGCCATCGCCTTCACACAGGCCTGCATGATGCCGAGATAATAGAGAATGGACATGACAGCGGAAAAAAAGATGATCGTGGGCAGAACGGAAAAGGCGAACTGGTATCCAAAGAGATCGAAATGTTCTTTGCGGGCGAGATTTCCGAATAAAAATTCGGCGCCCAAATCCGACAGGCTGAGAAAGGCGCTCACTTGCGCGGAAAAGATCCGCATCAAATCCTGACCAGTATAGCCATTTTGAAAGAGGATTCCCAGGCCGAGCAGCAACCAGGCAGCAAAAACATATCGGTGGTACGAGCCTTTTTTGAAAAGCTGAATCGGTAGGTGCGAAAAAAGCAAAAGCCAGAACATGCCATAGGCCAGACCGATCGAACTCAGAGCATACGTCAGAGCTGTGCCGAGAATCATGGCCGTGATCAAAATTAAAGTTGGCAAGAGCAAAAGGGATCGGTTAGTTCCGGTGATTCGCTCTTCAAAGGCATACAACAGAATTAGCGCTGCCAGGATAAAAAGGCCAATCCAGGAGAGCAGATCTTTTCCGAGAATGATTGCCCCGAACAGGACCTGCAAGCCGATCCCCCAAAAAACGGTTCGCGGTTTGACGGCTTTGCGGTTGGTTGAAAAAAGAAAGGCGATGGCGAGAATTGCCGGCAAACCGGCGAGTCCGACGAGTCTCATACACTCTCCTTGGCATCAGAAATATCGTGACAATGTCTGCATCGGGCTTCATAAATGTCGGCGGCTCCAACAACGACCCGATGGGGGTCTTTGCTGAGCCGTTGTGTGCGATTGGCGGGATTGCCGCAGCGGGAACAGATCGCCAGAGTCTTGGTGATATACTCGGCCACCGCTAACAATTGCGGGATCGGCTCAAATGGACGGCCGAGATAATCCTGGTCGAGTCCGGCGACGATGACCCGTTTCCCCTGGTCGGCCAGTTTTTGACAGACATCGACAAGCGAGAGGTCGAAAAATTGCGCTTCATCGATGCCGATGACTTGTGCATCGCCGGCTTGCTCCAGGATTTGCTGAGGTGTGGCTATGGGGATCGAAGGAATGCGCTGGGCATTGTGCGACACGATGTGGTTCTGCGAATAGCGATCGTCGATCAGGGGTTTGTAGATTTTGACGTGCAAGCGCGCGATTTGTGCCCGCCTGATGCGGCGAATCAACTCTTCGGTTTTTCCGCTGAACATGGAACCGCATATCACTTCGATCCATCCGGTCCCTTTGGGTACGATGCTGAGCATGACCGTTTTCCTCTCCTGCGATTCGGTTCTAGCGACCGGGACAGTTTAAGTCAAATGTTCGGCATTTTCCAAATTGACGAATTCTTCGATCAGCAAAAGGACGCCCATCACACCCTTTTCTTGCGACAAAAGGGGCAAAAACTGCAGCAAATATCGAATGCCGTTTCGTGTATAGGCGAGCGGTCTGATGAGATTTCCTTTGCCCATATCGGAAATCCGTTTGAGGATCGCGTCGCTGATCGAACGTGGAAAATAGTGCCCCAGCGACAATCCCGGGTAAAGAGCGGGATTTTTTCGATTGGCATAAAGAATCGTGCCTTCGGGGTCCAGCAGCAGTGCTTCCTGCTTGAGGTGTTCCAGGATCGCCTGTATTTCTAAAGATAATAGCTGATGTCGCGATACATGTGGCGTCTCTAGTTCCATTTCCCGCAAGAGTTTTTCATAATGGTCATGAACCCCGTCGCCGAATAGTTTCATCTCGATATGCTTGAATGCTTGCAACAATTTGTCTTCGTCCGAGGGCGTCAAAAATGCCGTAGCTCGGGTATAGAGCTGATCTTTTTCTGTTCGGATATGCTCCCGACGCGATTCGATGTATTGCCGAAGGCAGCTATAAAAGGTTGTTTGTGCATAGCTCGTGTGCTCGGAAAGCATTTGCACCCATTTGATCAAGAGTTCCCGCTCGGCTTCGTGGTCCATGATCATTTGATGGATCGGACCTTGACGCGGCATACCTCTTTCCACCAACGTCGGGAAGAGATGGTTTTCTTCCTTTGTATTGTGGATCGAGTCGCCATAATCGAGTAAAAGGCGAAGCGATTCATAAAGCTTGTTGTTCAGCGGCATCGGCGCCGAGGTCTGTTTTTCAAGGACGTCGAGCGCGCGCAAAATGAGTTCATGCTCGTTTTGAAGCTGTTGCAGCCAGAGGGGCAGCATGCAATAGTATCCCGTTCTATTTAATTCGTTTGTCGCAGAAAATGTGCGCAGATGATTTTCACATTCTGGTCGGTTTCGTCTTCTCCGGAAACCACAAGATCGCCATGCTCGCGAGAAGGCCGGACATATTTCATGAACATTGGGCGTACGCTCGTTTGGTATTGATGCAAAACCGAATCAAGACTGCGCCCTCTTTCTGTGATGTCCCGGCGCAATCGTCTGATCAGGCAGATATCGGGTGATGTTTCGACGAAAATTTTGATATCCAGCAGCCGGCGGAGCTCGGCTTGGGCCAAAATCAAAATGCCTTCGAGAATAACAACCGATTGGGGTTTATAGTGAACAAATTTTGTTTGTCTGAGATGGGTGGAAAAATCGTAGACAGGATGCGAAATAGAGTTTCCTTTTTTCAAGATTTCGAGATGTTGGATAAGCAAGGGGAAATCAAGCGCGTCCGGGTGGTCAAAGTTTTCCCGGCAGCGCTGCTCAAAGGAAAGATTCGACAGATCTCGATAATACCAATCCTGGGAGAGAATTGGGCCGGCTTGCGGTCGCAAGGCGATTTGCAGCGCTTGAGCGAGCAAGGTTTTGCCGGATCCGGAAGCGCCGGCGATACCGATGGTGGTGACCCTATCAGACGGATTCATGGCGATCGTCGTTTGTTTGGATTCATCCGGTTCGATAGGCGAATCGGAGTTATTCGGGCAGATCTTGACGATTAAAGGCATGTGGCAAGAGATCCGCCAGTTTCATTTGCTTGGCCGGTTGATCCTCTTCAGTCAATATGATGTCGATATTTCCGGCCAGATCCCACAGCATTTGCCGGCATGCCCCGCAAGGCATGCAAATTTTGCGGGTGGACGAGGCGATGGCGATAGCGTGAAAAGCCGACTGTCCTTCGGATATCGCTTTGACCAGCGCCACGCGTTCGGCACAGATGGTAAGGCCCAGGGAGCTGGTTTCGATGTTGCACCCGGTATAAATGACACCATTCGCGCTCAACAAAGCCGCTCCCACGCGAAACCTGGAATAGGGGGCATAGGCATTTTCTCGCGCCTGGCAGGCTTTGTGCACCAATTGATTGATCGGCATGAGCTTCTGTTCCCTAAAAAAAATCCGTATCTCCTGATTGGGAGATACGGACAAAAGGTAACAAATCACCGATTAAGAAACAACAGTGAACTTGATCACTAGAACGGCAAATCGTCGCTGTCTTCGGCTGATGGTTCAGAAAAGTCGCCCGTCGATTCATTGGGGGGAGGCGCTTGAGAAAAAGACCCCTCTCCGCGCTCGGTTCGGCTCTCGAGCAATTGAATTTGATCCGCCACCACTTCGGTCATGTAGCGTTTGTTGCCGTCTTTGTCATCCCAGGATCGAGTGGAGAGTTTGCCCTCCACATAGATGCGATTGCCTTTTTTGGCGTATTGGGCGATGATTTCCGCCAGTTTACGCCAAACCACCACACGATGCCATTCGGTAGCTTCCTGTTGATTGCCGTCCTGACCTTTCCAGGAGGTGTTGGTTGCCAGACTCAGATTGAGAAAAGGTGCGTTGGAGGGTGTGTATTTGAGTTCTGGATCGGCGCCCAGGCGACCGATGAGCATGACTTTATTCAAGGTGCCTTTGCTGTCAAACGCCATGAGACTATCCTCCTTTTTTTGGTAGTGTGCTCTGAATCGTGGTCTCCCCTTTGGGCATACCACTCGACTTTATCTGTTGTCAACCAGCAAACAATGCCAACTTTTTACTAGACACTCAATTTGGGTTTTAACCGAATCACAGCGGGTGCAATTTGTTTTTGGTTCTGCTGTCGTCAAGCAGCCATTGCGCACCCTTTGTCTAATAGTATCCAACTGATTTTGTGAGAATTCGAGTAGACAAGGTTATATCGATTGTTTGTTATCAAATCGCATGAATCTGTGCACCGATCAACCGCATCCCTAAAAGCTGTTTTGATTGGGAATTGCTCTAGATGATATTTAGTGAAAATGCACGAAAAAGTCAACAAAAAAATCGAAAAAGACAAAAACACATAACTGGAATTTATGTTTGCAATTCTAATTTTTGCTGTTTATACTCATTTTATTGAAAACCCTGGATTCGGTGTTTCGCGCCAAATCCAGGAAAACATGATTTGCATAGATTCCTGCCGGTTTGAATTGATTTTGCTTAAAACCGCAATGATCCCGGGAGATTGTCACGATGGAACGTGAATACCACCTGCTGGACAGGCAAAAGCTCGATTGCCGAGACCTCTTGTTTTATATTTATGATCCATTGCCGAGGCTCGAGCTGGAGCAATCGATCCGCATGTACGGGTTGCACCAGCCGCTTGTGGTACGCTCCAAGGGCTCGGCGTTTCAGATTGTCAGTGGTTTTCGGCGGGCGGAGGTCGCGGCAGAATTGTCTCTGGATGTTTTGCCTTGTTTTGTCGTCGATGAAACCGATGATTGGCGGCTTTTTCTTTACGCCCTCACCGACAATTTAACATTTCGTTCGTTTAATCCTATGGAAATTTCAGCTGTACTGGAGAAAAGTTTGAAAATATTTCAGCGCTCCACGCGACAGGTTTTGGACGACGTGGCACCACGGTTGGGATTGGGGCGAAATCCACGAATTTTCGAACTTTACCATCCGCTACAGAGCCTGGACTCCCTGTGGCATGTTGGAACAGCTAACGGTACCCTTTCGGTGGAAACAGCCGTTCAGATCGCCGCGTTGGATTCGGCAACACAGCAGGCGCTTTTTCCGATTTATGATACATTGCGGCCGGGCAAGAATTTGCAGCGCGAACTGCAGCAGCTTTTGCAGGACTGTGCAAAGATAGCTGGCACGAGCCTGATCGAGTTGACGGAGGACGAAGAATTGCAGCGTCTTTTGACAGCAGGCGATTTCACCTCGGCTCAACGTCTGGAGCGTTTTCGTCAGGCGCTCTGGTGTCGGCGTTATCCGCGCTATAGCCGAACTCTTGAAAAGCTGGCGGCGATACTCAAAGAAGCGAAATTGCCGCCCGGCATGCAAATCAGAGAAACGCCCTTTTTTGAACGTGATATTTATAGCGTGCATTTCCAGTTTCGCACCGAACAAGAGTTCGATGTCGCTTTTGCCATTCTCCAGGAGATGCGTAAAAATCATTTGATCAAACGTTTGGAAGAGTTGCATGGATAAGACGGTGTCACCCCGATTCATACCCGAGGAATTGATTGTTGAACGGTCCGTTCATCAAACCGAACTTGTCCAACGCGTCCTGAGCCGATTCTCCCGGGTCCCGGTTCGTTTTGTCGACAATGCCGAGGAAATCTGGCTGCAAGCGCAGAAAAGTTCCAGCCGCGATACCTGGAAAGGTAAGGTGCTTCTGGCTCGACAGCGCGGGCCATTTTTGCGTTTGTGTCCGGGGACCCAAAAGCATATTTGTTGTATGTATCACAACCTCGATGTCGCCGCTGGTTGTGATATGGATTGTTCCTACTGCATTTTGCAGGGCTATCTGCACTCATCGCTCGTCACCTGGTATTGCAACACAGACGATCTCTATACTCAGGTAGATGCCGAGCTCATAAAGTATTCCGAGAGATTTTACCGTATCGGCACCGGTGAGTTGAGCGATTCTTTGACTTTCGATCCCTGTACCGGTTTGGCTACGGATCTGGTGTCGTTTTTTCGTGATAAACGCAACGCCATTCTCGAACTCAAAAGCAAGAATATCCATGTTGAGGATCTTTTATCGCTGGATCACGGCGGGCGGACAGTGGTTTCCTGGTCTATGAACGCATCTGTGCTTCGGCGCAGCGAAGAGAGTGCCGCACCCGACATCGACGCCCGCCTGGATGCGGCTGTTCGGGTTCAGGATGCAGGTTATTGGTTGGGTTTTCATTTCGATCCGATGATCGATTACCCGGATTGGGAACAGGGGTATCGCGAGGTTGTTGAACGCATCTTTTCCAGGATTCGTGGCGAGCAAATCGCCTGGATCAGTCTGGGCGCATTGCGCTATCCGGCGGCAATGGATGAATTGATACGCCGAAACCATCCGAAATCATCCATTGTATTGGGCGAACTCTTGCCCGGAATCGATCACAAGTTCCGCTATTTTAAACCGATCCGCATTGAAATGTTCCGGCGAATGTATGGCTGGATTCGCAATTTCTCCGATGCGCCGGTCGTCTATCTCTGCATGGAATCGGATGAGGTGTGGCGCAAGGCGTTTGGCTGGTCTCCCGGATCGAGTGCCCGACTCAAGGTATTGCTCGATGACCGGGTCCGTGAAGCGCCGAAATAACAGCTGGGTTTGAGAAAGCGGTAAGCGTGGGATTTCCACGGGTGCGATCACTCGTTGAGGAGTTGGGAAACGTCGACGAATTGAATGCCTCGGTCTTGCATGTGCGGGACCATCTCCTGCAGGACCTGAAGTGTATTGTCGCGCACATGTCCGATTGCGATGACTTTGCCCTGTTGGCTGGCAATATCGGCCAAACGTTCCATTTGCTCCCGGATAAAAGCTTGATCGTCTCTTGCGTCGAGAAATAGCCTGTTTTCGGCTACGGGCACATGCAGCTTTTTGCCCATCTCGACACCGATGCTCGAGGGATGGGTGCGGCTGTCGATAAAAAATTTGTTCAACGATTTGAGTTCCAAAAAGAGGGGACGCATCACCGATTCATCGGCTGTAGCTCGGGAGCCCTGGTGGTTGTTCAGGCCAACAGCATTGGGCAATTGCGAAAAGGCGCTGCGCACGCGCAGGCGAATAACTTCCGCATCCTGACCGACCGAAAGGGTATAGCCGAAATCGTCATAGGATTCGTTCAGCGGTTCCATCGGCATGTGGACGAGATATATTTTTTGTGCCAACTCGGCATCTCGAGCGATCGTCCGGCTTTCCCGCAATCCGGGGATGATGGACAGCGTCAGGGGTTGGGGGAAGGAGATAAAGGCTCGGGTGATCTCATTGTGCACATAGCCAAAATCGTCGATTATTATTGCTGCATACCCGGCGGTTTCGGGAAGATTGGATTTTAGGACGAATTCGATCAAGAGCGTTCGATTATTGCGGTCGGCCAATTCCATTTTTATTTGTGACTTGGTACCGTTTTCTTGGCATCGCAGGATAGTCGCTTTTTCCGTTTCGAGGTGTCGTTGCAGATCGAGATAAAAGTTATGGAAACGAAATTTTGTGGGAATCTGCACCTGCAGTGCCTCCCGATTCTCCTGAATCCACTGTGGGCGGATATTGTAACGGGCGAGGAGCTCGCTGACCAGCGCTTGCAATTCGCTAGAGCTCTGGACCTCGGTCGGCACGGATCGGGACCGACGCACCACGAGCGGCCAGATGACAAAGTCGGCGAGCAACAGCAGGGCGGCTAAAACAGCCAGTGCGATCACCAGAGTACGAGTCGGCTTGGCGGACGGAGGGATAATTCTCGCTCGTTTTTGTCGTTTCATGGGCAAGCTTGGTTTCTTATTTGCCGAAATAGGCGCGGAGCTGACTCCAGGTCGGCGTATCGCCGGTCGATTGGTCGCTCCAACCGACAATGGTCCACAGGCTTTCGCTGTTGCGAAACAGGATCAGTTCGCACTGACCAGCCACATACCGCGGGCAATCAGCGTTGCTGCACGAATGATTGACCGTCAGCTGATAATTTTGATAAAAGGTGATGCGATTGTTGTCCTCGATACCAGTCGATTGAGAGGGGGTGAGCACCAGCTGAACTGTCGAGTCGGGAGCGAGAAACAACAAGAGTTGATTGATGAAATTCGTTTCCGAAAGTTTGTCCCATGTTTCGAACAGACTCGGATGGGCATTAGCGACTGCCGGGTCGGCTGTATAGCGAAACGTCTGCCCTGAATTGCTGCTATCGGCCAGACAGCGCAGATAATTGGTGCTGTTTTTTTCGGCAAGCGAGTTTCTCAGATTGACCAAGACATACTCGGGAGCTGTTGGTTGAATCCAGGTCGATTGACTCGAGATGGGTTCTTCCGGATTTCGGGTCGAAAAGGGCGTTTTGCAGCCGACTGCGAGCGAACCGCACACGAGAAAAACCGCTAATCTTTTGTTTTTCATTTCTTTAAAAATCATCGCAATTTTTGCTGCGGTAATAGAGAAGAGAATTCGGTTCTACTGGGCATTCTTCGGCCACAGCAAATGAGGCGATATGGCCCCCGCTGCGCAATTCAAAAAGCCGTGGAACCAAATAGTCCCGCAGTTCCATAAGCGACATCGGGTTGACATAGATTTTCGTGCCACCTTCAAAACCCGCCGGTATATTGATCCGCCATTTGATCAGCACGTGCCAGGGGATTTTCACGATGCTGTCCCGCGGCATATAATACCACTCTTCATTGCAGGAAATGTGCGCGCCCGTAGCCGCGTGCACCGCCTGAACGATATCGCTGAAACCGCGCCTTTCTTCCGCTGTGTGTTCGGATGGGCGGCAATTTATACTTTTTGAATAGATGGCGACAGTCGGATGGCGGTGTCCGGGTTCGACAAAGGCAACGGCATAGTCGTTTTCGCAGATTACATAGTTGTTGTAACCAGCGTAATTGGCGGCCGCTTCGTTATAGATGTTGGGATTTTTGTTCGCCATGTCGAGTTCGCGCTGCAGCGAAACTCCCCATTCATCCAGGGCGACCAACTGTTTGTGCAAATGATCAAAAGAAGCGCCGGCTTCTTTGCGCCAGTTTTGAAAAATCGCGATGTAACGGACATATCGGTTGTTATCGTAAATGTCTTCCATGGATTGGATGGTAAAATGGAAATAGTGATAGTGTTCATCCGGGCTCAGTTCACCTGAAGAAGAGAGCTGAGTTTCACTGGTTGCCCCGGCGACATAGTGGCGTCGGGGAATGATCAGTTCATGACCGCCTCCGAAAAAGCCATCCGCCCAATCCAGTTTTTCATCCACAGAAAGACGGGTGATCTGGTCGCCAGACTGGCCGAGGTAATGCAGCTTCATATCGATGATGGAGAGGACGTGATCCCGGCCAGTGGGGTCAGCGAGATAGCGTTCTTTCCACTCGCGGTTTGCGCGGCTCAAGCGATAGGAATAATTTTTTTTCCAGTAATTGATGGTGACAATCTCGAACAGATTGGGAATACGCCGGAATTCGGCGCTTTGTGAAAAGATGGCTGTTGGATCCAGCCGGCTCAGTACTTTAAAACCGTTGTTTTCAATCGAGACGCGGGCCTTTTCGGGTGGTGTGTTGAAATATTTGGCTTCGCAAAAATTGCAATAATCTTCGGGATTACGTGTTTCGAGCTCCCGATCCTGGGGTTGATCTGGCATGGCTGCGGGTCGACTGCGGCGGCCGGGAATGAACCAAACCTCTGTGCCGGTGAACGGATTGATGTGCTTTTCCGTTCCGTCAGGCATGATATGAACGGCGCCCCGATCCAGACGACTCATAAAAAAACTCCTAATAGAAAAAAGAGACCGGGGCGGCGGAAATAGTTTGGCCTCCGGCAATCTAAAAGGTATAGTATAAATTTTTGGCGATAAATTCAAGGTAAAACTCTTGCCGGAAAACCCTTCAAGCAACCCAGGGAGGCGACCGGATTTTCCTTGATTATTCTCATTAAAATCAGTAATGTTTTTGCAAACAATCGAATTCATCTGCAGGGGAGGTGTTGGCTTTATGATCGGCCGAAAGACTCTGACGATAGAGTATCGAGCTCTGCAAGGGTTGCTATTGCTATCGATGGCAATCGGTTTATCCTGTAGCAGCCGGCAGATGACAGGGCAAAGCGCGTTTGCGTCGTCAGGCCAAAATCTTTGCAGCGCTCGCTTGCGGCAGATCGATCGGGTTGTCGAGAAAGCAATTGCACGCGAGGATATCCCCGGTGCGGTTGTATTGGTGGGGCGGCGGGACTCTCTGCTCTATCTGCGTGCTTTTGGATACAGTCAATTGCTTCCCGATTCCATAGCCATGACGGTCGACAGGCGTTTTGATATGGCCTCGGTCACCAAACCTGTGGTGACGGCCACGTCGATTCTGATCCTTGCAGAACGCGGACAGCTGCGACTTACCGATCGCATCAGCGATTACGTTCCTGAATTCTCGCGCTTTACTATAGCCGACAGCATTCCTGCGCAGGAGGCCAGGATTTGGCATATTCTCACCCATACGTCGGGATTACCCGCCTATACTTCTGCTGAAGCCGCGGCAGACTCTCTTGGTCAACCCTGTCGAACAGCCGATCTGGTCCGCTATATCGCGCGGCTTCCCAAACACTCTGCTCCGGGTGAACGCTATGTCTACAGTTGTTTGGGTTACATTACTCTTGGTCATATCGTCCAGGTCGTCACCGGAAAAGATCTGCACCAATTCAGCCGGGAATGCATATTTGAGCCTTTGGGTATGACGGACAGCGGCTTTGCTTGTTCGGATTCGTCGCAATATCGCTGCGTTCCCACAGAAGTGATCCAAGGCCGCCCTTTACGCGGGATTGTGCACGATCCTCTCGCTCGATTGCAGGGCGGCGTTTCGGGCAATGCGGGATTCTTTGCGACGGCGGTTGATCTCTGGCGTTTTTCGCGCATGATGCTGCATGAGGGAGAGCTCGATGGCCAACGTATTCTCAGCCCCCTGACCCTTCGCAGAATGACGCAAATCGCTGAAACACCGTCAGGTGCGGCGAGAGGTTTAGGTTGGGTGATTAAACGCGGACAATCCTGGGTTGGTGGCGATCTTTTTCCTGATGGTGGGTTTGGCCATACCGGTTATACTGGCACGTCTCTATGGATCGACCCCATTACCGAGACAACAGTCATCATTCTCAGCAACCGGGTAC
>JAFGJN010000335.1 GCA_016929055.1 Candidatus Zhuqueibacterota bacterium
TGACCGCCCTCTTCGTATCCAACATATCCCGGGGGGGCGCCCGTGAGGCGCGAAACCGAAAACTTTTCCATAAACTCTGACATGTCGATGCGGATCAGGGCGTTTTCATTGTCGAAAAGGTATTGAGCCAGTTCTTTGGCCAGCTGGGTTTTGCCAACGCCGGTAGGTCCGAGAAAGATAAAGGATCCGATTGGTCGATGCGGATCTTTCAAGCCCGCGCGGGTGCGCTGAATCGCTTTGCTCAAAAGATCGATTACCTGATCCTGGCCGATGATGCGTTTTTTCAGTTCTTCGTTGATTTTGAGCAAGCGAGTCGATTCGGCCTGGGCGACCCGTGTGACAGGAATACCGGTCATCATCGAGACGACTTCGGAGACATCTTCGATTGTCGCTTCGGTAAAGCTCGTTTCCTGGTCTTCATTCCAGCGCTCTTTGGCTTCTTCCAGTTCAGCAAGCAAGCGTTTTTCCTGGTCACGAAGAACGGCTGCTTTTTCAAAATTTTGCGAACGAACGACTGTATCTTTTTCGACCCGCACCTTTTTTATCTGTTCTTCGAATACGGTGATTTCCTTGGGGACGACGATGTTGGCGAGATGAACCCGCGCACCGGTTTCGTCCAGGACATCAATCGCCTTGTCTGGCTGGAATCGATCGGAAATATAGCGATCGGAGAGCATGACGATGGCGTCGATCGCTTCTTCGCTGAATTTGACGCGGTGGTGCGCTTCGTAGCGATGGCGCAGACCTCGAATAATTTCATAGGTCTCTAGAAGAGACGGAGGATCGACGATCACTTTCTGAAAGCGGCGTTCGAGAGCTCCATCTTTTTCGATAAACTGGCGGTATTCATCCAAAGTGGTGGCGCCGATACATTGCAGTTCACCACGGGAAAGAGCGGGTTTGAACATGTTTGAAGCATCGAGGGATCCGGAAGCTCCGCCCGCCCCAACGATGGTATGCAGCTCATCGATGAACAGGATAACGTCTCGGGTCTTGATCAACTCGTTCATGATGGCTTTCATGCGCTCTTCAAACTGTCCGCGATATTTGGTCCCGGCCACAATGGCGCCAAGGTCGAGAGTGATCAGGCATTTGTTGAACAAAATGCGCGGGACCTTTTTTTCTACGATGCGTAATGCCAGTCCTTCGGCGATGGCGGTTTTACCGACGCCGGGTTCACCGATCAAAACCGGATTGTTTTTTTTGCGCCTGCTGAGGATTTGAGCGACGCGCTGAATCTCTTTGTCGCGGCCGATGATGGGATCGAGTTCATTTTTGCGCGCCAATTCAGTCAGGTCGCGGCCGAAATGATCCAGAGCCGGTGTTTGTGATTTGCCCGGGGCCGGTTCGGGCTCCGCACTCGCGCGCGGGCCTTGGGCGCTCTGCACGATCCGTTCGAGCTCTTCATTCACCGATTCATAAGAGATTTCAAAGCTGTTCAGGATCTGCGAGGCCAACCCTTCTTTTTCCTTTGCCAAAGCGAGGAGCAGGTGCTCGGTGCCGATAATGTCTGATTTATGGCGATCTGCTTCCATGTAAGCGGTTTTGAGTATCTTTTCAGCGCGTTTGGTAAAAGGAATGTTGCCAATGGTCATCGTCTCGCCGGAAGAACGGCCGGCTTCTTCGATGGCCGTTTTCATTTCGTCCAGATCGCAACCCAGCGTTTGTAAAATTTCGATGGCCACGCCTTCACCTTCGCGGATCAATCCCAATAACAGATGCTCGGTCCCGATATAGTCATGTCCGAGTCGCAGCGCTTCATCGCGTGCAAATTGAATGACCATCTGGACACGACTCGAAAAATTGTTCTTCATAATAAACTCCCAGCCATTCAAGAGGGACCACCTTGATCTTGTTGGTTCTGCCTATAAAAACCCTGAAATCGTTTGCAATTCTCATCGATAAGGTAAAGCAAATTTCCGCGAATTGCAACCCTCTTCTTTTTGTTGCTTTTTGCTACACGAGCAAAGATTCAAACGATCCGCTCTTTGTTGTTCAATTTTTTTTGCTTTGTTTTATCTCCATTGGTGTCCGGTCGAACGACCGGGCACCAGTGTTGTATCTCATTTGTTCCTGCTTCTTTTAAGCAAAAACAGAAAATTCTCTCGGTTCTATTCCGACAAAAAAAGCGCATGTTTGCAATTTGACTAAATCATTACACATTGTACGACTTTGTTACAGGCCATTATTTTTATCAAGCCTGTAACTAAATATTAAACAATAAAATGGGTGTGTGATGCCGTTTATGCATTCAGCGACGCAAAATACAAAAACAAATATTATGCCAACAAGGGTTATTGATGCGAGGATCGGGATAATTTTTTGCAAATCGAGGTCAAAGCGTTGGGATTGTCAGCAAGAATCACCAACCGGTGGGGCGCCAGGAAGAGATTCACGCCGGTTGGTTTTTGAGCGTATTGCTGATGATTTTGCCGTCATACAGTTCGACAATTCGATCCGACTGTTCCGCCAGGGCCAGGTTGTGGGTGACGATGATCAGAGTCTGAAGATGATTTCGACTCACCCGCCAGAGCAATTTGTGCAGCGACTCGGCGGTATGTACATCGAGATTTCCCGAGGGCTCATCGGCTAAAACGATTTTGGGCTGATTGACAAGCGCTCTTGCCACAGCGACTCGTTGCTGTTCGCCGCCCGAAAGTTCGCGGGGCCGATGATGGGCTCGGTGAGTGAGATCGACTTCGGCCAGGAGTTCCATCCCGATTCGTCGCAATTCCTTTCGATCGCGATTGGCGATCAGACCGGGCATCATGACATTTTCCAGAGCGCTGAATTCGGGCAAGAGATGGTGGAACTGAAAGATAAAGCCGATGGTCTGATTGCGAAAATCGGCCAGGGTGGCCTCTTTATAGCGAAAAATATCCTGTCCGTCGATTCGAACGGATCCCTGGGTTGGTTTGTCCAGAGTGCCGATGACGTGCAACAGCGTGCTTTTACCCACACCTGACGGTCCGAGCACTGTGACGATTTCACCCGGCTCCACCTCCAGGTTGATTCCTTTGAGCACTTTAACATCCTGGGCGCCGTCGAGGTGATAGTTTTTATAGAGATCCGTAATCTGCAAAATTGGATTCGAGGGCTGCATAATCTCTCCGCATGCAACTATTCATATCGGATTGCCTCAACCGGATTCAGGCGGGCGGCTTTGGCAGCCGGATAGACCGCCGAAAGAAAGGTGACCAGGATCGCCAGAATGCTGATCAGGATCACATCGCTCCATTTGATCAAAATAGGGAGCCAGCCGATGATATAGACGTCTTCCGGTAGAGCAAAAAATTTAAAATGGGATTGCGCCAGAGCAAGTCCGACGCCAATGGCGCATCCGATCAGAGTGCCGACAACGCCGACGATGGTGCCTTGCAGCGTAAAAATCCAGCGAATAGTGGCCGAACTGGCGCCCATCGATTTTAATATGCCGATTTCACGGGTTTTTTCCATGGTTACCATGATCAGTGTGCTGATGATATTAAAGGCAGCCACGGCGATGATGAGACTGAGCACCACAAAGGCCGCCCATTTTTCGATTTCCATCCAGGCAAAGAGGTTGGGATTCATCTCGCGCCAGCTGATCGCCTCATAGGGGTAACCCAGTTTGATCTGGATGGTTTTGGCGATTTTTTCGGCCCGATTGAAATCGTTCAGTTTTACCCAGATGCCGGTCACATTGCTTCCTAGCTTAAAGAGCGTTTGCGCCGAAGGAATCGATATATAAGTCACATTGTCGTCGAAATCGTACAACCCGGTTTCGAAATAGCCGACGATACGAAATTTACGCATCATCGGCGTGTCATGCGGGGTGCGAACCCCGCTGAGGCTGATCAGGGTCACCTCATCGCCGACAATGACCTGTAGACGCTTTGAGAGCTCGAATCCGAGGACGATACCCGGTCGGGTCGGCTGTTCGTCGATTTCCACTGCGCCCAGGTTGAGGGTGCCGTAGATCAGATTGTTTTCAATATCGATCACCTCTTTGGCCGATTCGGGCAAAATGCCGCGAATGATGATGCCGGCCTGTGCGGCGCGCGACTTGATCAGACCCTTGTCTTCGATATAAGGCGTGACCGTCTTTACACCTTTGACAGCCCGGATTTGATCGCTGACAAAACCATAATTCTTGATACCTGATTTTTGCAACGTGCGCACATGAATATGCGCATCCGCGCCGAGGAAACGCGATCGCACCTCGGACTCGAAACCGTTCATGACCGAAAGCACGATGATCAAGGCAGCTACCCCGATGACCACACCGGCAATGGAGATATGGCTGATCAGCGAAATTACGCCTGTTTTGCGTTTCGACGCCATATAGCGGCGTGCGATAAAGAGTTCGGTCTTCATCAAAGCCCTCGATTAACAGATGGTCTCAATCGTTGCGAATCGATTCGACCGGAGTGACCCAGGCGGCCCGTATCGCAGGAACAACCGAGGCCAAAAAAGAAAGAAAGACGGATGACGCAGTTACATAGAAAAAAAAGGCTCCGCGCATTTTTACTGGCAGCCAATCGACGATATAGACATCCGAAGGCAGTGCGAGTATCTTCCAGGTTTGTTGGGCATAGCAGATAAAATATCCCAAGATATTGCCGATCAACGAGCCAAACAAACCGATGAGCAGTCCGGAAAAAGTAAAGATGAGAAAAATATGCAGATTGCCGGCCCCCATTGCTTTGAGGATACCGATTTCACGGGTTTTTTCCATCGAGATCATGATCTGGGTACTGGCGATATTGAACGAGGCGACCAGGATAATAAGGCTGAGAATAATAAAAAAAGCCCATTTTTGTATCTGCACCCAGGCAAAGAGGTCGGGATTCATGTCTCGCCAGGATTCGGAGATATAGGGGTAGCCGATATGCTGGTTCAGCGAATCGACGACTGCTGCGGCTCGATTGTAGTGCGAGGTTTTGAATTCGAATCCAGAGATTCTGCCGGGCATATTGAAAAGTTTTTGTGCCGCGGGTATGGAGATATAGATGTAATTATTGTCGAGATCATGAAATCCGGTTTTCAGGGTTGAGCGAAGAGAAAATTTCATCATTTGCGGCAGGTCCGAAATCGATGCACCCTGTGAGAGGCTGATCAGGGTGATTTCGTCACCGATTTTTAGACCCATACGTTCGGCCAGGCTCACACCGGCGATCGCGCCGGGAATCGTCAGCCCAGAGGGTGTTGGCGATTCCGCCAAATCGAGATCACCTTGCGCCAGATTTTCCACCAGACGGGTGACCTGCTGCGCGCTCTCGATTTCTACACCGCGGATAAAGATTCCGGTTTGATCGTCTGGCGTGCGAATCAGGCCTTTATCGGCGATATAAGGGGTAAAGGCGCTTATTGCGGATTCTTGGCGCAGATACTCGGCCGCCTCTTCGGGATTCTGGATTCCGCGATCCAAATAGGCCCGCAATCGGCCGTGAGCAAAGACACCGATAAAACTGTCGCGAACCTCCGTTTCATAGCCGTTCATAATCGACAGAGCGACGACCAGGGCGGCGACGCCGATGACAAACCCCGCAGCCGAAATCAGGGCTACGCCGGAAAGAAGAAATCCCTTTCGCGTCGATTTGAGATAACGCGAAGCGATAAAGATGGCGAATGAAAGCATCTAGTGCTCCGGTCTCATCGTCGGGAAAAAGATAACGTCGCGTATCGAAGCGGAATCGGTCAGCAGCATGACCAGCCGATCGATTCCCATGCCCAGGCCGGCGGTTGGCGGCATGCCGATTTCCAGGGCGCGCAGAAAATCTTCATCCAGTTGGTGCGCTTCCTCGTCTCCGGCTTCGAAAGCGGCACGCTGAGCTTCAAAGCGCGCGCGTTGATCTAGTGGGTCATTGAGTTCGGTAAAGGAATTGCCAATTTCCCGCCCCACGACAAACGGTTCAAACCGCTCTACCAGTCGCGAGTCCTGACGATGTCGTTTGGCCAGAGGCGAGAGTTCTACCGGATAGTCGCAGATAAAGGTGGGCTGGATGAGATTCGGCTCGACTTTTTCCTTAAAAATTTCATCGAGTATTTTACCGGCGCTCCATCCTTTTTCGATCGGAATGTGCAACGCCTTTGCCGCAGCAGCCAGTTGCTCGTCGTCCTTTGCATACAAATCCATTCCGGTATGGTGTTCCAGTGCCTCAAAGAGCGGCAACCGGCGCCAGGGCGGAGTCAGATCGATCGTCTGTCCCTGATAGGGCAGCTGCAGCGATCCATTCACCTTTTTGGCGATGGTACACACCATCTCTTCCACCAGGTCCATCATGAAAGTATAGTCTTCGTAGGCAACATAGAGCTCCATCATGGTGAACTCGGGGTTGTGGGTGCGATCGATTCCCTCGTTGCGGAAATCTTTTCCGATTTCATAAACGCCCTCAAAGCCGCCGGCGATCAGCCGTTTGAGATAGAGCTCGTCGGCAATGCGCATATACAGGGTAAGATCCAATGCATTGTGATGGGTGGTAAAAGGTCGCGCCGCCGCTCCGCCATAGATGGGTTGGAGAATCGGAGTCTCGACTTCGAGGTAGCCCTTGGCGTCCAGATAGTCGCGCATCGCGGTGATGATACGGGATCTCTTGACAAAGACCTCGCGGACCGGCTGGTTCACAATCAGATCGACGTAGCGACGGCGATAGCGCTGCTCGGTATCGGAAAAGGCGTCGTAGAGTGTTTTTTGACCGTCTCTTTCAACTTCTTTGACGATGGGCAAGGGCCGCAGGTTTTTGGTCAACAGGGTGATTTCCGATACCAACAGGGTGATTTCGCCGGCGTGGGTTTTAAACACCTCGCCTTTGGCACCGACGATATCGCCGATGTCAAAGAGTTTAAATGCCTCATAGGCCTCGTCACCGATCTGTTTTTTTCCGATATAGAGCTGCATGCGGCCGCTTTCGTCCATGATATGACAAAAGGTCACTTTACCCATCGACCGCAGCGACATCAGTCGCCCGGCCAGCGAGACAGTTTTGCCTTCATGGGTTTCAAAGTCGTCGGTTATTTGCGATGCCACAAGAGAGCGCGTATATTTATAGGCAAAAGGCTCAATGCCGGCCTGGCGCAGTTTAGCCAGTTTCTCTCGCCGGTTTTTCATTACCTCATTCAGCTCGAGCAATTCTTCGCTCATTCAAATTCTCCAGGTTTTCGATTCAGGGTATGGCTCTCTGTTGATTCAGTCGTTCCGATAGATTCGTTCGACGCGTTTGGATATCCAGCAGGTAATTTCGTAGGGAATTGTCTGCAATTTTTCACAGAGTGATTCGACAGTCACCCACTGGTCACCATCTGTGCCGAAGAGAATGGCTTCATCACCTTCACGCACATCGGAATTCGCTCCCACTTCCACCAGGATCAAATCCATGCATACCCGGCCGCGCAGCGGATAGCGTTTACCGCGGATGAGGAGCTCGCCGCGATTGGAGAGCAAGCGGTTGTAGCCGTCCGCATAGCCCACCGGAAGAGTGACGATGCGAGTCGTCCGATCGGTCGTATATTTTCGGCCATAGCTCAATGGGGTACCTGCTGGCACACTTTTGCTATAGAGCACGCGGGTTTTGAACGTCATCGCCGGCTGAAGAGCCACGCTTTGGCTGGTTTCGGGCGAAGGATAATAGCCATAAAGCATAACGCCAGGCCGCACCAGATTGTACCACGCCTGCGGCAAATCGAGTATCGCGCCGCTGTTGGCGGCGTGGATCCAGGGGATGTGAATTTTAGCGGCCTGTATGGCCTCGATCGCCCGATCAAAGCGATTGATCTGCAAATGGGCAAAGGATTTGTCGCGTTCATCCGAAGTGGCCAGATGGGTAAAGACCCCTTGCAGATCGAGGTTGGGATCGCCATCGACTCGAGCGACAAAAGCCGGGGCTTTTTCCCAGGCGATGCCGACTCGTCCCATCCCCGTATCGATCTTGACGTGAACCCCTGCCCTGGTATGTGCTTGTCGCGCCGAAGCGGCAAGCGCCTGAAACTGGGACTCGCTATAAAGAGTCGCTTGCAGATCGTATTCGACGAATTTTGCTGCGTCGGACGGCAGAAAACCGCCGAAAACCAGTATCGGCGCCTTGATACCGTTGCCGCGCAATTCAATTCCCTCTTCGATCAGCGCCACACCCAGACACCGGGCGCCGCAATCCAGGGCAGTACGTGCAATCGGAAGCGCGCCATGGCCATAGGCATCGGCCTTGACGACAGCCATGACCTGGGCCGGTTGGACGCGTTCGGCAATGGTTTTAAAATTGGCTTTTATAGCTTTGAGATTGATTTCCGCAACCGTTGTGCGCACCTTTTCCGCCTTTTCTCAACTGGTTTCGCTGCGCATCACCAGAAATGCCTGGATGAATCCATCCAGATCGCCGTCCATCACCGCCGTAATATTGCCGGTTTCGTGTGAGGTGCGATGATCCTTGACCAACGTATAGGGATGGAAAACATAGGAGCGGATCTGGCTGCCCCAGGCGATTTCTTTTTTTGTGCTTTCGAACTTTTGGCGTTTGGCTTCCTCTTCCTCCATTTTTATTTGATAGAGGCGGGACAAGAGAATTTTCATCGCCGCTTCGCGATTGCGATGTTGCGAACGTTCGTTTTGACACTGCACAACGATCCCGGAGGGAATATGCGTGATGCGGATGGCGGAACTGGTCTTGTTGACGTGTTGACCGCCGGCACCGCTGGCTCGAAAGGTGTCGATACGCAAATCCTTTTCTTCCACATCGACTTGTATGGCGTCGTCGATTTCCGGATAGACAAAGACGGAAGCAAACGATGTGTGTCGGCGTTTGTTTGCATCAAAGGGGGATATCCGCACCAGACGATGCACTCCCGCTTCGGCCTTGAGATAGCCGAAGGCAAACTCGCCGGTGATTTCGATGCTCACGGATTTGATTCCGGCTTCATCGCCTGACTGAAAATCGAGGATATCGGTTGCATATCCCCGGCGCTCGCAATAGCGGAGATACATCCGCATCAACATCTGCGCCCAGTCTTGTGATTCGGTGCCGCCAGCGCCGGGATGAATGGTGAGAATGGCATTTTTGGAATCTAGGGGATCACCCAGTATTTTGCGAAATTCAAGCGCCGAGATCTCGTTTTCAAGATCATCCGCTTCCTTTTGAATTTCCACCTCGATTTCCGCTTCGTCTTCTTCCAAAGCCAGCAGAACGAGTTCTGAGAGATCTGTCCTCTTTTTGTTCAGGTTTTCCCAGGCATCGATCGAATTTTTACGTTCGCTGATTTCGCGCATTACCGACTGGGCGGTTTCATTGTCGTTCCAAAAGTTGGTAGCCTGCGTTTTGGCCTGCAATTCTTCGAGCTCTTTTTTCTTGGCATCTAGGTCAAAGATACCTCCGCAAGGAGTCCAGGCGTTCTTTAAAATCCTCTATCGTGTTCTGGATGCTTTCCAGCATGTTCGTTCCTCTCAAGAGGGTCCAATCGTCTCAAGTTCGAATATTCCACCCCGAATTCGGTACTTGGTCTCGAATTCGGGTCCATGATTGATTTTGTTTGATCACCGAACAAAAAATATACGACAATCGGTGCAAAGAATCAAGTCCGATCAAGCTGAGCAAAGGGAGAGGGAAATCAGTTGCTGTTTTCGAGAGCATGCACTTGCTTTTCCAGCTGGAACAGTTGATGAGCGAGACGAAAAAGAAAAACAAAAAAAGCAGCAAGAAAAATCAAATAGGCGAGAAAGAGATAGACCAGGGGATTCATTCGATTGCTCCTTTGCTTAGCGACTCGATACCGATCAGGTTGTATTCCAATAGCCGGCTTTTGTACCCGATGCGGAGGAGGACGGCATAGAGAGCAGTGAAAGCGATCAGCGCTACCGTCAGGGTGAGGGCCATCGAGGGAGCGAGACCTCTGCCCGCCGGGCCCACAACGTGGCTTGGATGCAGCGTTCTCCACCAGCGAATGGAAAAATAAACGATCGGCACATCGATGAAACCGACGATGCCATAGACGGCAGCCAGAGTGCTGCTCCGGCTCGAATTCCGAGTATAGGAGCGGATCAGCAGATAGCCGATATAAATCAACCATAGAATCAACGAGGTGGTGAGCCGCGCGTCCCATGTCCAATAGGTGTTCCAGACCGGTTTTGCCCAGAGCGGACCGGTAACCAGAACCAGCGTGATGAACAGAACGCCGATTTCCGCCGATGCGGCTGCCAGGGCATCCCATCGGGGTTTTTGGGTGGCCAGGAAGCCAAAGCTGGCCCCAAAAACGACAAAAAAAGCCAGAAAAGCAATCCAGGCTGCCGGGACATGAATATAAAAAATGCGTTGAACGTCGCCCATGCTCTTTTCGGTCGGTGCGTAAAGCAGGGCCATCCATCCGGCGAGGGCCATCAAAAAAGCCGAGAGGGCGAGTTGGAAAGTGATTGAACGAAAAAGTTTGACCACAGACAGCACAGTCTATTCTCCCACAATGTAGGGGTAGAGCAAAAAACAGATCACGAAAAAAATCAGGTCGAATCCGACCAGGAGTTTTATCCAGGGCAACAAGTCGGCTCGATCGAGTTGATCAAAGAGCACACGGGTGCCGTTCAAGGCGGCCAGAATAACCGGCACAAGAACCGGCAGCATGAGGATTGGCAGCATCAATTCTCTGGCGCGCGACTCGGCGGCGATGGCGGAAAAGAGGGTGCCAACGGCTGCAAATCCGGCGCTTCCGAGCAGGAGCACTAACCCAAACATGGGTTGCAGCACATGTCCAGGCAGATCGAAGAGAATCCAAAAGATCGGTAAAAAGATCGCTTCACAAAACACGAGAAATATAAGATTTCCCAGAAATTTGGCACTATAAAGCACTCCTGGATCGATGGGACTGAGAACAAGCGCAAAAATACACCCCTCTTCCTGTTCGCGGGAGAAAGCTCGTCCGAGACCGATCGAGCTTGAAAAGGCGATAGCGGCCCAGAGGATTCCGGGAGCGGCGGATCGACTCTGTTCAGCATCGGCGTCAAAGGCGAAATTAAAGATAACAACGATGGTCAGGGCAAAGAGGATCAGCGTCAGCACCACGTCCTTGCTGCGGCTTTCGATGCGCAGGTCTTTACCGATCAGCGCCGCCAAATGTCTGCATACGGCATTCATACCTGACCTCTGAGCAAGGCGAACCAGCTTTTGGTCGGGAAGGCCGCAGGCGATTCGTCCAGCTGTAAATGGCCGTTTTGCAGCAGGAGCAATCTTGTGCAAAGCTCCTTTGCCGTCGCGAGTTCATGAGTGGTCAGGAGGATCGTCGTTCCCCGGCGATTCAGATTTTTGATCAGATCTTTGAGTTTTTCGCTAAAGCGCAGATCGAGGCCCGAAAAAGGTTCGTCGAGCAAAAGCACTGGCGGATTGTGCAGGACGGCTCGGGCCAGGGACAAGCGCTGCTGCAGGCCGCGCGAGAGGCTTCGGACCCGCTCTTGCCTGCGGCTTTTCAGCCCCACTTGTTCCAGAACCTGTTCGATTCGCCGCTCAGCCTTCGGGATGCCGTAAAGGGTGCTGTAAAAAGCCAGATTTTCTTCGACCGTCAGGTCGCCGTAGAGAAAGGTTTGATGGCCTGCGAATCCGATTCTTTTTTTGATCTTGCCGTTTTGATGCGGATCCTGTCCCTCGATCCGTATTTGACCGTGGGATGGTGAGGTCAGAGCGGCAATGATTTTCAACAAGGTGGTTTTTCCCGCTCCGTTGGCTCCCATAAAAGCGGTGCATTCTCCCTCGTGGATGTGCAAGTTCAGTTCTTTCAGGGCCCAGCGCCAGCCATAGCGCTTGCCGATTTGGATTAATTCGATCATCTCGGCTTCCGTGAAGCTGCGGTTTTTTGTCCGGCGGTTTGACGCCAGCGCTCACGCAGACGGTTTTCCCCTTCGATCAGTATCGCTTTTTTCCACAGCGACCGTTGCCGGCGGATCGATTGCGTTTCCATTTTGTTCATCTTTTTCTCTAGTCGTTTTTTTTGTTTTTGCAGGCGATCAGCGATCGAAAAGCGGCGATAGAGTTTGTGAGCGGAACCGGTGATAGCGATCAGCAATCCCAGGGTTAGAAAGGATGCCAATAAAAGGGCTGTTGTTCCGCCTTTGGCCGCGACAGCAACGGGCCGTTGCAGGCGAATTCGAATAGGGGTATCGACCGCCAATGAATCGGCGCTATATCTGCGCAGCGGTTGATCGTGCAAAGTAAACGCTCCTTGATCAGTCAGTTGTTCGGATTGCACAGAGATTTTATGCGAGGCATTAAAGACATTGAGCGATCGGGTCGAATAATCCACGGAAAATGCGAGCTCGAGCATGTTTTGTTTCCAGGGAATTTCGTACTGAAAAGTGACCCGGTGCGACCCGGGCAGGAGAATGGTGTGGTCGAATATCGCTTCTTTTGTCACAAAGAGATTGCTGGTTTTTTCTTCAGGCAATGAAGGATTTCGGGCTCCCGGCGGCAGGGAATAGCGCAGTGTCGGAAAGGGGGCGCTTTCTGTATGCCAGACATCCAGCACGGCTCGTTTGATCGGATTGTCGATGACGCGTGTCTCGCGGATGGAAAGTGTCGCGCCCTCGTCCTGGATAAAAATGTGGTGCATGAGCTGCTGAATATGATGTGTTGACTGCAGGGTGTCATAAACGGCGATATTCAAAAAGGGCAAGGGTTCCTGATTGGCCTGCAGCGGTGGGCTGAAATAGCGAACGCCGAGAAACACGGTGCTGGCCAGGAGAGTGGAGGTCGGTTCGGCTGGTGGCAGAACAAAGCGAAATTTTCCGTCTTGATCTGTTGTCGTTTCTGCGATTTGCGCCGGCATGCGGCGATCGGCTTTGAATTCCAAAAGTTCGACCATCAAACCGCGAAGGGCCGTGCTGTCCTGCGATCCGTTGAAAATTCGCCCTGTGACGGCAGCGGCTTGCAGCACCGGGGTTGAAAGCATCAGGACGATCGAGGTTTTTACGAGTAAACGATGTGTTTGCATAGAGTTTTTTCGGATTGACGTTTTATCGCCGATGAATCGGCTGTAAAAGTTTGGATTCTGCCCAGGCAAAATTCGATCTCAGTCGCGCCGTGGGGTAAAGGTGTTGCGCAAGTCTTTAAGATTGAGATCGAATCGCTCTTGCAGCAGGCGGTCGATATCTATTTGTGCCGGTGGATGCGCTTGCTTTCGGTTTTTCATAATACCGGCGGCAAATTCGTTCGAGTGTGTAAACAGGTGTAATTTTTGTCGCTCGGCAGCAAAGCGAATGTCGAGATCCACTGGTTCGGTAAAGAGCGGTGCCAAGACATAGATGGCGGCGGCGAGGGCCGCAAGAATCGACAGCAGAATCATATCGCCTCTTTTTGAGTTTGCCCGGATCGGTGTCGCTGGAAGAATGAGCCAAGAGTGCCCAAAACCATTATCGCGCCCCCGATCCAAATCCATATTACCAAGGGGTTGTAGAGCAAGCTGATGTTGGCGGTTTCAGTCGAAGCGTCGAATGATCCGAGAATGAGATAGAGGTCGTGGGTCAGTGTGCTCCGGATACCGACTTCCGTGACCGGCTGAAAATCGGCGACTCGCTGCTTTTCCGAGTGAAACATACCGAGTGAGCGATCGGCGCGATAGAGATAAAAAACCGCCCGTTCGATGTGGCGATCGGGTAGATTGATTGTATCCATGCCCTGGTAATGCAAACGGTAGGGCGGAAAATCGATCTCTTCGCCTTGGTGTGCTGCGACGGTTTTTTCACGGTAATAGGTAGACGATCCGAGAATGCCGGCAAAGAAAAGCAGAACGCCGATATGAGTGATGTGGGCAAGCATCCTGCGCCGATCGGCCAGCGGTCTGCGCAGAGAAAAGAGCACGGCGCTGAAGGAAAAGATAAAAACTGCCACCCCGACCTGTGCCCAAAGCCCATGTGGTGCGAGGGCATAGCTGATCAGGGCGCCGGCTCCTGCCAGGAGCATCGGCGCCAAAGCGTTTCGAAAAAAACGGCGGAGCGCTGTCCGTCGCCAGAGTGCCAGTGAACAGATCCCGATAAGAAAAAAAACGGCCAGGCCCAGGGGTCTGGCAATCCTGTTGTAATAATCTTCCGTGACGGTCAATTGCCGTCCGACGAGCCATTCACTGATTGCCGGCATCAATGTTCCGATAAAAACACCTGCCGCAAGGGCGAGCATGAGGATATGGCCGACCAGGAACCCGGATTCTTTGGCTGACCAGGTCTCGATCGAGGAGGTGCTTTGCAACGATGAGCGCCGGGCGATCAGCAGCACCACCGAACCCACCAGAATCAGAGACAAAAAGATCAAAAAAGCAGGTCCCAGGGTTGAAACACCAAAGGCGTGAACAGAGGCGATCAAGCCGCTGCGGGTTACGAAAGTGCCGAAAATCGTAAGGGCAAAAGTCAGAACGACCAACACCAGCATCCAGGTCTGCATCACTCGTCGGCGTTCAAAGAGCAGAATCGCGTGTAAAAGCGCCGTTCCGGTCAACCAGGGAAGAAGAGAGGCGTTTTCCACCGGATCCCAGCCCCAATAGCCACCCCAGCCGAGTTCGACATATGCCCATTGCATGCCCAGGAGGTTGCCAATAGTCAAAAACATCCAGGCGAATAGCGACCATCGTCTCAATGAAGCGAGCCAAGCGTCGGAAAAAGAGCGCTGCAAAAGGGCGGCGATCGCCAGGGCAAAAGGCAGAGAATAGGCTACGAAACCGATATATAGAGTGGGCGGATGAAAGATCATCGCTGGATTTTGTAGCAGTGGATTTAGCCCCACCCCGTCGCTGACGCCAAATGGGAGAGGTTTAAAGGGGTTGGATTTAAAAACCAGCAGATAGAGAAAAAAGAACAGGAAAGCATTGAGTACAGCCTGGGCCGGGGGATGAAATAGCAAATGTGTGGGCTTTGCGCGACGGGCGTAATACCAGGTAAAAACGGCGAGCAGCAAGGTCCAAAAGAGCAAAGAACCGGCTTGTCCGGCCCAAAAAGCGGCGATTGTATAAAAGAGATCGAGGGAACGATTGGAATAATGGGCCACATATTCGAGAGAAAAATCCCGATTCAGCAAGGCGACGAGCAGGAGGACAGAAGCCAAAGCTATGAAAGCGAACACCAGCTGATTGGCGCGACGTGCACTTGCGTAAAAGCGGTAGCTCTTTCTGATTCCGGCCAGGCCAAAGACAAGTGATGCGTAAAGGCTCAATACCAGAGCCATGGCCAATAAAGTGAACCCCGATTCCGCCAAAAGCTGCTCCTGTAATTGGTCGATTTTTGTTGCTTGGCATTTATACGAATATATTTATTTTGCTGCCCATGCGCAAACGAAAAAACGGGGCAGGGTGTTCGTTCACACCGAGATCCCAGTGAGAGTCAATTCTATTGATGAAGAATTGGGATCAACTATTGTTTGTCAAAAGTCATCCTATTTACATTGAATTCCAGAGAGCGTTATGCAATCGAATTTTGTTTTGTCAGAGATGGAAAAGAATTTTTTTTTTGCATTTTTTTCTTGTTCAACGATTCAAATATATTACCTTAAGTTATGCAGAAAGAGATCGTGTTCCCCGCAAGGTTTTGACACCTTGAACAAACATAACCAGATCCGGTGCTTCTTATTGAATCCGGGATGTAGATTGGCGAGATGAAAGCCGATATCAATCGGTCGTCTCGATGCCGATGTCGAAAAAGAATCAGGGAGGACAGGATGAAACGTTTTGCCATGGCAGCCGTGCTCATTTTTGTTTGTGTCGCGTTTTCCTGGAGTGCCGATCGGACGGGGAAATATGCGTTGAGCGCCCAATTTACCAATGTGAGTTCCCATGAGCTCGCTTTGGGCAAAATGCTCAACAATCGGAACATGGTTTTAGCCAACATCAGTGCGGGATTCAGCTCAACCTCTGAAGAGACCGAGTTCAATAACCAGACCAATGAAGGTCCCAGCACTTCGGCGATCAGCATTTCTTTGATACCGGAATATCGAACCTATTTGCGGCCTCAATCGTCGGTGACGCCCTATTGGGGAGTCTTTGTTCTCATGGGCTATAGCCAAAGCACGACCGAGACGCCATCCGGCAACACGACCTTTGAAACCACTCATTCGGGAATCTCTTTCGGAGCCGGCGCCACGATCGGCGCTGAAGTTTTTCTCAATCGGGCGATCAGTCTGGCGGCGCACAGCCGGCTGTTGCGCTACACGATGAGCATGGATACAAGCGAGTCGGGCACGCCGACTGTGACCCAAAAGTCGACGACGAATTCTTTTGCGTTGTCTTTGAGCCCGGCGCTCTATGTTCGGATCTATTTTTAACAGCTTGGAAAGTTTTTTGATCATGCAGAATTTCACCTATTACAACCCGGTTCGGATTGTTTTCGGCCGAAACAGTATCGCACGGTTGCCCGATTTAATCGACGCGCAGAAGCGGATTCTGTTTTTGTATGGCGGCGGCTCGATCCGCAAAAATGGTGTTTACGATCAGGTCCGGCAAGCGCTTCAGGGCCGGGCTCTTGTCGAGTTTGCAGGCATCGAGCCGAATCCGCGTTACGAGACTCTGATGCGCGCAGTTGCCCTGGCAAAAACGGAAAAAATCGATTTTTTGCTGGCGGTCGGCGGCGGATCGGTTCTCGACGGCAGTAAGTTTGTTGCTGCAGCGGTTCGCTTTGCGGGAAAAGATCCGTGGGATATTTTGAACAAGCAAGCGCCGGTTCGCGATGCCCTGCCGCTCGGCACGGTTTTGACTTTACCCGCTACCGGTTCGGAAATGAACGGTTTTGCGGTGATCTCGCGCGATTCGAGCCAGGAAAAACTGGCCTTCGGCAGTGAAAAGGTCTACCCACGATTCTCCATCCTCGATCCCGCTGTCACTCAGAGTCTGCCTCGCGATCAGGTGGCCAATGGTATTGTGGATACCTTTGTGCATGTAATGGAACAGTATATGACTTTTCCGGTCAATGCCCCGTTGCAGGATCGGCAAGCGGAAGCAATTTGGTTGACTTTGATCGAACGTGCGCCGGCTATCCTCAAGGAACCGGTTGATCTCGACGAGCGGGCTGTTTATATGTGGTGCGCCACCCAGGCGTTGAACGGTTTGATCGGCTGCGGCGTTCCGCAGGACTGGACGACCCATCAAATCGGTCACGAATTGACGGCTTTTTACGGTATCGCCCATGCTCCATCGCTGGCTTTGGTTCTGCCTGCGGTATTGCGCAGCCAGCGTGACCGTAAAAAAGAAAAATTGCACCAATATGGCGAGCGCGTCTGGGGAATTCGAGAAACGGGAACGGACTCGCTTGATGCTGCGATCGATCATACTCGAGATTTTTTTGAATCGCTGGGTGTGCCGGTGCGCCTCAAGGATTACAATATCACCGATCGCCACTTTTCCGCAATTGTGGATCGTTTCAGTCAACGAGGCTCAAAACTGGGAGAACATGGCGATATCTCTTCTGAGAAGGTTGCTGAGATACTTCAGATGATTGCATGACGCCTTTCTTTAAGGTGGACGCGGTTATTACCAATCCTTTTCATTGTTAACTGTCTGTTTTTTTTCATGGATCGAGATGTTACAGGACTTTACGCACGATGACAATATTTTGGGTGATTTTGGGTTTAGCGGTATCAATCGTCGGTTTTCTCGGCTGTATTTTGCCGGTCATTCCCGGTCCGCCATTGAGTTTTCTCGCGTTGATCATTCTCTCAATTGCGCGAAATTGGCAGGTTTTTGATCCCGAGTTTCTTTGGATTATGGCCGGCATTACTTTTTTGGTGACGGTTTTGGATTATGTGGTTCCGGCCTGGGGCGCCAAGCGATACGGCGCTTCTCGCATTGGTGTTTGGTTGTCGGTGGTCGGCATGATCATCGGATTGGTTCTTTTTCCGCCCTGGGGTATGTTTTTCGGAGCCCTGCTGGGCGCTGTTTGCGGAGAAGTTTTGTCCGGGAAAAAGAGCCGTGAAGCGTTCAAAGCGGGGTGGGGGGTCTTTGTCGGGAATCTCGTCGGTATTGGTCTGAAATTGGCTGCCTCCGGCGTGATGTTGTTTTATTACATCCGCGGCATGTTTTGACCTTTTTTGTTGCAATTGATTCATTTTCTTTCTATTTTTTGACCGACATTTGTTTAGGTGCTGTGAGTTTTTAATTTATGTAAATCAGTTTGTTGGGGTTGTTTGACAGATCGATTTATTCGAATCGTGTCAGTGTTACAAACAGGGTTGGACGGAACATGTTCCGCACATGCCTGTAAAGAGTTAGGCAATGCCGTTTTTGTGTTCAACGATTTCGGAATCGAGCCAATTTAAGATCCTGTGGACAGCAAAGCTGCGGCAATGGATCTTGATGATTTGAGGAGGAAGGGATGGCCAAGCCAATCGAATTGACGGATGACAATTTCGCGGAGCAGGTCTTAGCGGCGGATGTCCCGGTTCTTGTAGATTTTTGGGCCGCTTGGTGCGGGCCGTGTAAAATGATCGCACCGGTCATCGAAGAGTTGGCCAAAGAGCTAGAGGGCAAGATCAAGTTCGCTAAAATGGATGTCGACAATCACAAACAGGCGGCAATGGAATACGGTATTCGCAGCATCCCAACCTTGCTTTTGTTCAAAAACGGAACTGTTGCGGAGCAAATCATCGGCGTCGTTGACAAATCCAATCTCTTGCAAAAGCTGGAACGCCACCTACCCGAATCGGTCTGATCCCTCGCCCTATCGACCCGTCTCTTTTTTTCGCCGACGGGTTTTTTTCATGATTATACCCGAGTGCACGGATATAGGATGAGTGGTTTATGGAGCATACACATGCCGTGATCATGGCGGGCGGTGTGGGCAGTCGGTTTTGGCCACGCAGTCGAAAATCCATACCCAAGCAATTTCTCCGACTGTTTGAAAAGGAGACTCTGATTCAGGCTTCCGTCGGTCGGATTACCCCGCTTGTGCCGCCGGAACGTATTTGGGTGGTGGCGAACCAGACTCATCGTCACCTTTTGATCCAACAGCTGCCCGATTTGCCCCAGGAAAATCTGCTTTTGGAACCCATCGGCCGCAATACCGCTCCCTGCATCGGATTAGCTGCTCTGCATGTTTACGAGCGCGATCCGGATGCGATTATGCTCATCCTGCCTTCTGATCATCTGATCTCCAACCCGGATAACTTTTGCCGGCTTTTGCGGCAAACCATCGATTTGGTGCGCGAAAATCGGCAGTCTCTGGTGACTTTGGGTATACAGCCCACCTATCCGGCTACCGGATACGGATATATTCAGCGCGGAACGCAAATCGATCGTCAACACGAGCGCGCTTTTCGCGTGCGCGCCTTTGCGGAAAAACCGACTTTGGAGGTTGCTCGTCAGTTTTTCCAGAGCGGTGAATTTTTATGGAACAGCGGCATCTTTATTTGGTATGCCGAGACTATTCTCAACTATATCAGCGAGTTGATGCCGGATTTGTATGCCGGTTTGTTGGAAATCCGCCGCTCCATCAAGGAAAAAGATTGCGACCGAGTGACGGAGCGGGTTTATCAGGCTCTGCGCAGTCAATCGATCGATTATGGCGTAATGGAAAGCGCCAGTCAGGTCCTGGTAGTTGAGGGTGATTTTGGATGGAGCGATGTGGGGGGCTGGGAAGAGACCTGGAAATTATCGGCCAAAGACGACCAGGGCAATGCGGGAACGGCCGAGCGCATCACCAAAAACAGCGAAAACAATCTAATCGAATCGGATAAGTTGGTTGTGCTGATCGGCGTGCACGATCTGGTGGTTGTCGATACGCCGGATGCCCTGCTCATCTGCAACCGGTCTCAGTCGCAGGAAGTGAAATGGGTGGTCGAAAAACTAAAACACGAAAAATCAGAGAAATACCTCTAAGCGAACAGCTGAGCAACGACGAGTTGCTGCAAGCGCTGGAAACGCTGGTCCGCGCATTAAAGATCGACCTGCGTTATGAAAAAGGCGATTTTGCCGGTGGAATGTGCCGGGTTTATGACCAATCGCTCATCGTGTTGCAGAAAAACGATTCTGCCGTTCAAAAGATTACTGCTTTATCTCGTTTTCTCTGCCGGATTTCGCTTGAGGGAATCTATGTCCCACCGCCTGTACGTGAAGTGATGAATCGGATCGAAAAGCAGGCGGGAGAGACTGAACCCGTTTTTTCGGAGGATAAGTAAATGCTAAAAAGCGAGCTGGCGTCTCATTTCAACCATGCGCTGTTTATTCCGGAATTAAAAGCAACAAACAAGGAAGCCGTTCTCAAGGAGCTTTTGAACCTTTTTGTTCAGGAAAAGTATATTCGCAACCCGGCGATTGTCCTGGAAATGCTGCACCAGCGCGAGACTTTGGGCAGTACGGGCATCGGTAAAGGCGTGGCTATTCCGCATGGCCGGACTGTTGCGGCTTCCGATGTTCTGATCGCGTTCGCCAAGTCCTCCGCCGGCATCGAGTTTGGGGCAATCGACAACAAACCGGTCCACCTTTTTTTTATGGTCATCGCCCCGCCAAACGACGAAGGCAATGTCTATTTGCAGATACTGGGCAGCCTGATGCCGATTTTTAACAACCCGGAAAACTGCAAGCGATTGATGGCGGTCGAGTCGTTTGAAGAGTTTATCGGGATTATCAGCGGAGAATGAAAATGGCCATGAACGATCTGGAAAGGTTGGTTTCTCTTCAGGATCTGGATCTGATGATTCAGGAAGCCGATGAGGTTGCCAAATTGGGTTTTGCGATGACCGGTTATGCGGAACTGCAAAAAGCGCGTGAAGAATTGGCAATGCAGATCCGCAAACCGCTGTTGTCGCGGTATGAACGATTACGCGCCAAGCTGAAACGCGCGATCGTTCCGGTTAAAAACGATATTTGTCTCGGATGTTTTTTGCGCCAACCAACGTCATTGGCCGCCCGAGGGCGGGAGGATGAGCAGATATTCACCTGTGAGAATTGCGGGCGAATGCTGTACTGGCTGGATTAAAAAACGGGGGGCTAATACCCTTTTTTTAGCCAAGGCCACCCGAGGGCGGGAGGATGAGCAGATATTCACCTGTGAGAATTGCGGGCGAATGCTGTACTGGCTGGAGAAAAA
>JAFGJN010000336.1 GCA_016929055.1 Candidatus Zhuqueibacterota bacterium
CCGAAATCGAAGGATAGGTCACCTCAGGCATGAGATCGATCGACAGCCGTTGAAAAGAAACCAGCCCGAGAAGAACGATAATGATAAAAATGATGGAAGTGAGGATGGGGCGATGCACCGGACCTCGCGCGATATTCATCTCATTCCTCCTTGCCGTCGGGTAGAATGACGGTACTGCCTTCTTCGAGCAGATGCTGCCCCAGGGTGATAACCCGCCCCTCGACGGGCGGGGAGAGAATCTCGCTCCATTCGTTATTGGATATGCCGATCTCGACCGGTGTATAGCGAACCTGATTCCCGCTATCGGGCAATAAGTAGAGACCCGATTGTCCGTTTTTGCTGATAATCGCGGCGCTGGGAACGATGCGGGCGCTGTCTTTGTGGACCAGGACGACTCGCACTCGAGCGAACATGCCTGGTTTCAGCCGGCGGCCGGGATTGGGAACCACCAGCTCCATCGCTGCCATTCGCGAGGCTTCCTGCAACATGGGTGCGATACGCGAAACCCTGCCGGGGAATAGAGTTCCCGGAAAAGCATCGACGATCACGTCGGCTGCCTGCCCGATCTGGATGCGTCCATAGTCGCGTTCGATGATCGTCGTGCGGACGATCACCGTGTCGATGCCGATGATCGTCAACACCGGTGTGTTGGGTGCCAACAACGAACCCTCATCCACAAAGCGCTCACCGATGAATCCCGGCTGCGATGCCGAGAGGGTCGTGTAGCTCAGGCGAATCCGTGCCGATTGCAGAGCCGCTTCGCGCTGTTCCACCTGCGCTTTCGCCAGTTCGAGCCTCGATTGCTGAGCCTTGTTATTCGTCGTTGCTGCATCCAGTTCCGCCGGTGACGCGATTCCTTTTTCCTGCAGCGATCGAACCCGTTCCAATTCCTGCTCGGATAAGGCGAATTGGCTTTGAGCTTCAGCAAGAGAAGCGCGGGCGATTTTCAGGTTGGCTTCGGCTTCGGCAAGAGCCTGTTGATATTCCGCCCCATCCATAACGACGATCCGTTCGCCCTTGTCGACCCAATCCCCGATTCTCTTGGTCATTTCCACAATGCGACCCGAGACTTTAGGGGCCACCACGTACTGATAAAGCGCGTGCACGCTGCCGGTATATTCGCGCACATCGCGGATTGCACCCGTGCGCACACTGTCCGTTTGCACCGCTACCGGTGGTCTGCCCGATTTTTGCGCTGATGGGGAACCGCTCCGAATCACGGCAACAATTCGCCAGATAAAAAACAGGGCGAAAAGCACGCCCAACCCCATACCGATCTTTTTTTTCATCGAATCGTCCGGTCCTCGATTAATGATTATTCCGATTTGACCCCCTAATAAACAGCAGCGTCCCGCTTGGGTATACCGCTGATTGAGCACAACGGGTAAGAAAAAACAGCTGTCGCTCCGATCCTGACGCCCGAGCCCGCCATGAGCCGCTGACGTCGGTATTCGCGTATCGCCGCAAGGCCAAGTTCGACAAAAAAATCGTTGGTGTCCGGTTACCGGACGCCAAGAAATAAAATAAGAAATAAACAGATCATTCACTAAAAAAATATTGTGTGGTTCTTATTCTCTTTCGAATACTCTACCCAAAAATGACTTGTGATAGTCGGGCGGCCGCGGCCAGCGCGCAAGTGACAAAATTGCTTGATTTTGCCCTTGGATTTGGCTACTTTTTTGTTAAACACAAAAGACAAGGAATGCCGAATCTCCCTCTTCGAATTGATTTGTCATTCGGTCCAGTCACTTCCAACCGCTCAAGCGGATTGGCCGGAACATTACCGGATATCGTCCAGGTGATGCTCCGAAACGAGTTTAAACCTGTCTTTTCTATTCGTGTCATGATCGTCGCAGCGTCGATGCAATGCGATCCCAGGCTCTGGAAATCGGTAGAAGAACAATTCGTCACAAACAACAATGGGTTCAACAACTATGAAAAATTGTTGATCGCCCGGTTGGGTCGATAAGAAAATCCGGCAGCCACGATGGTAAGCCGAATTTTCACTCTGGCAACCATCCTTCCGGCTATCCGGACCAGGCACAAACCGGCCGATCGTTTTGATGGAGGAAGGCCGATGCCCGGATCGCGCAAGACCATCGATCCGCTGCAGGTTGTGGACGGTTGCTACCTGGCGGTGATCGAAGCGGTGCAAAGCGAGTTGAATGCAATCAAGAACCGGCTTTCCGAATCGCCGGCCAACCCAAAGAGGATCGACGCCGAACGAAGCCTGCAGCAACGGCTCTATAGCGCGCTACAAGAAACCGCCCAGGCGTCGTCTCGATCGCAAGATCCGGCTGCTTTGCAAAGCGTCGTCCTGTTGTGGGCGATGCAGGGGGCGCTGGCCCGAAGCGAGGCTCTTTTGCGCTCACTGCAAATCTGGCGACTCGAAATCTCGCTGGTCTTTCGCACCGATCTGCGCATCGTGCTTAAAAAAATCTCGACCCAGCTCGAAAGCAACAGCGAGGAACCCGTGGCCGATCCCTCTGCGACGCGACAGGAGATCGGACAGCAGATCGACCGACTGCGGCAAAGGGTCTTTGCCGGCGACCTGCCCGCCACCCACAAGCTGCAGATCGATGCCATGCTCAACCTTTTCGACGACCTGGCCCACAGTCTCTATGGACTGCGCTTTTGGCGCCGGTTTGTCGACTCTGGTCAACCCGTAAAACCCATCCGCAACAAAAAAGGAAAACAATGAATCTGCTCCTCTTTGATATCGACGGCACGCTGATCCTCAGCGGCGGCGCCGGATTCCGCGCCATGACTCAAGCTTTTGCCGATCTCTATGGACCCACCGATGCTTTTGACGGCGTCGAACTCGCCGGTCGTACCGATACCTCGATATTCCAGGACGCCCTGAAAAAATACGATATTCCCGACGACGACGGCCGCCTCGAATTGTTCAAATCCCGCTATTTCGAGCTTTTGCCTCACGAAATCGGCAAAACCGAGGGCAACAAACGAATCATGCCCGGTGTTGAACCGCTGTTGCAGCGGCTGGTGCAGCTGCCGAATGTGGCTCTGGGATTGCTGACCGGTAACTGGGAGGTAAGCGGCCGCATCAAACTGGGCCATTTTGCTCTGGCGAAGTACTTTTCCTTTGGCGCTTTTGCCGACGATTCGGCTATTCGCGCCGATCTGCTGCCGTTTGCCGTCGCGCGCTATGAAAAGCAAACCGGTCGCTGCGTCCAGCCCGAACAGGTCTTTGTTGTCGGCGATACGCCGGCCGACATCCTGTGCGCCAAACCGCATGGTGCGGTTTCGGTAGCGGTGGCCGCCGCGCATTACAGTGCCGACCAGTTGCGGGAACACCAACCCGATTATCTCTTTGACGATCTGCAGGATGCATCCCGCTTTCTCGCCATTCTTCGCTGATCTGGCGCCGAACATCCTGCCTCTCAGTGCGGTGTGTTACCCTTTCAGGCCGCCAGTGGCTTCACCGGGTGCAAAATCGGCGATTGAAATAGATGCGCATGATGTCACTTCTTGTGCAAATACAAAACGAAACCTTTGGCACCATCGAATCAATAGATTTTTTGTTTTGGATTTTGCAACCTCAAAATCCGGCTCAAAAGGAGAAACTATGGAATTTAAAACTGTACAGATCGAAAATCCCGATCAGTTGAACCTGATCCTCGGCCAGTCTCATTTCATCAAAACCGTCGAGGATGTTCACGAAGCGTTGGTCAACACGGTCCCCGGCATCAAATTCGGTTTTGCTTTTTGCGAATCTTCCGGTCCGCGCCTGGTGCGCACAACCGGCACCGACGATAAGCTGATCGATCTGGCGCGCAAAAATGCCTTGAAATTGGCGGCCGGCCATGTCTTTATCCTTTTTCTTGGCAACGCTTTTCCGATCAATGTTCTGCGCACGTTGCGCGATGTGCCGGAAATGGTGCGTTTTTTCTGCGCCACGGCCAATCCGCTTCAGGTGATCATCGCTGAAACCAAGCAGGGCCGCGGGGTGGCCGGTGTTATCGACGGCGAAAGCACCCTGGGTGTGGAGGGCGATACCGAGGTCGCCGAGCGCAAGAGCTTTTTGCGCAAGATCGGCTATAAATTGTAAACGCGCAGAGTTTTGCAAACGGACGTTTTGATAAAAACGCCCGTTTTTTATATCGAGCAGACTCGAGTATTCCGCTCGAGTGAACGAGGAGCGGTTGTAGCGAAGTGGTCTGAACTGTACGGCTCTATTCGCTGTCGCCAGGCGCCTCACAGGATGCCGAACAGTTTTGCCGCCATGATCAGAATGGCAAAGCTGAGTGCAACGCGAATGACTTTATCCCCGCCGCGCACCGCGGCATGGGCACCCCACCAGGCCCCAAATGAATTGCCAGCGGCCAGGACAAAGCCGTGCACCCATAGCACTTTGCCGTTCAGAACAAAGACAAGAAAGGCAGGCACGGTGTTGAGCAGGATGATAAAGACTTTGTGCATGTTGACCCGCACCAGATTCATTCTGCCCAGATGGAAAAGAACGGCGATAAACAGGAATCCCACCCCGGCCTGAATGAACCCGCCGTAAAACCCGATGGCAAAAAGAAGCGGATAGAGCCAGAGGGACGGGCGTTGCTCTGGCGATGCCTGGGATCTGCCGGCAGGGGAGATAAAGAGCGTAACACCGATGCCGATCATGATCAGCCCGAGGATGCGTTGAAAAAGGGCGTCGCTGACGTGTACTGCGGCCATGGCGCCCAGAACAGCGCCAGGCAGAGTATAGAGCGCCATGCGCAGACTGGTCGGAAAGTCGTGCAATTTGTTTTTCTTAAAAGAGCTCACGGCTGCCAGGTTCTGGCTGATCAGAGCCAGCCGGTTGGTGCCGTTGGCCAGAGCGCTGTCCAGTCCCAGAAAAATCAGGGCCGGCAAGGTCAGAGCCGAGCCGCCACCGGCGAGAACATTGACAAAACCGGCGATCGATCCGACTCCAAAAAGCAAAAGAATGTCGAGTATAGAGAGGCTCATTTTTGTGTTCGTTTGGATAAAGTCAGTGGATCAAACCATTGGGCGATTTCCCCTTTGGCCGCTCCTTACCATGAGCGAACCTCGAGGCCACGGGCACCAAAAGTGGGCTTTTTCCCCGGCCGTTGTTCACGGGTGCTCGGCCCTATCGCGCTTTTGGCGCAAAAAAGAGCGGCAGTCCGGCTGCGTGTACCGCCAGGCTATAGACGGCGTTGGTTTCGTCTTCGGTGAGAAAAAGCGTTTTTCGCTCCCTGCCGCCAAACTCGACATTGGACGGTTTTTTGCCCGGAGTCGGGATGCGGCGCAGAATCGTACCGTCGGGGGCGATCACGATCACAGCTCCGCCGCCGAAATGGGCGACATAGAGATTGCCGTTTACGTCGAAATTGATGCCGTCCGGGTCTCCACCCGGCAACTCGACAAAGACGTGGCGGTTCTCCAGCGCTCCGTCGGCAGTGACATCGAAAAAGACAATACGCTCCCGCCCGGACTCACAGACATAAAGCCGTTTTCCGTCCGCTGAAAAGGCCAGGCCGTTGGGAAAATCGAGGCCGGTTGCCACGGGCTGAACGTTCTGATCGGCGCGAGAAACGCGATAGACGATGCCGTCCGGATTCTCGGAGCCATAAGTATGGGGATCGGTGAAATAGAGATGGCCCTGCGGATCGAACGCCAGATCATTGGGACGCCGAAAGGGCTGGCCCTGGTAACCCGCTGCATAAATTTCGCTTTTCCCCTCCGCAGTCAGGCGCAGAACCGCGCCCAGGCCAAAATCGCAGGCATAGACGGAGCCATCGCGGCCGACCGTCAGACCGTTGGTGGTGTGAAACGCTGCCGGCGGATCCTGGCGCTGAATCCAGACCTTCGAGTGGCCATCGACAATACGGCCCAGCCAGTCGCTTTTACAGTTGGACACATAGAGGGTGTTGCGGCCGTCCCAGGCCGGACCTTCGGGGAAACTATAGCCCTGGGCCACCGGCTGCCATTTGGGTTCAGAGGAACGGCAGGCGACCAGGAACACAGGCAATAGACAAATCAGAAATTTCATCGAAATACTCCACGACCGATGTTGCCGAATTTTTGCCAGTGTAGCCATTTTTTGCGCCGGACGCAAGAGAAAAAAAAAGAGCGACATTCACTCCCGATGTGCAATTGTTTTAGAGCGCTTCCCGCACCTGGGCTGCCAGCTGTTCGTAGGGATGAGCACCGGTCAGGCGCATGACCGGTTCACCCCGGCGAAACAGCAGGATGGTTGGTATGCTCTGAATGCCATAGCGCGCCGCCAGATGGGGTTTTTTGTCGATGTTCACTTTGACGGTCAACAGCCGGCCCTTATTTTCAGCGGCGATTCGTTCGATCGCTGGTGAGACCATGCGGCAGGGCCCGCACCATTCGGCCCAGAAATCCACCAGAACGGGCAGATCCGATGCCTGCAGCAGCGCCTCGAAACTTTTGGGCAAGTTTGATCTCTTCATACTTTCCTCGTTGCTGGTATCGTGGCATGCGGTACAGCTCAACATCGCACTCTTTTCTGTTCTGTTCATTTGAGAATTAGATGCAAAAATCGGCAAAAAGATCCAGTGTGGCTGCGGCTTGACCGGTTGTCGATGAGGGGAGATCAGGCAAAGGGCGAGACGATAGCGACTTTAGGAAAACGCTCTCGAATGCATTCAACGTCGTTTTTTTCAAACAGCAGTTTGACATTGGGGCCGGCATCCATGGTGAGATAGACGGCAGCGCCTTGTTTACGCAGGTCGTGGATTGTACGAATGGATTGCACCGATTCCGGCAGCCAATAGAGGATGGCCGGCCGGGCGGCGAGCAGGGTCGCGTGCATGGCCAATGCATTGTTTTCGGCGGTCTGACCGAGCAGGTGCAGGTCGCGCTCGGCGATGGCTCGACGCAAAAGCGGCAGATCGCTCTCCACTTGCTGCGGCCACGCGCGGTAGAGGGTCGAGGTTTCCAAGGTGTGTTGCATAGCCTGCCGTGATCCGATCGGCTTTTCAGCGGTGGACAGGGTGAGAATACCGACGCGCAGGTCGGGCCAGGTTTCGGGCAGGGGTTCGGCATAGCTGTCGAAGCCATCGTCGGCAATGCCTGCCTGCCATTCCACAAAACCGTGATAGATCGAGCGACAGGCGCTGCCGCTGCCGAGGCGGGCGAGGATGGAGAGATGGCAGCCGTCCAGCGACCAGCCGTAGAGCGATTGCAGCGCCAAAACCAGAGCGGCGAATCCGGATGCCGAAGAGGCGAGTCCGGCCGCGGTGGGTACGGTGTTGGCGGTATCGATATGAAAGAAAATCGGTTTGTCGCCGCGGAACAGGTCGAGATAAGCGCTCAGACGTCGTGCAAAAGCGTTTTCGGGCTCGACTTTGTGTCCGTTCAGCACCACCATATCGCAGTCGCTGGCGATGCTGAGGGTGGTTTGTGTGCCGAGATCACCCAGGGAAACAGACAAACTGGAGGTTTGCGGCAGATAGAGTTCGCTATTGCGCTTGCCCCAGTATTTGCACAGAGCGATATTGGCCGGAGCCCAGGCCGTCGCAGAATCGTGTTGCGGTTGCGCGTTGAATTCGCCCAGAATCCTTCGCACACACTCTTTTCTAGTCAATTTTCACCCCCTCTTCGCTGATCCTGAGCGGCAGTCGTTCGCCCGGCAGATCGCCTTTACCCGTTTCGCCCAGCCCGACAACACAATCGCCCAGTCCGGACCCCGAGATCTTGGCGCCGTAAATACCGGGTCGTTGTCGCAGGGCATAAACAATCTCGTTCAATGCCGGAGTGTTCAATCCCAGCCCGTCCATCAAACCCTGATTGATATTGAAAATTTCTCCCACGGTTGCATGATTTCCGCGTTTCCAGGCTTCGGCGGCCTGAAGGGCGCTGTGCTCCATGAGATCGAAAATCGCCTCCACCAGCTGGGGATGAGCCCGGTGAAGGGACTGAACCCGGCGGATGACCTCGACGGTCGGTGTTTTGGCTCCGGAATAGACAGCGGTCAGCGGCACCTGTGCGGGCAATGAGGCGACGACGCGGGCGGGCTGGCTGTGATAGAGCAAGACACCACCATAGACAGCGGCGGCGATATCGGCTCCGGAACCGCTCCCCTGAATCGTATGGACGATTCGCAGAGCGTCTTGCAAAAGCCGGTCAGGCGACAGATCGTCGCCGAGCCATACGGACAGGGCGGCTACAGCCGCAGCCGTCACCGCCGCGGATGAGCCCAGACC
>JAFGJN010000337.1 GCA_016929055.1 Candidatus Zhuqueibacterota bacterium
AGGCATGGAACCGGTTACACAGCGCTTCGGCAGTTTGATTCAAGTCCTCCCCGAGTATGAAGAACGCTATACCATTCTTCACAAACACGTATTCCCGGGTGTGCTGAATGCCATCCGTCGGGCAAATATCCGCAATTATTCCATTTTTTTGCACCAGGGATTGTTGTTCTCCTATTCCGAATATGTCGGTCATGATTTACAGGCAGATGTCGAGATCAACCGAGCGGATGAGATCAGTCAGGAATGGTGGAAATTGACTGACCCGATGCAGGAACCCTTGCCCACGCGCCAGCCGGGCGAATGGTGGGCTTCTGCCGATGAATTGTTTTATCTGCAATCCGAGGGGCCGGCTGCGGCTCAGCTGCAACGGCTGGCCTTTGCCATCGGCATCGCAGCCAACCAAATCGACGCCTGCCGACAACGCTATTCCGACGCACCACAGGAGCTCATTTCTGCGCTGGAAAAAATACCTCTCAATAAAATCGCCGTCTATCACCATCACGATCGACTTTATGCCTATGTCGAATATTCGGGAAAGGATTTTTACGCCGATATAGAAAAGGCACTGCAGTACCCCATCGTGAACCGCTGGTGGCAAAAAACCCTCGAACTTCAGTGCTCCCCTTCTGGAGAACAACCCGCAACCTGGGAACCGATGCGATCCGTTTTTTATCTCGAATGATCGAGTTCATTGGCAATACCGAACTCTGGATCCCAGCACACAAGGAAAAAATCATGACACACCGCGAACGTGCCCTATCCATTCTAAATTTCCAATCCGTCGATCAAATGCCGGTTGTGCACTTTGGATTCTGGCCCGAAACCGTTCAAAAATGGGCGGCTGAAGGGCATGTGAGACCCGAACTGGCAAAAGACTTTTATTATCGCACCGAGGAAGAGGCTGAAGTGGGGGGACTGCTTGGGTTCGATTTTGGCTGGGCCCATATGCTCAAAGTCAATACGCGTCTCTTCCCGCCCTTTGAAGAAAAAGTGGTCCGGAACTTGCCGGATGGTTCATACCACATTCAAAACCAGGATGGCGTCATTTTGCTCGGTCGTCCGGATGCCGGATCGATTCCTTCTGAAATCGAACATCTTTTAAAAGATCGGAGCAGTTGGGAAACCCATTACCGCCATCGCCTAAAGTGGAGCGACGATCGTGTCGATAAACCGGAACTCGTGGCAATGGCCGCAAATCGACCGGATACGCCGTTTGGTCTTTTTTGCGGCAGCCTCTATGGTGTCGTCCGGGATATCCTGGGACTGGAAGGCTCTTGTTACCTGCAGGTGGATGATGAACCGCTTTTTGACGAGATTATCGATACGGTCGCTGATCTCTGTTATCAAAATGTCGACTATCAACTCAAAACCGGTGTTCATTTCGATTACGCCCATTTTTGGGAGGACATCTGTTATAAGAATGGTCCGCTGATCTCTCCGGCGGTTTTTGCGAAAAAAATTTCTCCCCATTATCGTCGCATTACCGATCTGTTGCATGCCAACGGTATCGACATCATCTCGCTCGACTGTGACGGAAAAATCGATGCGCTCTTGCCCATCTGGCTGGAAAATGGGGTCAATACCATGTTTCCCATCGAAGTGGGCACCTGGAAGGCGAGTATCGGACCCTGGCGTGAACTTTATGGCCGGAAGGTTCTGGGCGTCGGCGGAGTGAATAAAACGATTTTTTCTCGAGATCGGGCAGCGGTTGATGCGGAAATCGAACGATTGAAGGCGCTTGTCGATCTCGGGGGATATATTCCCTGTCCCGATCATCGCATTCCCCCCGATGCTCGCTGGGAACTGGTACAGTATTATTGTGATACTGTTCGACGCTCGTTTTTTTGATGACCAATCGTTGTTCGGGCCGACGACGATTATTCCTGAGAACTATCCCGGCTGAAACGGCTCGGTTCTGTCGATTGCATTCGCGTATGTATTATTTCTTTGATTTTTCCGGCCAAAAGGATATATTAAAAATAGAACAGATTCGTTCAACCCCGAAAATAGTTGCGGAGGATTGAGCGGTGAAAAATTTTCAAACCACTCGAGATGTGTTGGATTTTGCGCGTTGCTTTCACCATCGGCTGGCCGACTATTATCAAAAACTTTCCGATTCCAGCAACGAGGAGCGCATGCGAATGTTGCTGGATTACATGGCCTATCACGAAAATGGGATCGAAGCGATTTTGGCGCGCTATAAAGAGGATGCTTCGCATAAAGTGCTCGATTCCTGGTTCCAGTTCACCGAGGAAGAGAGTTTTTCCCTGCCTTGTGAAGAAGAAAAAATCCAACCCCACCTGAGTGTGGATCGGGTTATCGAACATGCTCTAGAGATCGATGACTGCCTGATTCGGCTTTATCGAATGCTCGTCGAGTGCAGCCGATGCGACTCGGTCCGGGATCTGTTCGCCAATCTTTTGGAAATGGTCGAGCAAGAAAAACATCACAAGATCCGCATGGCCCTGGGTTCCATCGATCTGTGAGCCCACCTCTGCCTGCACCGATCTGTTTTTTCATCCCATAGACGCTTTTAAGGCACCGGCAATTCAAATCCTCATTTTTCATCTATAAGGATTACTATAAACGACCGGCCGGCACACACTCTTTTGCCAAGGAAAAACCAGCGCTCAGGCCGAACAACACAAATGACTTTTTCGCTTGCAAAGAATAGAGCCGAAAATGGGCAGCCGCCCTCGAGCCGGGGCGATTTTTTCAGGATATTCATAATTTCAGGGTGTAGGTGTCCGACCATCGGATACCCTTGATTCAGAGGGACGAGAAAAAGGAGCTCACGTGAAAACCATTCTATCGATTGTCGCTATGATTTTGACCTCAAACACTCTATTGGCTCAGCAGATCGAGACCCTGCAGTGGCGCCAACAAGAGGCGTTGCGCAAAGAGCGCCACAGCAAAGAGTGGATCGCTTCAGCACAGGCCCTGACACCCAACCAGCAAGCCTATGATGTCCTCTATTATGACCTGCAGCTCAAACTCGATCCGCAGCAAAAAACTATCGACGGCCGGGTTGGCATTCGCGCCTTGGTGCTGGAAAACGGCCTTGATCGAGTGGAACTCGACCTGCATCAGCAACTGTCGGTTCTACAGGTGATCGACAATCGTACCGGCAGCGATCTGGTTTTCGAACGCCGGGGCGATTTGTTGATCGTCCATTTGGCCGCTGCTTGCGCCCAGGGAACGGAAGTCGACTTGACCGTTTGCTACGGCGGAAATCCACCATTCGGCGGTACCTTTGGCTCCTTTGCCTTTGACAAATGCAACGGTCGGGATATGATTTGGAGTCTAAGCGAACCCTACGGCGCTCGCTTTTGGTGGCCCTGCAAGGACTATCCCAGTGATAAAGCCGATTCGGTCGATATCCGCATTACCGTGCCCGATCATCTCATCGTCGCATCCAATGGAACGCTGCGCGAGGTGGTCGAAACAGACGGTTGGCTCACCTATTGGTGGCATGAGCAATACCCGATCACCACCTATTTGGTCTCGGTGGCCATTCATCCCTATACGGTCTATAGCGATTGGTTTCATTATGGCGAATCGGATTCCATGCAAGTGCAATTTTATGTCTTTCCGGAAAATTTTCAGGTCGTGCAGACCAATTATGCCAAGACCGTTCCGATGATCGAGGTGCTTTCCGATCTGTATGGTCTCTATCCCTTTATCGAGGAAAAGTATGGACATGCCGAATTTGTCTGGGGTGGGGGTATGGAACACCAGACCATCACGAGCCTGGGGGGATGGAGTGAGGACCTGATCGTTCACGAACTGGCCCATATGTGGTGGGGCGACATGATCACCTGCCATTCCTTTCATCATATCTGGCTCAATGAGGGGTTTGCCGTCTATTCAGAGGCGTTGTGGCACGAAAACCAGTACGGAAAACAAGCTCTGCATAACAAGATGGCAAGGGAACGCTTTTTTGGCCCCGGGACCATTTTTGTGGAAAATCCGGAAACCGAGGTTATCTTTGACGGCAATTTGTCTTATGCCAAAGCTTCCTGGGTTCTTCACATGCTGCGCCATTGGGTAGGCGATTCGGTTTTTTTTGATATCTTGCATACCTATCGCGAACGCTATGAATTTCAAACCGCGACAACCGAGCAATTTCGTGAGGTCTGTGAAGATGTTTCGGGCCTTGACCTGGAGGCCTATTTTCAACAGTGGATTTATGACGAGGGTTTTCCGGTCTATGAGTTTCTGTGGGAATCCTCTCCCGATGGAAATGGCGGTTCGATTGTTTCGGGTGTGATCAAACAGATCCAATCCCTGGGCCCGATTTTTAACATGCCCATCGATGTCACGGTAAAAATGGCCGGCGGTGATACCACCATAGTGCTCTATAACGATCGAGCGGTTCAAACGTTTGAATTTACGATCCCCCAGACCCCGGAAAAAGTTCTGCTCGATCCGGAGGAATGGATTCTGCGCCGGGTTCGGGCCATCGATGCGGCGAGAATCGCAAAGGTGGCATCAACCCTGACTGAAACGTCAGGAGACGGCG
>JAFGJN010000046.1 GCA_016929055.1 Candidatus Zhuqueibacterota bacterium
CGAAATGCTTTGTTTTATCTTATCGGCATTGCAATCGCTTTTTCTTTGTTGGGTTTGCTTTCTGCACTTGCCGGGAAACAATGGGGTTTTCTCTTTACCAGTCCCTGGTTTGTGGTGGCGGTTTCGCTTATCATTCTATCCATGTCTGCCAGCCTTTTCGGCGCCTTTGAAATAACCGTACCCAGCCGACTGTTGACCCGTGTAGGCGGCGGTAAACGCGGCTCTCTGGGTGCCCTGACCATGGGATTGACTGTGGGTGTGGTGATCGCGCCATGCGCAGCTGGACTGATTATCGGATTGGTCGGACTGGTCGCCAAAATGGGATTGGTCGCCAAAGGCACCTTGCTTTTTTTCTTTATGGGGCTCGGGCTGGGTTCTCCCTATCTCATCCTTGGGACGTTTTCCGGACTGCTCTCGAAACTTCCCCAATCCGGTATGTGGATGGTTTGGGTTCGCAAGCTCTTTGGTCTTGTTTTAATCGGTGTCGCTCTCTATTTTTTAACACCGTTGATCGAGCGTGTCACGGAACCCTTTAGTTTTCTTTTGGGTTTTCTTGTTTTGTTTGGCGGATTGCTTCTCGGTTTTCTCGATCAACACTCCGGATACACGCGTTCTTTCAAACGCGGACGAGCCGTTTTAGGGGCGCTGCTGCTGGTCTTTGGCGGAGTGACTGTGTCCAATAGCTTGCAATTCAACCCCGTTTCTTCAAAAATCGAGAGCGCTATCGACTGGAATTATCCCGATTCGGATATAATTGGGCCTTTGCTGAGTGCGGGTAAACCAGCTTTTATCGATTTTTATGCCGACTGGTGTGCTCCGTGCAAAGAGATGGATCAAAAAACATTCAGAGATTCCACGGTTATTGAACTCTCCCGGCAAATCACCATGATCAAGATTGATTGTACACACTTGGATGCCCGCACTCGAGCCCTTATGGAAGCTTATCGGGTCGGAGGTATGCCGACACTGGTCTTTATCGATCGACAAGGACGCGAGATATTGAATATGCGCGAAATCGGCTATGTCGGCCCTCAAGCCATGGCCGATAAATTTGCCCGCTTGTTGCAGTAGGTCAAAAATGTTGAATTATTCAACAAAGAGTATTATATTTATCTGACTTTAGTTCAAAACCCTGAATCTCTCTGGGATTTTTTCTCTATTTGAACGGAACAGGTTTTTGTATAAGAATTGGTTGTTTTGATGATATTTATCGGCAATAAAAACATTGAACAAACCCGAGCGGTTATTTTCCATGTTTTCTCTCGGTTAATAAAAATTCAGCAAATTGGTATCAGAGAGCACGATACCGCTGTTTGCTAAAAGTCAAACATGAGCTGTGTTCGGATACCTGCTGTCGACGAGTTTTTGGATGCCGGCCGCCAATCTCTGGAAGTGAAAAGTGGAGCTTAAACGGGTCAAATTCATTCAAAACCCTCGATCAGGATTCATCAAGAGTCCGATTTTTGTTCGCAAACTTATCGAACTGACTCTTGAAGACGCTCCATTTGATTTCGATTTCAGCGAAACGCAATACCGCGGTCATGCCAAAGCGCTTGCGCTCGAGAGTGTAAAAGAGGGTTACGATGCCATTGTTGCGGTCGGGGGTGACGGAACCGCTAATGAAATTGCAACGGCGTTGGTTCATAAACCAGCAGCGATGGGAATCATACCGACGGGTTCCGGAAACGGACTTGCGCGCGGGGTTAATATCCCGGTTTCGGTACGTCGTGCTGTGCGGTTGCTGATAAACGGGCGCATTCGGCAGATCGATGCCGGGAAAATCGAGGATCGCTATTACTTTGTCGTCGCCGGTGTAGGTTTTGACGCACTGGTGGGAAAGTTATTTGACGATCGCAGTCTGCGCGGGCCATTACCCTATTTTACTATCGGATTCCGCGAATTTTTCTACTACAAGCCGGAAATTTTTGTCCTGCGCTTCAATGGTAAACAGGTGGTGGCACCCGCTTTATTGGTGGCCATCGCCAACACCAAACAGTGGGGAAATGGGGCCATCATCTCGCCACATGCCGAGGTTGATGACGGCCTGCTCGATGTCTGCATCCTGCACCGGATCAATTTTTTGTATGCCCTCTACCACCTACCCAAGCTTTTCAATGGCCAGATCGATAAAATTCGAAAATACGAGCGATATCAAACCCGAGAGGTTGAAATCATTCGCCAGACAGCCGGCCCTTATCATGCGGATGGCGAGCCTGGCGAGGGCGGACAAACGCTCCGGCTCAGCGTCGAACCTCGTGCACTTTGCATCATCACCCCCCAATAGTTCAAAGCTTGCCAGCCACAACAACTGGTTGAACTGTTTGTCGAATAACGGACTGCTGCCGGTCCAGGGCACGGAAATGGATTATATAAATACCGATGCGGCAGACTTGTCCGTTCTCATCCTTTCCGTCCCACAAGATTGTCGAGAAAGCTGGGCATTCTGCATGGTTCAACAGATAGCGGATCAATCTTCCTTTGGCGTCAAAGATTCTGAGATCCACTCGGGCCACAGCTTCCGGCAGAGTAAAGCTGATAGCCGCTACATCGTCGAAACCGTCTCCATCCGGCGAAAAGATCGGCGGTTTGACGGTCAATTCTACTGCCGTGCCCTCGATCGGCATATAAACGCTGTTGACCCTTCCCAGTGTATGCCCCTCGGAATCCACCGAAGCGGCCCAATTTTCCTCTCTATCTGCAGCAATTTGCGGAGAAATTCTCTCAAGTGAACGGCCTTTCAAAACATGCTCGAAAAAGGTCTGGTCCGCAATCAGGCCGTTGGCGTCGATCAGAAACAGCCCGTCCTGTTGCGAAAGAGTTGGAAATACTTTTCCCGTCAAAAACAAGGTATTTTCGAAACTTTTAGGGATGGTATCGCGGGAAAAAACCAGAAAACCCTGCGGTGGAATACACAGGAGCGAATCTCCTAAAGCATACAAACGGGTCGAGTCCGAATCCGTGAACACCCAATCTTGCAGAAATATTGTCTCGTTCGATCGATTGAGAATTTCAAAGGCTTCGGTCTGATATTCGACCGGATTGTTGAGAATTTCATTGATAACCAGAGGAGACACCGAATAGCTGATAAAGATACTGTGTTCGTATGAATCGTTATTCGTTGCATCGTCGTCCCGACAATCCAGTCGTGTTCGCAACACAAACTGACCGCCCTGAATAGGCTGCCAGTTCCAGGGGAAAAGGGCCGTTTCTCCGGGTTCAATTTTTCGCTCCACTTGCAGAGTTTGAGAATGAACTGTTTTTTTTTGACTCGGGGAGTAAACCTCATTGATCAACAGGAATCGATCGATCGAGTTCAATCCGGCGTTTTCAATTCCGATCTGCCACACTCCCTTGTTGCCGGCTACCGGGTCGGGACATTCCCAGGTGGAGAGGTCAGGACGTATGGCCAGATCCCGATTTTTCGGACTGATGCTATTGTACCATCCGGGTGTGCCACCGCTGCTGTCGATTGAACAGCGCCAATTTAAAGCCATGTTTGAGGGGCTGTTAAAGCGAACTCTTTCCAGAGATTGTTCGGGAGTGCAGCTGTATTCTCCGTCGTAACTCATTAGATCGATATGATTTTGATCGGCATCCTGCAACTCGATCGAATCACCACTGTTGTTCAGCTCTGGCAGATTAACGATCAATTGATCCTCAGGCGGAATATTCGGCAACTGACGATGGGTTAAAACCAAAAACGAGTGGGATTCAAGAAGAAAAGTGTCGAGAACCGCTGTTCGCACATAGTCCCGGACACTCCAGCAGCCCAGATCGACGGTTTGGTCAAGTGGATTGTACAGTTCAATCCATTCATCGAGTCGATCCGTCGTATTATATTGCACCTCATTGATCAATACATCTCCTACCGCCCATCCGACTCGGATCGACAAAAGCAACCGGTTGTTGTTGCAATAGGCATCCTCTGTCCGAATTTCTACAATCCAGTTGAATACACCCGGCTCAGGTGGAGGCGGTGTGAATCGATCGGTCAATGAGCTTCCTGAGGACAACGCAGGATGACGAATTTCCGCGAACCATGTCGGTTCGGATGGCTGGGAGCCTATCCGACCGATCAAGACCGAAAACGGTTTGGATTGTAAATCACCGACAGATTTGACAGTGTAATCCAAAAAGAGCGGGTCACCCCGGCACGGTCGCAATGGAGAAACAGTGGTTTCTGGACCCTCGATAGCCAAGTCGGCAAAAGGTGCCGAACCGGCGTTGCGCTCTCCGCAGGTACCGCCCGCCGGATGGGGGCATGGGATCCAATTCTCGCTCACGTGCCCGGGTACCTGCGGGTCGATGCGTTCAAGCGATACCGGGCCGGAATGAGAGAGGAAAACACACGAGTCAATGGTCGCACCCCATGCGGAACGCAACACCAGATTGCTTGTATTGCTCAGCGAGGAGAAATTTGGAACCGGACGAATCCAGGGGGCCTGCAGCGTCCACTGAGAGGAAAAGGCGGGTGAATCTGTTGCGCAAATAGCATACTCTAGCGGCCCCAGGTGCAAATCTGCCTCCAGGCGCAAACTCGTCAATCCGTCCGAGCCAATTTCCCAGTCATGCGACTCGATTGTTTGATTTGTGGTGTTGTAGAGTTCGATCCAGGGAGGATCGTCGAGATGCACCTCGTTGATGACAACATCTCCTCTCGCAGCATCAATGGTCAGATCGATCGTCGTATCGATCTTGCTCTCGCAATAGTCGATGCTCAGATGTATTTTATACCCCCCGATGAGGAGGGGAGAGAAGGTCATTTGTTGCACCGATTGCTGCAGAAAGTCCAACTGTAAATCCTGTGCCGAGGCTATTTGTCTGGAGACAATTTCGTGATTTGGCAGGCGTTCAACCGAACAGGAAATAATCATCCAATCAATCGGCGAGGAACCGCGATTTTGGCAAATGATTGAGAGGCGGCAGGAATCACGCCTCGTCGGGTGTTGCGGATAAATCTTTAGCGAATCGATTTGCAGGTCAAAAGGAGGCGGTGCGATTGAATTGATTCGGCCGGGAGTGCCGTTAATTATTCGAGAATTGCCCCAATTGATCGAGGAATCGGCCCCCCAAAGGGAACGTTTTTCCTCTGAATGTCCGTTTTCGTTAGGAACTGAGTAGCGATAGCTGGCAATCAACTCTCCCTGTGCTGAAAAGAGGGAAACTGGCTCAGCACGAGAATTTGCCAAGCCGTTTCGGCCCAGCTGGGTCGATTCAACCACAAATAGCGCGGCAGCCGGTGAAATAAGAGAATCATAAAGCGTACTGTTGGCAAAATAGCGTGGAGAAAAAATCAACCCGTATTGCTTCGGTTGAAGGAATCCGCTATGATCGTAGCCGCGGATTGGAGTAGATTGCTCTCCGTCTGAAAAAATCCAGCCCTCGATCTGGACGGGCAAGGAGTCGAGATTAACGATCTCGACGAATTCATTGTCCCGTTCTTCGCCCCAGGGATTGAACATGATTTCCGATAAAACTACCTGGGCCATCAGCGATGGAGAAAAAAGAAGAATTGTCCAAGTGATGCGAAACACGCGCCCCCTGTTATTGGCGGTGAGGCGTTCGAATCAGGTTTTTTCAGACTTGCGGATCAGGCTGAGAATTGTGATTCGGTGAAAATCAGTTTCGAGTTTGGCATCGATTCGATTCAGCAAGGCTGTGGTTGTTTTGGAAAAATCTGTCGTCCTATCGTCTTCCCGCGGATTGATTCCCTCTTTTCGCAGCGCCTGAAGAATATCGATCGGTCGCAATTTATCCAGGCTTTGTGCAGGGATATAACGGGTGTTGCTCTCATCTGTGGCGTGCAAAAAATGGAGGCTTTGCAGTCGTCCCACCACGGTATTGATAAAACTGGTGGGAACATTGAGTAAACGGCTGAGATCCTCGGCGTTTGGAGGTTCTTTTCCAGCATCGAAACGGCTGCCGCAGATAAGAACGATTCGCAACGCCATGTTTTCAAGATAAAAGTGGCTATAGCGGTCTCGTTCCTTTTCAAAAAAGAGTCGGCCGAGATTTTGATTGGTAAACGAGATTTCAGCGCCTAGCAGGATTATAGCCCAGTTTATATAGAGCCAAAAAAGAAAGAGCGGCAGAGTGGCCAGGCCCGCATAGATTGCAGCTTTTGATCCGAATTGATAAGAGGCGACAATAAATTGTGCGAAAACATAATTGGATATCTGCCACAAGGTTCCGCCAATGACGGCACCAACCAGGGCGCTTTTCCATTTGACTCGAGTGTTGGGTATAAAAGTCAGCAGAAAATAAAAAAAGACCCAGCTGGCGATCAGAGGCGCGGTTCTGTTGAACAGGAAGCGGATTCCGGGCATACTGTGGATGATTTGTACGAATTTGTAGCTCTGAACGGATGCCGTAATGCCAAGAATGGCAAAAACCAGTACAGGGCCGAGAAGGAGAACGCTGATATAATCCGAAATTTTTCGCGCCAAAGAGCGGGATTTTTTGATCTGCCAGATATCGTTAAAAGCGCGTTCGATATTGTTGATAATCGAGAGAATGGAAAAAAAGAGGAATAAAAAGCCAGCCGCGCCGATCACACCGACGTTGATATTGTTGACATATTCGATGATTGGCGGAACGATTTTTTGCACAGTATCGCTGCCCAACGGTTGGAAAATCTGCGTCAACGTCGGTTCCATTTTGTCGGTAAAGCCGAAAGCCTTGAGCAGGGAAAAGCTGAGGGCCAGCAAAGGGACGATCGATAATAGCGTGGCATAGACAAGAGCGGAAGCGCGTATCAGCAGTCGGTCGCGAATAAAAGCTCGGCTGACAAAATAAAACAGACGAATCTGCAAGACCAAAAAGGCTGTTGCTCGGGACAAAGTCAGGTCGGGACGTTGAATGTCGCGTAGGGCCAGCTCATACGTACGTACGACAAAGTTTTGAATCTTGCGGAACGTTTCAACCATTATTGCATCCAAAATAACGAGAAAAACGTCAAATGTTACTTAAAAATACGATATAAAAGGGGGCGTGTCAAGAGAAAAATTCGGGGAGAGGCGATATTGGGCCCCTGGGTAACAACAACCGGCCAGCCGGGTCAGCGCTGATCCGGCTGGCGAACGAGTGAGCGATTTTTGCGAATCGTTTGGTCGCGGCGCGAACCAACCGAGATGATATCGATAGGGACACCTGTCAATTCTTCGATGCGGCGTATATAGGCCTGCGCATTGGCCGGCATTTCTTCGAATGCGCGTATGTTTTGGGTGCTTTGCATCCATCCGGGGTGGGTTTCATAGATCGGCACGGCTTGCTCTTGAATATTGATTTCTGCTGGGTAATTTTTGATGGTTTTATTCTTGTATCGGTATTCTGTGCAAATTTTGATTTCTGGGAGCGTATCGAGAACATCGAGTTTGGTCAAAACCAAACTGGAAAGAGTGTTGATCCGAACGGCATGGCGAAGAACGACGGCGTCGAGCCAGCCGCACCGGCGAGGTCGGCCGGTGGTGGCACCGAATTCGCCGCCGAGTTGCCGGATGGTTTGACTGAATTCGGGATCGAATTCGGTTGGCATCGGTCCCATGCCCACTCGAGTGGTATAAGCTTTGGCGATGCCGATAACCGCTTCGATGCTGGTTGGGCCGATGCCCAGTCCACAACAAGCGCCGCCCGCGGTTGGGTTGGATGAGGTGACAAAGGGATAGGTGCCGAAATCGATATCCAGCATGGTGCCCTGTGCTCCCTCCACGAGAATCTCTTTGCCCTGGCGTATGGCCTCGTTGAGATAAACCGATACATCGGTCACGTATTCGTCGATCAGATGATCGAATTCGATATAGTCCTGAATCACCTTGTCCACATCGATCTGCACCGCGTGGTAGATGCGCTCCAGAACTTTATTTTTTTCTGCGATATTTTTGCGAAGTTTTTCGCTCAGTACATCTCGATCCAGGAGATCGACGATTCGAATTCCGGAGCGGTTGTATTTGTCGACATAAGCTGGTCCGATACCTCTACCAGTGGTGCCGATTTTATCGACGCCCTGAGCTTCTTCTCGTGAACTATCTAAAAGATGGTGATACGGCATGATGAGGTGGGCCCGGTGGCTGATAAGGAGGCGTCCGGTGACGTCGATGCCTTTTTGCTTCAAAAAATCGATTTCCTGCATCAAGACGACCGGATCGATCACGACACCGTTGCCAATAATGCAGATAGTGTTTTCACGGAGAATGCCCGAAGGAATCTGGTGCAGGATGATCTGTTCGTCGCCGATAACCACGGTATGCCCGGCGTTGGGGCCTCCCTGGTATCGGGCGACGATATCGACCTTTTCGCTGACAAGGTCGACGATTTTGCCCTTGCCTTCATCCCCCCATTGTGCACCGACGATGATTTTGACTCCCATGAGGCTTCTCCGAAAAAGTAAAAAACTCCGAACTCGAGCCGGCGTTCGGAGTTTGATGTCTTGCCAGAATAATTGTTTAACGGGATTGAAGGGCCGCTTGTACCGAGTCGTGAATTTCAAAAACTGTATTCAGTTTGGTGATGGTCAACAGGCTGCGAATGCGTTCCGTAACGCCTGCCAGTTTGAGGTCTCCGCCTGTATTTCGAACCGTTGTCAGGGCGCTGATCAATATTCCCAGACCGCTGCTATTCATCCATTCGACTCCGGCAAGATCAACCACGATCTGTCGCTTCCCATCCTCCAATACTCGATGCAATGTTTCGTTGAGCAGGGTTGCGTCAGGACCGCCCATCACTTTTCCGGAAAGACGAAAAACGACGGTTTGTTCAACACTCGATTTTTGCAGCTCCATTTGAGCGCTCCTGTTCGAATCAACGAGCGGCGGCGCGTGCGGCCGTTTTTTTCGATTTAGCGGCTTGCTGTCGGTGTTGCCATTCATAAACGATCGGGCTGGCAACAAAGATGGAGGAATAGGTTCCAATAACGATACCAACCAGCAAGGCAAAGCTGAAATCGTGAATGACCTCTCCGCCAAAGAGAAAGAGAACGACCACAACAGCCAATGTGGTCAACGAAGTGATGATAGTGCGGCTGAGGGTCTGATTGATGCTGGCGTTGACGATGGAATAATAGGTATCGCGCCGCATGGTTTTCAGATTTTCGCGAATACGGTCATAAACGACGATCGTGTCGTTGAGCGAATATCCGACGATCGTGAGAAAGGCTGCGACCACAGCGAGAGAAATCTCCAACCCGAGAACCGAAAAAACGCCCAGGGTGATGACCACATCATGGAAGAGAGCAATGACAGCACCCACGGCAAATTTGAATTCAAATCGCCAGCTGATATAGATCAGAATGCCCAGAAGGGAGATCAGAACAGCTAAAATTGCGGCCCGGCGCAACTCGCCGCCGATTTTTGGACCGATTTCGGTAACAGAGAGGATCTCGTAGGGATTGTCAGGATAAGCGGCTGTCAATTCCTTTTCGATCATATCAGCAATATCGGTTCCTTCGCCCTTTTCCTCGACGCGGATCAAAAATTCGTTTTCCGGGTCCTGACCGATTTTTTTTATTTCAGCCGTTCCCAGTCCGATTTTGTCCAGAGCGCTGCGCAGATCGCCGGCGGAGGTGAGTTTTTCGAATCGGAGCTGTAAGGAGGTGCCGCCGGTAAAATCGATGCTGTATTCGATGCCGTGGTGGATGATCAATGAAAACAGACCGATGACGATTAAGGCAAGCGAAAAAATGGTAGAGTATTTGCGTTTGCCAATAAAGTCTATGGAAGTCTCGTGGAAGAACTGCATGTTTATTCTGTCTCCTCAGAGGTTAAATTTGCTTTCAAAAAAGTCTCTACTCGGCCGATTATAGGGCACTTGGTTCTGGATTATTAATAGTTAAAGACTTTGTCCAGATTCATCTTGTTGGGCAACAGCTCGAAAATCAACCGCGTGACCACAATAGCGGTGAACATGCTGGCGATGATACCGATCGACAGGGTCAGCGCGAAGCCGCGGATCGGACCGGTTCCGAAACTGTAGAGCACGATGGCGGTGATCAGCGTCGTAATGTTGGCGTCGAGAATGGTGCGAAAAGCGCGACCATAACCGGTGTCGATATAAGCGCGCGGCGTTTTGCCGGTTCTTCGCTCTTCACGGATGCGTTCAAAAATGAGCACATTGGCATCGACGGCCATGCCGACGGTCAGGATGATGCCCGCAATGCCTGGCAGGGTCAGGGTGGCATGGAAACTCGCCATAATGGCCAGGACAAAAAGGATGTTGAGCACAAGCGCCAAGTCGGCGACAACTCCCGGTAACCGATAGTAGAGAATCATAAAAAGAATGACCAGGGCAAGACCGATCAATGCCGAATTGCTGCCTTTTCGAATTGAATCCTGTCCTAGAGAGGGTCCGACCGTATTTTCTGTAATGATATGCACCGGAGCGGGCAAGGCACCGGCACGCAGGACAAGAGCCAGATCCTGAGCTTCCTCCATTGCGCCGATATTGTCAATTCGCGCACTGCCGGAGGGGATCTTTTCCTTGATGTTCGGAGCGGAGGCAACCCGACCGTCGAGGACGATGGCCAGTTTTTTACCCACGTTCATGCCGGTGGTTTTGGCGAACAATTTGCTGCCTTCGTTGTTGAGCTCCATATGTACTTCGGCGGAGCCTGCGCTCAAATTGCTCTCGCCGCTTGCGATGGAGACACTGGCATTTTTCAGCAGAGCACCGGTGAGTTCGGGTTCTTTTTTGACCAAATAGAGGGGGCGGTAGCTGATATCTCCGTACGTATAGACGTCCTTGCCCCAGAGAAATTGAGCATCTGCCGGAATGACTTCAAGAACCCGCGGAGTCAAAAGCCATCGCTGCACGGCTGCGGCATTTTGTGTGGGCACCGAAATGACATCGGCAAAGCGACCGCCGGTTGCGCGCAAGAGAGCTGTAAAGGGCTTTTCTGAAAAAGTATTTTGGTCGACCAAAAGAGCGGTGTCGGCACTGCTTTCTTGTGTCGCGCCCCCGCCAAACAGATCCTCGAGTTTGACTTCGGCATCGGCCGACTCTCCGCCTTCGCTGAATTGGGTGGTGTCGGTCTGGACTTGGGCAGCGGCTTCCTGTCCGCGAAGCTCGGTTTTAACAACGCGGTCGATATCATTGAGAACCGACCAGATCAGATCCGCCTCTTTGACCAGCTTGAACTCCAGCAAGGCGGTGGTGCCGATCACGTCCTTGGCTCGTTGGATATTGGTGATGCCCGCTAACTCGATGATGATACGACGCGAACCCTGCTTGGTGATCGAAGGCTCGGAAACGCCGAACTCGTCGACACGGTTGCGCAAGACTTGCACAGTTCGGTCGATAGCATCAGCCGATTCGTTCTGCAGGTCGGCGAGGATGTCGTCATCGGCCTGTCCTTTGCGGCCAAAATAGCGGTTCAAACGGATGTTGCGGTCAGCGAAATTTTTGGTGAATGCATCGAAAAAGTCCAGGCCTTCTTTTTCCACCTGCTCTTGGGTAGCCTTGATGATGTCTTCAAACCGATCGTCTTTGTTCTTGCCCAGATCGTTCATCAACTGCGGCAGATCGACTTCATAGACCAGATAGGTTCCGCCCTGGAGGTCAAGACCTCGACGGATGGCTTTGTTTTCGACCGATTCGATCTTGCGGCTGAGACGGATCAACTCGGCGCTGCGATCTAAAGCGACGGACTGCGAATCGCCCGAGGTGGTTTGTCGTACCAGACTTTCGAGGCTGCCCTGGGTGATACCAGCCATGATTGTGCTGGCATCCAATCCACTGAACTCGGAGATTTCCTGAATGAGACGAGTCTCTTGGTCCTGCAGGCCGCCGAGCTGTACCGTCGGGTATAAAGCATAGAGGGAAAACAAGACGAGTCCTGCGACAAGAATGACTTTAAAAAGCTGTCTGCGTTGCATATAACCGCTACCTCCACGGAGTATGAGTTTATCTTGCGAAAATTATAAGCACGAATATAGACGGGGTCGGATTCGAATTTTGGTCAGTCGACGGAATCCGGGCAAACTTGTAAATGTATTAAAACTATTGAAAAAAGTCAATTAAAAGTTGGTCGCCATAGCCGGAGCGGTTGCGGTTCAGGATTTGGTCTGCAGCTGACGAACCACATCGATCACCGTGCCGTCGCGAAATTCGATCAGGGCAACCACGCGATCGGTGAATTGAGGTTTTTCGGGTTCACCGGTCATTTGCAATGCTCGGTTGTGCAGTTCCTCTATCGAAAGCACCGGAATGGCGCTCTTGTTGAGGCGGTCGAGCAGATCCAGACGCCGTGGATTAATGGCGACGCCGTATTCGGTAACCAGCACATCGATCATTTCTCCGGGAGCAGTAACCGAGGTGACCGAGTCGACTACGATGGGCACGCGATTGCGCACCAGCGGTGCGGTGATGATGGTCACCTGGGCATCGGCTGCATCGGTAAAACCGCCGATACCATGCAGCAGCCAGCCGTCCGAATGGGTGTTGACATTGACGTTGAAATCGAGGTCGATTTCGGTTGCTCCGAGCACCGAAACTTTGACCCGGTTCGCAAAGCAGCCCTTGGTGTGATAATTGTACGAAACGAACGGATTGGTTTCGATGTGGTTTGGATTTTCGCGCAGAGAGCGCACGCCGTCCAGATCGAAACTCTGACCATCGAGGATAAAGCGGGTCAATCCGTTTTCGAGCAGATCCACCATATATTGAGTCGATCCGCCACGGACAAAATCGGCGATCACCCCTTTTTCCCGCATCATCTCGCCCATATATTTCACAAAGGCGAGTGAAACCCCCCCGGCTCCGGCTTGAAAGCTAAAGTTTTCATCGGTCATGATGCCGCTGTCGCGCACGAATTGTGCCGCATAGTCGGCAATCAAAAGCCGGGTCGGGCTGCGCGTAATGCGGGTGGTTCCAGAGATGATCTGCGACGGGTCTCCCAGGGTGTCCACGGTAACGACAAAGTCAACGTGCCCGCCTTCAATGCTCCAAGGGAAACAGGGAAAGGGAACCAAGTGATCCGTCACCACAACGACACGCTCGGCCCACAGTGAATCAGCCAGGGCAAACCCGAGCGGGCCGCAGGCCGAGGGTCCATGCAAACCGTTGGCGTTGCCGTGGCTATCGGCACAGGGGGCGGCGATAAAGGCGACGTCGATTTTCAGGTCGCCGTCCTGGATGGCGCGATAGCGTCCACCATGGGATCGCAGCACCGCAGTTTTTTTCATCTTTCCGAGCGAGCAGGCTCGTCCGACCGGTCCGTTCATCGATCCTTCGATGTGAGAGATGACCCCTTGCTCGATATAGGAAACGAGTTTTTCGTGTGTCGGAAACAAGGCGGACGGCGCCAGCACCAGATCTTTGAGGCCGCGAGCGGCGAGTTTTTCCATCACCAGATTGATCAAAATATCGCCGTTGCGCAGATGGTGATGAAATCCAATGGTCATGCCGTCCTGAATTTTACACGCATCGATCGCTTCGTCTATTGATTTCAGCATCTTGTCACGATAAGAGGCGGCCGCGCAAATCCTGGCGCCTGTCTGGCGTCCTCCGCCCTGATCGGCATAGGCGCCCTCAAACGGTTTTAGTTGTTTACCATCGATTTCTAAGGGGACCAGGCGTCCGACCGCATTTTTTTTCCATTCCATACCGGCAAATCCTTTTGACAAAGAGTGAGCAGCGAAAGCTCGAGTGGGTTGCATTGTCAGCTCTCGCGATCCGGTTCGAGCAAACCGGCCGCTCGGGCCATAGAAAGCACTTTTTGGGCGCGGGCAACCACCGGTGCATCGATCATTTTGCTGCCCAATGCCGCCACACCGGATCCTTTGCTTTTTGCCTCTTCCACTGCTTGGATGATTAGTCTGGCTTTTTCGATCTGTTCCGCCGAGGGGCTAAAAATATCGTGGATGGGGCGAATTTGCGAGGGATGGATGACACCGCGTCCGTCGAATCCGAGTTGCAAGGATTCTCGTGTGCTTTCGATCAGACCGGTGATATTTTCTACATCGGAATAGACCGTATCCAGCACCTGAATGCGCGCGGCCTTTGCTGCCAGAACGATCAAGCTGCGGGCGACCAGGCTCTCTTTGCCTTCCTGACTGCGTTCGGCGCCGATATCGGCGCTGAAATCTTCAGCGCCGAAACAGAGAGCGCAATTGCGCTCGCTCGCAAATGCAATTTCCTGCGCCATCATCACACCTCGTGCCGATTCGATCAACGGCATAAAACTGATTTTTCGATCGATTCCATGGGTCTGTTCGAGCTGTGAAACCCGCTCTTCCACCGAGCGGATGTCGACGGCGTTCTCGCATTTGGGTATGAGCAGGGTGTCGGGTTGAGCGGCGACGATCTGCAACAGATCGTCTTGGCCGTAAGGCGACGATAGCGGATTGATGCGCACGATTCTTTCGCTGCGGCCAAAGTCGATCGAGGCCAAGGTGTTGCGTACCAGGATGCGGGCGGCTGCTTTGTGGGGCGGCGCCACCGAATCTTCCAGATCGAGGATGATCGCATCTGCTTGAAACAATCCGGCATTCAGCGCCAGATCCGGCTGGTTGCCGGGAAGATAGAGCCGCGAACGGCGCAAACGGGACGCCGGTTTCGGCGGCAAGGCAATTCGGGGCTCGGGCAACAGAGCCGGGACCTGATCGCCGCACGCGGCGCGAACTGCTGCTTCGATCCGCGCTTTCAAGACGTGGTCGAGCGCGCCAAAGTCTCGGATCACCAATTTCCCATGTGAGATGGCGAAAAAATCCAGAGCTGATTCCAGAGTTATGCGGATTTGATTGCCATAAAGCTCCTGCACCGAACTGTGCACTTTAATAGCTCTGCCACCGGATGAAGCGAGCTGCAATTCAATTAGACAATCGCTTTTTTCCTCGCGTCCAACGGTGTGGAGCGGCGATTGTGCAAAAATGGACATTGGGGCTACCTCACAAAAAGATCGGGATAGGGTTTCAGCCACTCCAACCCCGGGGTTGGATGAGACAACATATTCACTATTATAGTCAACTCGATGCGAATAGTCAATAAAAAAAGCCCGAGCAAATGGGTCAAAGGTCTGCCGATTGAACAGATCAGAATCGTTGCATCTTTGCTTGTCATTTGTTATCATTGATCCTGACCTATTGCAACTGGAGGAAGATTCGCTATGTCAACTCCACCTGTCCGTTCTTTCGTTCTCTGGCAATCCCTGATTCCGGTTTTTTCCCTGATCATTTTTCTCTCGATCAATATTGTGATGTTCGAGGGTACACCGCATATCCCTCTGATTATGGGAACGGTTGTGGCCGGCGCCCTGGCGCTCAGCCAGGGATCGAGCTGGCGGCAGGTGGAAGAGAGTATTGTCAAAGGAATCACGGTGGCGATCCAAGCTTGCTTGATTCTCATGGTGATCGGCATGCTGATCGGAACCTGGATTGCCGCCGGCATCGTGCCGATCATGATCTATGCCGGATTAAAGCTGTTGTCCCCTTTTATTTTTCTGGTCACCACATGTCTGATCTGTTCCCTGGTTTCTTTGGCCACAGGTTCCTCCTGGTCCACGGCCGGGACAGTAGGCGTCGCGCTGATCGGTGTGGGGCAGGGGCTGGGTGTTCCACTTCCGATGGTGGCCGGGGCTATCATATCCGGATCTTACCTGGGGGATAAAATGTCGCCGCTATCTGACACGACCAACCTGGCGCCTGCGGTGGTGGGGGCGGATATGTTCAAACATATCCGCCATATGGTGTATACGACTCTTCCGGCCTATCTGATAGCTCTGGTGTTCTATACCTTGCTGGGTTTCATTACCGTCAAAACTCGAGTGGAAAGTGCCGAAATCGAAACGATTTTGGCTGCTCTGGAGCAGAATTTCAGCCTTCACCCGCTGCTGTTTACCCCGCCTTTGCTGGTGATCGCCATGGTCGTGTTGAGGATTCCCGCCCTACCGGCTCTGCTCGGCGGTGCCGTGCTCGGTGGTCTTTTTGCTGTTATTTTTCAACAGGCGTCGATGCAATCGGTTATGGCTGCGGCTCAAAGCGGTTTCATTTCGACAACGGGGCTGGATTCCGTCGACCAATTGTTGTCACGGGGGGGCATGGAGAGTATGTTGTCGACGGTCGCTCTTATTATTTGTGCCCTTGCTTTTGGTGGGGCCATGGAGGGCGGAGGAATGCTCGGTGTGATCGCCGGTGCCATCCTGCGGCTGGCGCGCAGCACGGGGACCTTGATTCTTTCGACTATCGTGACCTGCATCAGCATGAATCTGATCGCTCCCGATCAATACCTTGCCGTCGTGGTGCCTGGCCGAATGTATCGCGACGCTTTTCGCCGCCGCGGGCTTGCCATGATCAATCTCTCGCGCTGCCTGGAAGACAGCGGCACCCTTGTTTCGCCCCTGGTGCCCTGGAATACCTGCGGGGCGTATATGTGGGCGACATTGGGTGTCTATCCCCTCGCCTATCTGCCTTTTGCTTTTGTCAATATTCTCACACCTTTGATATCAGTTTTTTATGGGTTTACTGGAATCACCATTCGGAGCGCCTCTGCAGAGGGAGAGCGATTCGACGAAGGTGTGAAATAATCCATCGTTTGGCGGTGTTTTCTTAAGCGTTGACTAGATGAATATTGCTGAACACAGGGTTTTATCTTTTGCGCAAAAGGAGGAGTTTGAGATGAAAGTTAACGAGGGAAAGGTCGACCGAATTCTACGAGCTGTTATCGGTTTGATTCTGCTGGCAGCGGCATTGATTTTTTTGCAGGGTGCTCTGGTCTGGGTCGTGGCTGTTGTGGGCGTCGTGCTGCTGGTCACGGCAGCGAGCGGCTTTTGCGGATTGTACGCGTTGCTTGGGATCAATACAGCCAAAAATAAAAGCATTTCATGAAACAGCGCTGGAGGTCAACAGCTTTTGAAGTGTTTGACTTTAGCGGTTGCAGAGGAGGCGCAAAAACCGTTCAACCTTCAGGCCTCATCTGCAGCCGCCAGCTCCTGGGCTAAAAACCGGCCGGTATAAGAGTTGGGGTTCTGTGCAATTTCCTCAGGTGTCCCCTCCGCCACAATAAATCCTCCGTCATCTCCACCCTCGGGACCCAGATCAATGACATAATCGGCAGTTTTGATCACATCCAATTGGTGTTCGATAACGACAACGGTGTTTTTGCGGTCGACCAAACGGTTGAGAACCGCCAAAAGCATTTTTGTATCCTCAAAATGGAGGCCGGTCGTCGGTTCGTCGAGAAGATAAATCGTTTTGCCGGTGCTTGTTTTGGAGAGTTCTGTTGCGAGTTTGACGCGCTGGGCTTCTCCTCCCGAAAGCGTGGTTGCCTGTTGCCCGAGGCGAATATAGCCCAGACCCACATCGTAGAGGGTTTTCAGTTTTTTTTGAATGACCGGAATATTTTGCAGCAAATCGAGTGCCTGTGAGACGGTCATGTCGAGGATGTCGGCGATGGATCTGTTGCGATAGAGGATCTCCAGAGTCTCGCGATTGTAGCGTTTGCCTTTGCAGACTTGACAGGTGACATAGACATCCGGTAAAAAGTGCATTTCAATTTTTATGATCCCGTCTCCCTGACAGGCTTCGCAGCGGCCGCCCTTGACGTTAAAGCTAAAACGGCCCGGTTTATAACCGCGGATGCGTGCTTCGGGCAACTGGGAAAAGAGATCGCGAATGGGGGTGAAAAGTCCGGTATAGGTGGCAGGATTGGAACGCGGTGTTCGACCGATAGGCGATTGATCGATGTCGATCACTTTATCGACGAGGTCCAGCCCTTCGATAGAGTGATAGGGCAGTGGCGTTTCTTTGCTGCGGTAAAAATGTCGGCGTAAAATCCGATACAGGGTTTCGTTGATCAATGAACTTTTACCGCTGCCGGAGACGCCGGTTATACAGATCAATTTGCCCAACGGCAGATGCAGGTCGACGTTCTTGAGGTTATTTCCGGTTGCACCATGCAGCAGCAGCCACTGGCCGTTCCCTTTTCGTCGTTTGCCCGGCTGCTGGATGTGGCGGCGGCCGGCGAGATAGTCGCCGGTGATCGAGTTCGGGTTGGCGGTAACCTCTTGCGGCGTTCCCTGTGCCACGATACGGCCGCCATGTTCTCCTGCACCGGGCCCGAGATCGAGCAGATAATCGGCCTCCAGCATGGTATCGCGGTCATGTTCGACTACGATAACGCTGTTTCCCAGATCTCGGAGTTTTTTTAGCGTATCGATCAACCTTCGGTTGTCGCGCTGATGCAGACCGATGGAGGGCTCGTCGAGGATATAGAGCACTCCGACCAGTTGTGAGCCGATCTGAGTCGCCAGGCGAATGCGCTGCGCCTCTCCGCCCGAAAGGGTGTCGGCCGTGCGGTCCAAGGTCAGATAGTCGAGACCGACATTGATTAAAAAACCCAGGCGCTCCCCGATTTCCTTGATGATCTGTTTGGCCACCTGGGCATCGCGTTCTCCCAACCGGAGCGAATCGAAATAACCGAGCAGGCCGTGGATCGAGAAACCGGTGAGCTGTTGAATGGTATGACCCTGAATTTTGACAAAGCGCGCTTGCGGCTTGAGGCGTGATCCATCGCAGCTTTCGCATCTGACGACGTTCATGAAACTCTCAATCCACTCGCGGATGTTTTGTGAGTCGGTTTGATGATAACGGCGTTCCAGATTGTTAACGACTCCTTCAAATTTGTTGCGTATCAATCCTTCGTGATGACCGCTGCGCGATTTGTAGTGAAACGTCAGCTCTTTGTCTGTGCCGTACAACAGGGCGTTTCGGCACTCGGGTGAGAGTTCAGCAAACGTCTGCTCCAGAGTATAGCCGAATTGGCCAACGACGCCCTCGACCAGGGTCGGATACCACCCGTCTTTGAGCTCGCCCCAGGGAGTGATGGCGCCTTCCACCAGTCTTTTGGATGGATCGGGAACCAGCAGATCCGGATCGACTTTTTTTGTTGTGCCCAGGCCGTTGCACACCGGACAGGCACCGTAGGGAGAGTTGAAGGAAAAGAGCCGTGGCTCGAGTTCTTCATAAGAGATTCCGCAGTCGATGCAAGCATAATTCTCACTGAAAAGATGAGCCTTACGCTCCGGCTGATCGATCAGCACAATCCCCGATGCCAACGAGAGCGCTGTTTCCACCGATTCGGTCAGGCGGTTGCGGATTTTTGCAGCCACTATCAGTCGGTCGACCACGATTTCAATGTCGTGTTTTTTGTTTTTTTCAAGTACAATCTCATCGTCCAGATCGACTATTTGGCCATCGACGCGAACGCGGACAAATCCGTCCCGACGTGCCTCCTGGAAAATTTCCCGATATTCGCCTTTGCGACCGCGGACAATCGGGGCCAGTATCTGGATCCTGGTGTTTTCGGGTAAGGACAAGACCTGATCGACGATCTGTTGCACGGTTTGCCTTTCGACCCGTTTACCGCATTGAGGGCAATGGGGGATGCCGATGCGTGCGTAAAGCAGACGAAGATAATCATAGATTTCCGTGACCGTTCCGACAGTGGAACGGGGATTTTTGCCCGAGGATCGCTGCTCGATAGAGATCGCCGGTGACAAGCCTTCGATGGAATCGACATCCGGTTTTTCCATCAGACCGAGGAACTGGCGGGCGTACGCGGAGAGCGATTCCACATAACGTCGCTGGCCTTCGGCATAGATTGTGTCAAAAGCCAGAGATGATTTGCCGGATCCGGACAGTCCGGTTATGACCACCAGCTGATCTCGAAAAATTTCCACGTCAATATTTTTCAGATTGTGTTCGCGTGCGCCGCGAATGATGATCTTTTCTCTTTCAGCCATTTCTCACTCAGAATAGTGTTTGAAACAAGTTTTAAATAACAATAAATTGTATGTCACGGATTTTGTGTCAACAGAATCCAACAAAGTATCTATATAATTTTGGATTAGTTGTGGCAGTTGCCATTTCCACCCTTTTGGTGCAAATATTATACTGTTTTTTGCGGGGATTCGCTGCAAAGCACCGAATCCGGGCACGTATTGTGATTCGGTTAACAGCGAATCAGGAAAACAATATAACAAGAAATCACGAGCCGAAACAGGAAAATTTTAATTTTCATTGAAACGCTAGCCGCAATCGGATTCTTGTAACAAGAAACCAAAATGAGTCAATGCGATAGGAATCTGAATCCAACTTTTTATTTGACATTGGCAAGAGAATGCAATAAATTGTAAAGATATGTATGAACAAGATTCAGTTTTGGAAATGATCCGGTGGAGTGGAAAAGTGCCGGATTTAAAATTGAAAAAGCGGAAAGGATGGAAGTCATGAAAGGATTGAAAACGTTGGCGGTTTTACTGGTCTGTCCGTTCGCCTTGTTTGCCCAGGAAACAGCGCAGGAATGGGTGGCGAAAGGCGACTCGGCGGATGCGATTTATCAGGATGCCGATGCGCTGGGCTTTTATGAAAAGGCGATCGCTTTGGACAGCACCTCTTGCGAAGCGTTGTGGAAAGCGTCGCGCAGCCATGTCAATATCGGCGAGGTGGGCGGTGAAGATGCTCAGGACATCCATTATCCAGCTGCCGAGAAAAAAGCCCGTCGCGCTGCCGAGCTTTGTCCCAATGATGCGGATACGCAATTGTCGTTGGCTATTGCGGTGGGACGCCTGGCGATCATGCGTGGCGGTAAAACCAAAGTCGAATTGTCCAAAGAAGTCAAAGAGTCTGCCGAAAAGGCTATCGAACTGGATCCAAGCAAGGACATCGCCTACCATGTCCTGGCGCGCTGGAACCGTGAAGTGGCCAGTCTCAGCGGCTTAAAAAAAGCCTTGGCCAAAGTGATCTATGGCGGTCTGCCGCCGGCCAGCAAAGAAAAAGCGGTTGAGCTTTTTCAGAAAGCAATCGAGCTCAACCCCGCCTATATCAATCACCATTATGAATTGGGTCTGACCTTTGAAAGTCTGGACCAATGGACGGATGCCAAAGTCGCCTATGAAAAAGTCGCTGCTCTCGAGCCCAAGCAGCCGAGAGACAAGAAATATCAAGCTGAAGCGGCACAGCATATGCAAAAAGTCATGAAAAAACTCTGATCCATTCAGTGGCCGACTCGAATCTGTCGAGTCGGCCTTCCCCTTTTTCGTTCCTTCCTGGTTTGTGGTCTTTCCTTTGATGAATTCCAGTATGCGGGAATATCTTGTGTTTTTTCGGGTCTAATTTTTGAAAAGCGACGTCCAAGTTTAAATGTTTTGGCGAGGATGAGATGAAAAGACGAACGGTCGTGATATCGGCGGGACTTTTAACATCAGTCATCCTGGTTTTTCTCTTGCACTGTCGGGGAAAAAACGATGTTAGTCGGAGCTGGAATACGGCAGAGGTTAAACGTGGTGACCTGGTCACGATTGTTTCCTGCAGCGGTACACTGGAGGCGGTCGGAACAGTCGAGGTCGGGACTCAGGTTTCGGGTGTTTTGGATCGTCTGACAGTAGATTTTAACGACCCGGTGCGTAAAAACCAGGTGTTAGCCGTTTTGGACACAGTGATGCTCAAAGCTTCGATTCTTGAGGCTGAAGCCAATTTTGAAAAAGCACAAGCCCAGTTGCAAGAGGCGACGATTACCGAACGGCTCAAAAAGCAATTGCATGAAAAGGGATTTCTCTCGGAAGCCGATTACCTTCCTTTTCGAATCAATCTGAAAATCGCCCAAGCCTCATTGAAATCCACTCGAGCCGCGCTGATGCGTGCTGACCGAAACTTAAAATATGCGGTGATTCGCTCCCCCATCGACGGGACTGTGATCCAGCGCAGTGTTGAGGAGGGGCAGACCGTAGCAGCCAGTCTTCAGGCGCCGACGTTGTTTGTGATTGCTGAGGATCTCTCGAGCATGGAAATTCACGCTCAGGTCGACGAAAGCGATATCGGCGCCATCAGCGAAGGGCAGCGCGCCGAATTCGAAGTGGCGGCATGGCCGGACCGAATCTTTCACGGGATCGTCCGTCAAGTCCGGTTGCAGCCGGAGGTGATCCAAAATGTGGTCAATTATACCGTCATCGTCGACGCGCGCAACGATGAGGGAACACTTTTACCGGGAATGACTGCTACGATCGATTTCTATGTCGAGGAAAAAAAGGATATTTTGCTGGTACCAAACAGTGCTCTGCGTTTTCAGCCCGGCGAGGATTTGATCGTCGAGATGCGGGAGCGCATGCGCCGGCGAGCCGAACCGGGCTCGGATTCTTCCCGTGCAGCGCGCTCTTTTCGAATGGATAGCGGCGGTGTTTTTCGACAAAAGGAGAACAGCGGCCGTGTCTGGTACTTGAATGCGGAGGGACAACCTGAGGTTGCCCGCCTGCAACTCGGTGCCAGCGATGGACAGTTTACACAAGTCGTGGCTTCCGGACGGTTGCAGGAGGGGATGCAGGTAATCCTTGGCTATCAGGAAGGTATGGCCCCGACGCGGGTACGAAACACCAATCCTTTGAGTGGCGGACGTCCCCCCGGTCGAGCGCCCTTTTGAGCCGCTGGGTCTCTTGTCGTGACCATTTTCAGGACCTCGAGTTGATTTTGAGGACAACAGAAGCCTTATGGCACCGATAATCGAAACCCAAAAATTGAAAAAGACTTTTTACATAGGCGAGATTGCCGTCTGTGCGCTGCGCGGTATCGATCTGATCGTCGAGCCAGGAGAAATGGTAGCGATCATGGGTGCTTCCGGTTCGGGCAAGTCGACGCTGATGAACCTGCTCGGCTGCCTGGATCAGCCAACGGGCGGCAGCTATCACCTGGATGGGATCGATGTCGGTGGGTTGACGAAAAACGAATACGCCGATATTCGCAACCACAAGATCGGGTTTGTTTTTCAGGGATTCAATTTGTTGCCGCGCACCAGCGCGCTGGAAAACGTCGAGTTGCCGTTGTTTTACGACCGCAAGCGACGGATCAGCGATCCGCGTCGGGCGGCAGTTGAGGCATTGGAGAGGGTTGGTCTGGCCGACCGGCTGCACCACGAACCCAATCAGCTTTCCGGCGGCCAACAACAACGCGTGGCTATCGCCCGGGCATTGGTCAATCGGCCGTCGATTATTCTGGCGGACGAACCTACCGGCAACCTCGACAGTCATACCTCAATCGAAGTTCTCGAGGTGTTTCAGGAATTGAACGATCAGGGCATCACAGTGGTGATGGTGACTCATGAAAAGGATATTGCGGCCTATGCGCGCCGTATCGTCGAAATGCTTGACGGTCTGATCCGCAGAGACGAACTGGTCAGCGACAGGCGATGGGCCCGGTCCAATCTGAAACGGACGGGACAAGATTAGCACACGAGGAATCGTTTTATGCTTCAACTCACGAACCTGGTCCGCGCTGCTATCCGCGGCATTCTCAAGAACCGTCTGCGCAGCCTGTTGACTTCTCTGGGAATCATCATCGGTGTCAGCGCCGTCATCGTCATGGTCGGGATTGGCGCTGGCGCGTCACAGCAGATCCAGCAGCGCATCGCTTCATTGGGGACGGATTTGCTGATGATTCGACCGGGTGCTCTTCAGCGCGGAGGTGTGAGCCGCGGCATAGGCAGCGCCACCCCCTTTACCTTTGTGGATGTGGATGAGTTGAAAAAGCGTGCTTTATTGGTCCGCGCGATTTCCCCGCTTGTCCGATCCGCCGGACAGGTCGTCGGCGGGAGCGGCAACTGGAACACCAGTATCGAGGGGGTTTACCCCGCCTATCAGTATATTCGAGATTGGCAGCTGGCACAGGGCGAGTTTTTCACCGAACGCGATGTCAAAAGCCGCAAAAAAGTGGCGGTTATCGGGCAGACAATCGCCGATGAACTCTTTGCCGGTCAAGATCCGATCGGTGAACGTATCCGCATTCGCAACACGCCCTTTACCGTCATCGGTGTGCTTAAAACCAAAGGAACAAGCGCCATGGGGCACGATGCTGACGATATCATCCTGGCACCGGCCACCACTGTTCTTTATCGCCTGAAAGGCGGAATCTATGTGGACATGATCTATGCCAGCGCTCTGTCCTCGGATCGAATGTACGAATCCGAACAGGAACTGACACTGATCTTACGCGATATGCGCAAGATAAAAGAGGGGGACACGGATAATTTCACCGTTCGCAACCAAGCCGAGATCACCGAAATGGCTTCATCGACCTCCGAGGTGTTGACCCTGTTGCTCGGTTCGATTGCCGCGGTTTCCCTTTTGGTGGGAGGTATCGGAATCATGAACATCATGCTCGTCTCGGTTACCGAACGCACCCGCGAGATCGGTATCCGCCTTTCTGTCGGCGCGCGGGAACGGGATATCCTGCTGCAGTTTCTCACCGAATCGATTATGCTCAGTTCCATCGGTGGCGGATTCGGCATTTTGCTTGCCTTTCTGCTGACTGTGGGCGTCAACCGCTTTTCCAACCTGAGCGCCGTCATTCAGCCGGGCATTATCATCCTGGCGTTTTCCTTTGCCTGCCTGGTCGGAATCTTTTTCGGATTTTATCCGGCGCGCAAAGCGGCCGGACTCAATCCTATCGATGCCCTGCGTTACGAATGATCCCTGTTTATCGAGCAAACGCCAAAAAACGGCCGGTTTTCAGCCACCTCTTTTTCAAAGGATCTCACCTCTCCTGACCTGGAGAACCCACCTTTCGCCTCCATCCGTGCTGTCCCCACTGTCGTGGAGAGTGGATGGCTATTGTAAATCTGCTAATAAAAAAATCTTGCAAAATAGCTATTTAGGTTTATATTTTAATTTAAATTAACAAGCAATATTAAATAAATTAATGTTCCAGGCTATTTCTGTGCATTACAGATTCAATGTGCATGATCTATTCGCGGTAAGCGGCGATTGACAACTGTGCTGTTCGTTCGCATCGGTTACGATAGAGATCCTCCGATCGCCTCAAGTCCATACAAGACCACCCAAACGTGAGCGAGATTAGATGTCAGCGGATTTGCTATCTTATCAAGGGTCGGGGTTGCCGCATCCAGTGGGGCTCTATTCGCCACAGCACGAGCACGACAGTTGCGGCGTCGGATTTTTGGTGCAGTTGGACGGTGTCGCCAATCCCGAATTGGTGCAGCAGGCTGGCCATGTACTGATCAATCTGCAGCACAGAGGTGCGGTGGGTGGCGACACCGCCACCGGCGATGGGGCCGGCATTCTCTTGCAGCTTCCGGATCGCTTGCTGCGGAGGTGGTGCGCCGACCAGGGATTGATTTTGCCCAACCCCGGACAATACGGCCTGGCTATGGCGTTCATGATGCACAACACTGTTTTGCGTGAGCGTTGCGTGCGCATCTGCGAAGAGACGACAGAGCGTGAAGGCGCAGAGTTTTTGGGGTGGCGGCGGGTTCCGGTTCAGGAGACTCTTCCGGGTGAACAAGCGCGCCGGCATCAGCCGCTGATCTATCAGTTTTTTGTCGCACCGGGCCGAATCGGAGCGGTGGATTTTGAGCGCAAATTGGCGGTGATCCGGTGTTTGATCGAAAAGGAGATTGCTGGTCTATCCGGAGATACAAGCGATTTTTATATCTGCAGTTTTTCCAGCCATACAGTGGTCTATAAAGGCCTGCTGACCGGTTGCCAGCTGAGCCGTTATTATGACGATTTGGCGGATTCGGATTTTGAAAGCGCTTATGCCCTGGTGCATCAGCGTTACAGCACGAACACCTGGCCGACATGGCGACTGGCTCAACCGTTTCGTTATGTGGCACACAACGGTGAAATCAACACCCTGCGCGCCAACATCAATCGGATGCGGGCACGGGAACCGTTGCTCGCTTCCCCGGTGTTTGCCGAGGACATGGAAAAAATCAAACCGATCATTCAACCGGGGGGCAGTGATTCGGCCTGTTTCGACAATGTCCTCGAGCTGTTGGTGTTGGCCGGACGCTCGTTGCCTCATGCGGTGATGATGATGATACCGGAAGCCCATGGCCCGCGTATGCAGCAAATGAGTCGCGATAAACGAGCCTTTTTCGAATATCATTCCGCTCTGATGGAACCGTGGGACGGCCCGGCCGCGATCGCCTTTACCGATGGCCGCTATGTCGGAGCGACGCTCGACCGAAACGGTTTGCGCCCGGCCCGCTATACATTGACGCGTTCGGGTCTGATCGTAATGGCTTCAGAGACGGGTGTCCTGGATTTACCGGATGATGACATTCTACGCCGAGGGCGTCTGCAGCCGGGAAAAATGCTTTTGGTCGATCTGCATCAAAACCGTTTGGTGCCCGATCCCGAGGTAAAAGCCAAATTGGCGCGGCGCCAACCCTATCGCCGCTGGATCCGGGAGAACCGCATCGAGCTGCGCGGTCTTTTTATGCCGGCAAAGAATCCGCCCATGGCAGCAGACGACCTGCTCCGTCTGCAACGGATTTTTGGCTATTCACGTGAAGAGCTTGCTCGGGTTATCGGACCGATGGCCGCCAACGGGCAGGAAGCGATCGGATCCATGGGCAACGACACGGCACTGGCGGTTCTCTCTTGCAAACCTCAGCTGTTGTTCAATTATTTTAAACAGCTCTTTGCTCAGGTCACCAATCCACCCATCGATCCCCTGCGCGAAGAGCTGGTCATGTCGCTCGAGAGCTTTGTCGGTCGCGAATGCAATTTGCTGCAAGAGTCTCCGGAGCAATATCGCGGTCTCAAGCTGTCGCATCCCTTCCTGACGCCGGATGATTTGACCCGCATCCGCGAGTCGGATCATGGCGGTATTCACACAGCAGAGCTCGACATGCATTTTACGGCCGATGGCGAACAAGCGGCGCTAGAAACCGCACTGCAGCGGCTTTTCGTCGCCGCTGAACGCGCCATCGATGACGGCGCTACTCTGCTCTTGCTCTCGGATAGACGTGTTTGCGAGAATCGGTGTCCCATTCCCGTACTGCTCGCGGTCTCGGGTTTGCATCAGCACCTGACTCGAACTGGCAAGCGCAATTTTGCCGGCATCGTGGTCGAGACAGGCGAGGCGCGAGAAGTGATTCATTTCGCTCTATTGATCGCTTTCGGTGTCGATGCCATCTGTCCCTATCTCGCTTTCCACTCGATCGCTCATTTGGCGACACAGGATTTGCTTCAAGTCCGGCGAACGCCTGAGGAGGCGATGGATGCCTATTTGACAGCTCTAAAAAAGGGCCTGTTGAAATGCATGAGCCGTATGGGTATCTCTACTTTGCACGGCTTTTTCGGGTCGCAGATTTTCGAGGCTGTGGGTATTGCGGATGACGTCATCGAGCGGTTTTTCACCGATACACCCTCAAGACTTGGTGGCATGGGTCTCGCTCAAATCGAGGCAGAAACGCGGATTCGCCATCGCCAGGCCTTTTCGGTTTTGGAGCAAGAGTCCTTGCCACAAGTCGGGGGTGTCTACTCTAATCGAGTCGGCGGCGAACAGCATATGTGGAGCAGCGAGGCGATCTATTTGCTGCAGCAGGCCACGCGTACCGACGATTATGGGGTTTTCAAGGCCTACAGCCGCGAGGTGAATGATCGTTCAGCTCGTTTCGCCACTCTCCGGAGCTTGCTGCGGTTCAAATCCCGAAACAGCGTTCCTCTGGATGAGGTGGAGTCTGAGCAGAGCATTTGCCGGCGCTTTGTAACAGCTGCTATGTCGCTGGGGTCGATCAGTTCGGAGGCGCACGAGGCGATCGCCGTCGCTCTGAACCGAATCGGCGGTCGCAGCAACTCCGGGGAAGGCGGCGAAGACCCGAAACGCGCCTCGGGTTCCGGAGAGAGGCGGTCGCGAATCCGTCAGGTGGCCAGCGGTCGATTCGGTGTGACGCCGGAATATCTGATTCAGGCCGATGAGATTCAGATCAAAATGGCGCAGGGCGCCAAGCCGGGCGAAGGTGGGCAGCTGCCCGGACACAAAGTCAGCCCCGAGATCGCAAGTGTGCGTCACACCATCCCCGGCGTGACCCTGATTTCGCCGCCACCCCATCACGATATCTATTCCATTGAGGACCTTTCCCAGCTGATCTACGATTTGCGAGCGGTCAATCCGAATGCGGTGATATCGGTCAAGCTGGTTGCGGAGGCGGGAGTGGGAACCATTGCTGCAGGTGTGGCCAAGGCTCAGGCGGATCTGGTCCTCATTTCCGGTCATGATGGCGGTACGGGTGCCTCTCCGCTCACGGCGATCCATCATGCCGGGCTGCCATGGGAGTTGGGGCTGGCTGAAACGCAGCAGACATTGATGATCAACGGTCTACGAGACCGCATCCGTGTGCAGGTCGACGGGCAACTGAAAACCGGCCGCGATCTGGCGATTGCTGCTCTGTTGGGTGCCGAGGAGTTCGGCTTTGGTACCGCCGTGCTCGTCACGCTCGGCTGTGTGCTGATGCGCAAGTGCCATCTCAACACCTGTCCGGTTGGTGTGGCGACCCAGGATGAGCGTCTTCGTTCCCGGTTTCGCGGCAAGGCGATTTATGTCGAACGGTTTCTGCGATTTATTGCAATGGAAATGCGCGAATATCTGGCGCAACTAGGATTTCGCACGATTGACGAAATGGTTGGACGAGTCGACTGTCTGGAATTCGACTGCGACCAGGTACCGGAAAAAGCGCGCACCCTGAATCTGGAAAGGCTGCTGCAGGAACCGCCTGTTTCCGGCGATGCTCCGCGCCGCTCTGCGGGTTTTGTGGTGCGATGCGACCCGCATTCGCTGGACGAAAAACTGATACGCCGAGCACAACCGGCGCTGGTCGAGGGCAAGACTCTCCACCTGGAAGAGCGAATTCGCAATATTCATCGCGCTGTTGGAGCGGGACTGAGCCGCAGCGTTGTTCAGCATCACGGCAGCAAGGGTTTGCCTGAGGATACGTTGCAGCTGTCGCTTGTCGGTTCGGCCGGACAGAGTTTTGGTGCGTTTTTGGCGCCGGGAATTCGCATGCACCTGATCGGCGATGCCAATGATTATGTGGGCAAGGGTATGGCGGGCGGTACCATCATCCTGTCGCCGCCGGCCGGCGCGCGATTTGCGCCGCATGAAAACACGATCGTCGGCAATGTAGTCCTTTATGGTGCCACCGGTGGCCGGGTTTTTATCAACGGGTTGGCAGGCGAGCGATTTGCCGTGCGCAACAGCGGCGCCGTGGCGGTGGTCGAAGGCGTGGGCGACCACGGCTGCGA
>JAFGJN010000338.1 GCA_016929055.1 Candidatus Zhuqueibacterota bacterium
AGGTTGCTCCAGCCAGCGCGAACCAGGGCGAGGGGATCGATGCCCAAATGGGAATAGAAACGCCGATCTTCAAGGGTAACGAACGCTCGGGGAATCAGCTCCCCTTCGTCGAGCCGGATCCAAACGGCATGGCCGCTTTGATCCGAGAGTGTTCGGCGCATCAGGTGACCGTTTCGATCCTTGATGATACGCGACAGGACGGTTTGCCTGGACAACCGATCGCCGTCAGGGGGCCACGCCGAGACGATCACAACCGCGAGAACGGCTGTGAAAGCGAGATAGAGCGGAATTTTAATGATCCATTTATTCATCAAGCCTTATACACGGCGCTGAATCGGCCTGGTCAGGGTTCGGGTTTGAGTCGCGATCGATGTCCGGCCTCCTTTTTCCAATGGCGGCGCCGATGCAGCTCTTGAACTTCTTTTAGCAAGTCGTGATAACTCTCGAGTCGGTCGCTGTCCAGACGTCCGTTTTCCACGGCCTGCCGCACGGCACAGCCGGGCTCCTGGAGATGCCGACAATCATTGAATCGGCATTCGCTTGCCAATTCAAGAATATCTGCAAACGTGTTGTGCACAGTCTCTTTGCCGATCCAGGCCTGAAGTTCGCGCATGCCGGGTGTGTCGATCAACAAACCATGATCGGGCAACAACAAGAGCTCTCGTCGGGTTGTGGTGTGGCGTCCTTTATGCGTGATCGGATTGACTTGTTGGGTGTGTTGAATTTCTTCACCAGCCAGGGTGTTGATCAAGGTGCTTTTCCCCACACCGGAGGATCCGATCACAACACCGGTGACACCGCGTTTCAAGAGTTCCCTCATAGGCGCCAGATCGTTCGAATGCTGTGCGCAGGTGACAATGACGGGCGCTGAAAAAATTCGCCGTACCTCTTGTGCTTTTGCCTCTGCATCCGCCGCGAGATCTTTTTTGTTGAGGATCAAAACCGGTTGTGCACCACTGGCAGCTGTCATCATCATATAGCGTTCGATACGGCGGAGGTTATAGTTGCAGTCCAAACCGATGACAATGAATCCGATATCGACATTGGCGGCAAGTATTTGTTCGCGGGTTTGTTTACCTTTGATTTTGCGAGAAAACAGGGTTTTGCGCGGTAAAATTTCAATGATGCGGGCCGGATCGTCCCTCTCGAGCAGAACCCAATCGCCGACGGCCGGCAAATTGCGGTTGTCGGTGGCACGATAATGCCATTTGGCAGGCAGGATGGCAGTCATTTCGCCAAATTCACTATAGACGATCGAATTTTTCTTGGTTTCCAGGGCGATACGACCGTAGCAGTGCAACGAGGGGTCGACGCCTCGGGCGTGAGAAGCAAAAAAATCGTCCCAGCCCAGATCGGCCGGATTCCATTTCCGGTCTTGTTTTGGAGCCGGTTTTTGGGGGACTTTGGCTGTCAAGGTTCGAGCATCCTATCGATTCGCATGAGCCGATAGCCGCGGTCGTGCAGGTCATCGATCAATTGCTCCAGATGAAAATAGAGCTTGTCGGTTCTTTCAGGGGCAGTTCCGATATGCAGCAACAGGATAAAGCCGTTCAGTCCCGCGGAGGAACGCTTTTCATATCGATGGATCGATTCCAGGATGTCGGCCGATGATAGATAGGACGGCATATCAGGTGTTGTATAATCGGCGTTGGATCGGGTGCCGGGAGTAAAATTGATCAAGACCACATCCATTTCTTCTGCCCAACGGGCGATCGTTCGGTTGTACCATTCATACGGGGGGACAAAAAATCGCGTTTTGCGGCGTTCAATGCCGAAATCGGCCATAGCGGCATAGTTGGCTTCCAGGTCGGCGATGAATTCGTTGCGCTTGACCAGCAAAGAGTCGCGGTTGGACCAATCGCAATAGAGCAAATGCTGATCGGAATGGGGCCCGAGATAGTGTCCATCTGCAATCAGCCCGCGAATCAGCTCGGTATTGGCGGGGTTCCGATAAAAGTCTCCGGTAAAAAAGAATGAAGCGGCGACCTTTTTATTTCTCAGCACTGATCGGATATGAGAGCCACCGTCGTTGTAATCGCCCCCGGTTAAAATTAACGCCATTTGTCGGCGGGTGGTGTCTGCGCGGATGATCGCACCGTGGCTGATGATCGGGGCAGAAGAGATCGCTCGGTCGGCCACCCGGCAGCCTGATAAAGTTCCGACTGTCTGGACGAGAAAGAGTATAACACCAGCAACGTCGATGGGCAGGCAAAGTTTCGAGCGCATGCTTTTTCTCCGAAAACGATTGTTATTTGCAGGCCTATGCGGCTGTTGCGGCACCGGCATCACTCTTCCGGAACCGGACGGCGCATGGAATCCAATTTTTTATCCGCGATCAGCTGTCGATAGGTAGTAAGCCGAATGCTGTTTTCCTCCAGAGAGCTGCGAAAAGACGGCGAGCAAAGCGCATTCAGCTCCGCATGCCGGTGCTGGCTCATATTTTGCAGGCCGAAGGAGTTCATGTCCACCAGCGCCTGCATTTCGGGATCATTCCTGCCAATGTGAAAAACCAGCAGATGGAGGTTTCCGGGTTCCAGCTTTTGGATCGCTGCTGTCAGGCTATCTGCTTTCGCATCGATTGCAACGGCATAGATGCCCTGGGTATTTTTTTCTGAAAAATAGCGAGAAATGCCCAGTCGGTACTCGGCGGCGAGTTTTTCCAGCAATTTGCGCAGTTCCGGTGTGGCCGCGGCTGTACTCATATGGTGGTCGAGATAGTCGATTTGTAAACCCGAGCTCAGTGCGCGTTCGATCTGGGCGCGCAATTCCTTTTCGATCTCGCTGATTTCAGGTTGGTTGGCGAAAAAGGCCGCCCGGGAGGGAAAGAAAAAGCCCAGACTGTCGACCAGAGTCGGCACCGCCTCTCTTCCGACAATCGGTCCCCAGCGATAGTTTTCCCATTCGGCATTCAGCGTCAAATGGACGCCGATCGAGACCTGGGGATGGTCTTTGAGCAATTCGACCGCCTCCTGGTACCAGGGACAGGTGAACATGACCGATGCTGAAAACGGCAGTCCGATTTCTATCAACTCTTTGCAGGCCATATTGACAGCATGGCACATACCGATATCGTCGCAGCGAATCAACAGCTGGGTCGGCTCGGCCGCCTGAATCGGAGCATAACCGATTCCCACCCACGCCAGAACCGCTGCGACACACAGTGCGCGAACATTCATAAAAACGACCTCCTTCTGGGACTCGGTTTTGCTTCTTCTCGCTGTTTTCGGGTTCGATATCGTTTTTTGATTTAGACGCATTTTGGGCCTCAACCGGTGCATTCGGGCATCATTTTGTTTGACGGTCACTTGATGAATCAAAGACGACCTTGCTTTCAATGCTCAGCGGCAGAATCATGCCGCTCACGGTTACGTCGCCGGTCAGACTTTGTCTGATTTCCCCGCCGGTCAACCAACCGCTGTCGCGGTCAAGAATTTGCGTACCTGTCAGGGTGCCGGCAATGGAATAGCTAGGGGACAAGGGATTCTGTTCTGCAGAATCCGCGGTTGCCGTGACCGAGCGAATGTCGGCAGTTAGTTCGATGGTCAGGCTACTGGCTTGTATTTTTGCCAGTTTATAAGTGGTTTTGACGGTCAGAGGCATGCCCTGCAACAGGTTCAGAGTTCGTTTCCAGGTGTTGCCGATGCGAACAGGATCCTGCGGATAGAGGGCCAGATTGGCTTCGAGCTGTTCCGCCATGGCGGAAGCGCTGAATTGTTGGCGGATTGTTTTTTCGAGCTCGTCGCGCATGGGACCGGGCGGAATGGTGACTCGAGTGAACATTTTTTGCAGCAACTCTTCACCGCCAGTGATGTCGAGGATGCGGGCGTGGCGGGAGATGAGCAAATGCAGAGTTGATGAAGTGAGTTCGGCAAACGGGGCAAGCGATGGTGATATCGTTTCCGGCGGATTGTTCGAATCGTATTCCATGCTTCCCATCGGTGTGGTCTGTTTGAATCCGATTTCGGTAAAGCGCATCGTGATGGCATAATTTCCGAGAGAATCGATGTCGTCGACGATAAATTCCTGGCCGAGGACGATGCTCTGTTCGATCGAATGGCTTTGCCCTTGAATTGTCTGTTCGATCGTTTGTTCGGTTGTGTATCGGTTGAAATAGACCCCGCCTTTTTGCAGATTCAACTCGAGATTGATGTTCGGGCCGGGCGAACAGCTGAAAAGCAAGCCAATTCCAACGACGGTCAAAAGCCAACGGGCGATACGGCTCTGCATGACGGTTCCTCCTGTGGTTAACGGTTTTCCGCGATTTTCACTGGCAGACGCGTGAAACCGGGTAAGAACGATACAAACGGATCGATCGAGTTGCGAGTCGGGATACCGGGAAAGCCGATCGACCGATTTTTGGTTGAAATGGGCAAAGCATCGGATGAACGCCCAGAGCGTCTTTCGTGTCCCGCCGACGGTCAGCGCGGGCGCAATTGCAGAATCCGATCGAACTGTTCGGCACTAACCGGTTGCACCGAGAGCCGCATGCCCCGGCGCAAGACCAGGAGATCCTGCAGAGCTTTTTGCTGTCGCAGCTCCTGCAGGGTGATGACAGGCTCAAAGGTGTCGAGATAGGCTATATCGACCATAAACCAGCGCGGATCATCGGCTGTGGATTTGGGATCGTAATGTGCATTTTTTGGATCCAGGGCAGTGAAATCCGGATAAGCTTCGCGACAAACCCGCGCCAGACCGGCAATACCGGTTGGATCGGCGTTGGAATGGTAGAATAAAACTGTGTCGTCCATTTTCATTTCATCGCGTATAAAATTGCGTGCCTGATAGTTGCGCACCCCGTCCCAAAATGTTTTGCCGTCGCGCTGCAGATCGTGGATAGAATAGACTGAAGGTTCACTTTTCATCAACCAGAAACGCGGTTTGCCGGGCATATCACCACCTTTTTTGCGATACATAGGTTGAGCGCTGGTCAAGCGCCGCTTTGTTGTGGCCCGAATGGTTCAAGTCGATGGGGCCGGGCAATTTGAACTCCGAGGAAAGGCTTGAAAAAAAAGAAAACAGGTGCTATATTTGATTTGGGGTCGGCTGGCCTCGTTCCAGGACGACGGCCTAAAGGTTTGTAATTTCATTGAAAAACGCAAGCAAAAAAGAGGAGGCCTATGCAAGCGGTACTGATGGTGGCCGGCAAGAGCACGAGAACTTATCCGCTCACCTTGACGCGCCCCAAACCCCTTTTGCCAGTACTGAATCGGCCGCTGATTGAACACAGCCTCGACCAGATGGTGGGATTGTTCGATCAGGTTATTCTCATTGTCGGCTATCGACAGGAACTGATCCGTTCGGCACTGGGAAATCGCTATCGCGGTATCGAGTTGATCTATCAGGAGCAAAAAGAGCAACTGGGAACTGGTCATGCGATTCTTCAGGCCAAACCGTTTGTGCAGGATCGGTTTGTCGCCTTGAACGGCGACGATCTGTTCAGCCGGGAGGATTTTGAAAAGCTGTTAAAGGTCGAAAACGGGGCACTTGTCAAGCAAGTTGAGGATCCCTCGCTTTACGGCGTTTATAAAACAGATGCGCGCGGTTGCGTGCTCGATATGATAGAAAAGCCCAAGGAATTTGCCGGCGACCTCGCCAATATTGGTTGTTATATTTTTGAACCCGAGGTTTTCAGCATACTCGAACACGCCCCATTGAGTGTGCGCGGCGAGATCGAAATTGTGGATGGCATTCTCGACATTGCTGGACGCAAGCCATTTTTTACAGTTCCCATCAGCGGTTTTTGGCTGCCTACCGGGTTTGCCTGGGATTTGCTCGAGCATCAAGATTTTTTTATGCCAATGCTTGAGCACAAAATTGAAGGCGAGGTTGAAAGCGGAGCGGTTGTTTCCGGCACTTTATCTCTGGGCGAGGGATCGCGAATCCGCACCGGCGTCCGTATCGAGGGTCCGGTGCTTGTCGGTAAAGGCTGCGACATCGGTCCCAACTGCTATATAGGTGGGGGGACGGTTATCGGCGATCAAAGCCATGTGGAGAGCGATACTCAGATCATCGGATCGCTGGTTATGGATCGCGTCAGAATTGGCGCCGGTTCGGTGATTGCGCATACAGTGCTCGGAAGCGGCAGCCGCATCGGCGTCGGCGTCGTAACCCTGCATGAGAATTCCGACGGTTCGAATGTGACTTCGACAATCAAGGGGCGACAAATCGATAGCAAACGCCGTTTTTTGGGTGCGGTTGTTGCGGATGGTGCGAGAATCGGAGATCAGTGTTGCTTGAGTGCAGGCGTAAAAATTTGGCCGGATAAAGATGTGCCGGCCAATGTGGAGCTCGACAGCGACGTAATGACGGATGCGAACGTCTGGGGCTGAGTCGGGCGTTTATAGACTGCTGCGCCGGTTCACTCTGACCGCTTGGCCTGTCCGAAATACCAGTGAAGAGTGAGGAGTGTTTTGGCGTCTCTGAATTCGCCGGAGATAAAAGCTTGCCGAACCGCTTGTTCGCTCATTTTGACCACCTGGATATCCTCCTCTTCCGCCGCCAGGCCGCCGCCGTCGGTCGTCCGATTGATCCCGGCGACGTCGGCGGCATAGAGAAAAATGCGTTCAGAAGTGCCTCCCGGGCTTGGGTAGCAGCGTCCGATCGGTTTTAGTCGATCCGCATCGATCCGGAACCCCGCTTCTTCTTCCACTTCGCGGAGTGCCGTCGGAATGGGTTGATCCGTACCTTCGACCGAACCCGCCACTACCTCCAGAGTCCAGGCATTTTCCGGTTCTGCCGTATAGATCGGATAGCGAAACTGTCGCACAAAATAGAACGATCGTTGTTTCGAATCAAAGAGCAGGATCGCCACCGCATCACCGCGATAGACGTTCAGTCGCTTGACGATGCGGCTCATGCGACCGTTGAATTTTTCGAATTGCAGTGTCGCTTTGTCGAGATTGATAAAGCCCTCAAAAATTCGCTGTTGATCGTGAATTTTTACTTTCATCGCATTGTTCCTTATAAAGGCAGCAAGGGGGTTGTAAAAAACAGTTGCCAGTCGATTTGGAGCGTTTTGCAGTTTTCCGAATCGACCTGTACGAATCGATCGCTTCGACTCTGACAGTGAGCGACAAGGTAACCATTTTTTCTGCTCGATTCAAGATCCATGTCCTTTACCGGGAAAAAACTTGACAAAACTCTTTCAAATCGCTATACTTGCTGCAGCAGCACCGCCCCGGGTGTCGACTCGAGTGGAGCTGAGCAGCTCGGCACTCTTGTGGCATTTCAGACAGCCAGAGCCGAATGGGTGATATGTAGGGTTTGACCGATATAAGGAGACAATCGTGACGGGTAAAAGAGGGGTTTGGCGGGTATTGGGAATTGCCGGTATCCTCTTGATCGCAGGTTGTACCGCTCAGCGTGAAGGTGTGGTGACCTTTTTGCATACGAATGACATGCATTGTCAGTTCACACCGTTTCCCGCCACCTGGATCGACAGCGAACCTCGACCGCTAATCGGCGGCGTTGTCGCTCTGGATGAACAGATCCGTCGAGCACGGGAGGCTTATCCCCATTCCTTGCTCTTGGATGCCGGAGATATCCTCACCGGCACGCCGCTGTCCAAGATCTCGGTTGCTGGCGCCAAGGGGGGCGGGTTTGTCGAGATGATGAATTTGATGGGCTATGATGCCATGACCATCGGCAATCACGAGTTCGATGAGGGCCAGGAGAACCTGATGCGGTTGATCGAATTGGCGGATTTTGACGTTCTGTCCGCCAATCTGTTGGTCCAGGATAAACACCTTGCCCCGCAGGGAGAAAAAATCTATCGGGTCGGCGATTTCAGAATCGGCGTTGTCGGGTTGGCTCTGAGTGCTCTCGATCAGGTAACGGCGATCAAGAATCTAAAAGGCGTAACCGTTCTCGATCCGATCACAACGGCCCAGGCTGCCATCGACCGTTTGGATCGGAAAACCGATCTCATCGTTCTGTTGGCGCATCAGGGTTACGAGCTGGATCAAGAGCTGGCACAGCAGATTCGAGGTGCGGACCTGATCATCGGCGGCCACAGCCACACCCGGTTGACCGGAGCGGTCGAAAAGAACGGCGTTTTGATCGTTCAGGCGGGTTCAAAGACGAGCAACCTCGGCCGTTTGACCTGTCGCGTAGCCAACGACAGCATTATCGATTACGAATATGAATTGATCCCCACCTGGGTGGACAGCGTCATCAAGCCTTCTGCCGAGCTGTTGAAGCAAGTGACGCAATATGAACGGCAAATTCAAGATGAATATGGCAAGGTAATCGGCACCCTGGAAACCGATTGGGTGCGCACCTCGCATGCCGAGAGCAATATCGGTAACTTTATAACGGATGCGATGCGCGAGGCGACCCAGGCGGATTTCGCTGTCATCAACAGCGGCGGTATTCGCAAGGATCTTGTCGCCGGACCGATCACCAAACTGGATGTCAATGAGATATTGCCTTTTTCGAATTATCTCGTGACGTTTAGCTGCTCGGGCGACGAGTTGCTCGAGTTGCTGGCAACCACAGCGCGTGCGGCTGCCTTTCGCGAAAGCAGCATGTTGCAGGTCTCCGGTATCGAATGCGTCTTTCGCAAACTATCGGATGGCGAGGTTGAACTGTTGCGAACTCGGGCCGGGGGGCGTCCGATCGATCCTCATGCGGTCTATCGAGGCGTAACCGTAGATTTTGTTCTCTTTGGCCAGAGCAAAAACTATTTCGGCTTTGAGCCGAATAATCATCAGGAAACCGGTGTTTTGTTGGCAGATGCTGTGGTTGACTATATCGTGCGGCAAACGCCCATCCGCTCTCTGATCGAAGGCCGAATGCGGCGCCAATAGCGAAACCTCTGTTTTTCGCCGCGCTCAAGTCGTTTTAACGTGGAGGAAACCGCGATGAACCAGCAAAAGCGAACCGGATTGGCACTGGCGGGAGTCGCTATTGTCCTGATTGTCTGGATCGTCTCCTGCGCAATCAATCCGGTAAGTGGCAAACGTGAATTTATGCTTTTGACCGAGCAGGATGAAATTGCAATGGGCCAGCAGACTGATGAGCAGATCGCCCAGACCTATGGTATCTATCGGGATGCCGAGCTGGAGGCTTATATCGAGGATCTGGGGCAGCGGATGGGAAAGGTGACGCATCGTCCGAATTTGCCCTACAGTTTCAAGATCCTCGACACACCGGTTGTCAACGCTTTTGCCGTGCCGGGCGGCTATGTCTATTTCACCCGTGGGATTCTCGGCTATATGAACAACGAAGCCGAGTTGGCCGGTGTACTGGCCCATGAATTGGGGCATATCAATGCGCGTCACTCGGCCCAGCAGTACAGCCGCCAGACACTGGCACAAGTCGGGCTGGGGGTCGGTTTTATGCTGTCGGAAAAACTGCGCCAGTATGCCGGTTTGGCTCAATTCGGTGTGGGGATGCTCTTTTTGAGCTTTAGCCGTGAAAATGAACGCGAAGCCGATGACCTGGGTGTGGACTATTCGATGGCGATGGACTATGATGCGAACGGCATGGCCACTTTTTTTGAGACTCTGCAGCGACTCTATCCCGAATCGAGCGCCAGCGGATTGCCCGATTGGTTTTCCACGCATCCGGATCCGGAGAATCGCGTTCAAGCCGTACGCCAGCGAACCGCTGCCACAAAACAGCAAATGCCGGGTAAAACCTTTGTTGTCAATGAAAACGAGTATTTGGGAAAATTGGACGGTCTGGTTTTTGGCGAGGATCCGCGGCAGGGATATGTGGACGGCAATGCGTTTTACCATCCCACGCTCAAATTTGTCTTTCCCGTGCCGACGGAATGGAACGTTAACAACACACCGGCGCAGGTGCAGATGGTTTCCAAAGCGCAGGATGCGGCTATCCTGTTCACCCTGGACGACGGGTCGAGCACAGAAACGTCGGCCCGGTCGTTTATCCAGCAGTCAGGCGCTACAGTGAAACAGCTCGACGCGATTCGGATCAATAATCTCGCCGCACATCGATTGATCGCCGATTTGACGAGTGAAGATCAGACCTATGGGATTGTTTCCTATTTTATCGAAAAGGAAGGCAAGGTTTATGTTTTTCTCGGCTATACCGGGCAGGAGCAATTTGCCGGTTATCAGCGAACGTTTGAACAGACGATGAGTCGATTTTCTCCGCTCACCGACTCGAAACGAATCAATGTCACTCCCAACACCCTCTCTGTTAAGAAAGCGGCGCGTTCGGGCACAGCGCGCTCGGTATTACAGGCGCTGGGTGTGTCGGAAAGCGAGCTGGAAAGCACGGCTGTGATGAACGGATTCACTCTCGATCAAACTATTCCCCGGGGCAAGTTGGTCAAGGTAGTGATGAAATAGCTCGCTATTGGGCCAAGTGAGCCGATTCGGAATAAAAAAACGGGTTTGAATCAGACCCGTTTTTTTATTTTGCTAAACGTCCCGGATTTGTCGCACTGCGCAAGAGAGCCGGGCATTGTATGATTCGGATTCGGTCGATAGCAATTCCGGCTCTAGTTGTTCCAGGATTGTGGTGGGTGAGAAGGACCGTTGGAATTGTAATCGATAGATGAATTTCTGCCTTCCACAAACTCGAGCTTGTCGCCACGGCGCTTGACGCGAATGCGGCTGCCGTCGGTGAAGCGGCCTTTGAGTAACTCTTCAGCGATTGGATCTTCGATATAGCGCTGGATGGTTCGTTTCAGGGGGCGCGCACCAAAAACCGGATCAAAGCCTTTGTCAGCGACGAATTCTTTGGCGCCCTTGGACAGTTCGATACCGATGTTGCGGTCGACAAGTTTGGAAAGAGTTTCTTCAAGTACGATATCAATGATCTTGACCATATCTTCGCGCAGCAGTTGATTAAAAACGACGATTTCGTCGACGCGGTTGAGAAATTCCGGATTGAATACCCGTTTGACCTCTTCGATGATGCGGTCGCGCATGGTTTCGTAATCAACGGCTGAGGAGCGTTTGCCCATTTCAAAGCCAACAAACGTATTGCGATTGATTTGTCGAGCGCCGATGTTGCTGGTCAGAATCAGTACGGTGTTTTTAAAATCGACTTTTCGGCCGAGGCCGTCGGTCAAATGGCCTTCATCGAGTATTTGCAGGAGAATGTTAAAGACGTCCGGGTGCGCTTTTTCGATTTCATCAAAGAGCACGACCGA
>JAFGJN010000339.1 GCA_016929055.1 Candidatus Zhuqueibacterota bacterium
CTCGATCAGGCGGCAAAGCGACTCGCCGTAACCCATGCCCGTGAGCGCGCCGACCTGTACCGCCAGATTGATCCAGCGCCCGGTTTCGTCCCAGGTGCCGAAACAGCCCTGCGCCGTGTTCGTGCGCACATCCTCTTCGCTTCGGCCCTGCCAGGCGAATTCCCAGTCATGGATGCCGCCGGCGCCGTTGGTGGCGATGTGGGTTAAAAATCCGCGTTCCATCAGACGGATCACCAGCGGTGCGGCGCCGTTTTTGATCAGATGGGCGCCAAAGGCGAGCATGACCGAAGCGCCATCGGCACGGGCGGCGCGGATGCGGTCGGCAATGAGCTGCAGCGCCGGAACGGCCGAGGCCGGCAGTGGCAGCGGATCGCTGTCGGGATCGATCGCCACATCCTGAATCGCGGTTTTGCTGTGCCGCCGGGCCAGCGGAAAAACGCGGATCTCTCGCGGATCGATCTGGGGATAGGGCATTTTTGGTCGCCTCCAATGATTGTTTGAAAGGTCGTTAAACCGGTCTGTCGGCACGACGACGGCAATATATAAAAAAACGGGAACAGATTCAACTGGGGAAATCACTGCTCCTTTCACTGCGATAGTCCGATGTCCGTGAAAACGGTGCCGGTAAACGCGACCGATCGCTTTGATCTGTCCGCTTTTCCGAATCCCTTCAAATCGTATCAGGTGACCCCGGATTCGGTGCGAAGCACCGAATCCCCAATAAACACAACAGCGTATCTGCACCTAATGAATGGAAATGACAGCCGCTGTAACCCAATTATAATTATGAATATACTGCCTTTCGGGTTCTGTTGACACAGAATCCGGGTACAAGTCAGAAGGGCAGGGGATGCCTTGACATCTGGCTCTTTTCCTTGATCTGGTTAACTCTGACAGGTTGCTTTTCAGCAGAGCCTTTATCCGTTTGACCAGACAATTACCCATGGGTACCCATGGGTGTCGGACCAGATTATGTATATGATCAACATCGGGCCATCATTCATTGTGGATGAAATTTATAAATAATTGCGTTAAATTGGCTGATAATTTTTAAAGTATTGCTTTTAAAGAGGAGCCGATTATCTTTAAATAAGGGACGCAACCTTTCTGATTCTCTGTGGGGGAGAAATCGAGATTGGGTTTCTGGATTTTCTCGGGGTGTCAACAAATCAGTCTTGTGATCACATCAAAAATCTCGATGTGGCCATTTGACAGGCGTTTGGTCGTATCGCTGTTGCTTTGCGTGTTTTTCAAATAGCAGAACGCATATCTTTTGATTACCTATTAGATCATTTTCAACAGTGCGGACATTATCACCGTCTTTGAACGATAGCTGTGCTAAAATTGACGGTGTTGCTGCACCCAGGAGTTCAATATGAATAAAAACTGTGTATTGTTATCCTTGTTGTTTTTCACTTTTTCTTCCGCCTTAGCCCAATACCCTGGTTGGAGTAATTACACACCTGGAGCCAATGTTAGTGTACTCTTGGACGATGAGGACTCGATGTGGGTTGGTAACATTGGTGGACTGGTTCGCATCGATCGGACGACAGGTGAACAGACGTTTTACAACAAAGCGAATGCAGGCTTGCCGGACAATCATATCACCTGCCTCGCTAATGACAAGCAGGGACATAAATGGGGTGGCACAAAGAGTGATGGTGTTTTTGAATTTGATGGCAATGCCGTTTGTGCAGTTTATAACGCGGATAACAGCCCCTTGCCCGGGAGTTGGATCAATGCCATAGCCGTGGACGACAGCAACCGAATTTGGATCGGAGTATACGATCGTGGATTAGCGGTGCTTGACGGCGAAGAGTGGACGGTTTATACGTCGGAAGATTGTCGGTATCTTTTTGGTTTTATCAATTATATTACTTTCGACGCCACAGGCGCTGCATGGATTGGAGCGGGATCTATACCGGTCCGATTCGATGGCAAGGAGTGGGTGGCCCAGTCCTTTGATCATCCCGTATGGGCTGCTGCGCCCGACAATAGCAATCATATGTGGGTTTTTACCGATAAAGAGGGCTTGGGCGAGTACGACGGCAACGAGTGGACGATTTATCCGGTTCCGGATTCTTTGAGCGGTAAGCAGGTTCTTTCCCTTGCGGTGGATTCATCCGGTACCAAATGGATGGCGTCCTGGGGCAATGGGTTGATCTCTTTCGGTGGCAACACCTGGACGCAGTATTGCACGAAAAACTCTGATGTTCCATCCAACATCCTCATGTCTGTTGCTGTGGATGCTGATGGATATATCTGGGTCGGTACAACAGAAAAGGGCGTTGGCAGATTTGACGGAAAGGAATGGACACTTTATTCCGCATCCAATTCCAAGTTGCCTATCGAAAATATTACAGCCATCGCATCGGATCGAAATCACAATCATTGGATCGGCACGAAAGGCGGTGGACTGATCCGTTTTGATGAACAGGATTGGCAAGTTTATACCCGTTTAAATTCCGGACTCGTAAGCGACAGTAGTCAATCACTTTTTTCTGATTCGGATAATCATTTGTGGGTCGGCACATTCAAGAGCGGTGTGGCGAAATTCGATGGAAGCACCTGGACGGTATACGACACCAGCAATTCGGATCTGCCGGAAAATGAAATCCGGGATTTCGCTCAAGATAGTAACGGAAGTATCTGGTTGAGCACTCCGAATTGGCTGGTATCTTTCGACGGTCAGGTCTGGAATCGATATCAACCCGAAAATTTTTCTGAATTTAAAAGCTCTTTTTATTCACTGAATATCGACCGGCAGGACACAAAATGGATCGGATTTTGGGACTCTGGTTTGGCTTGTTTCAACAATGATACCTGGACGGACTATAATACCGAAAATTCTGGCTTACCTGATGATCGGGTCCGTGGCATCGCCATCGATTCCCAGGATCACAAGTGGATTACAACAGGTTACGGTCTTGCAGAATTCGACAATGACAACTGGACGGTTTATAAAAGTGCAAACTCTGGTCTGCCCTATAACAGCATAAATTATATCGAGGTGGATCAATTTGATCGAATATGGTTTGGAATATTTGGAACCCGCGGATTTGGTCGCTTTGATGGCAATGAATGGGTGCAATTTATCGGGCCGCAATCCCCACTGTCCGGATTTTGGGTAAACGCCATCGATAGAGACGCAGAGAACCGAGTCTGGATCGGCGCCAGTGATGGATTCTCCGCCGGATTGACCGTATACGACGAACGCCAGGTTCAGGTGATACATCAGAGTCCCGATGTTTATCCTGATCAACACGATCTCGAACAAAATTACCCCAATCCCTTTAATCCTCAGACAGAGATTCGCTATACACTTGATCAAACCGGCCCGGTATCTCTCAAAGTGTTCGACATTGTTGGTCGTGAAGTAACTACGCTTGTTCAGGAAGTGCAGAAGGCCGGTTCGCATAGCGTTTCATTCAGCGGGGTTGGATTGCCCAGCGGCGTTTATTTTTATCAACTGCGATGTCGCGGGGAAGTTCAGGTAAAGAAAATGCTTCTTTTGAAATAAGGATAATTTTTCCTGAACGAAAAAGCTTTCCTCTACAAAAAAAAAGTCGATTGGCTGTGCCGGGCATTTGCCCGGCACAACATTTCCAGCCCTCCTGAGGAGAGCCATCTGTGGCCCATATCGCTTATGTTCCCGAAGAACAAATACCGCTCCACGATCGCGTCCCCGACACTGACCCTATCCTGCGCATCCACGGCATCCACAGCAAAATCGGCCCGCTGCATTACCGCCTCTATCGTGAATTGATGCATTTTTCTCCAGGGTAAACCGCATCGCGGCAGGGTTGGGGTTGGAACTGGAGCCTCGCTTTTCTATCGCATGAGAATGACTTTGATGATCTCGCGATACTCCCCCGCCTCCAGGTGGCAGAAATAGACCCCGGCACCCAC
>JAFGJN010000340.1 GCA_016929055.1 Candidatus Zhuqueibacterota bacterium
CACAACCGCAAGCCGACCAGGCTGGTCGGCCTGCACCTGTCCTCGCTAGCGAACCAGCATCACTTTGGTCAAAGCAGAATGGTTTCCGCTTTGCAATCGGCAGAAATAGATTCCGCTCGGAGCGGCCTGTCCGTTTTCCAATCGGCCGTCCCATTTGACCCGATAGTCGCCAGCGACGGCATTCGAGCGATCGAACAAGGTGCGGATCTCCCGGCCCAAAAGATCATAGAGCCGAACAACCGTCTGCACTCCGCCCTGATTCGCCAGCGAGAACCGGATCGACGTTTCCGAGTTGAAGGGATTGGGATAGCTCGGATAGAGGACAAATCGCTCGGGAGTCGAAACGACCGGTGCCTCCGGTTCAACAGAAGTCGTCTGATCGTTCAACCAGTCGATCGAGGCCTGTAAAACCGCTTTTTTGGAACTGAACCCCGACGCCAGACCGTTGATCCCCTCGATTCCGAATGCAAAAAAGAGAAGACGTGAACCGGTGACACCGGCAATCGCCTCTTCAACACGCACAGCCGCCGCGTCGTTGCGAGTTGTATCATAAACGACAAAGACCTCGGCCCCTGAAAGAGGCAAAAGCACGTCCGGAGAGCGCTGATTCCAGGCGCTGTTGCCGCCGGTGAGCGCCAGCGAGGGCATCTGCTTTCCCAGCGGGTCGCTTTTCACACCATGCAGAATCGGATCCTGAATGTTGCGCTGCCATTGGACGCGCAAAATATCCTGTAGAAAGGCGCTTTGCCGTTCCTCCAGCTTTTCGGCGATATTCTGGCCGCTGATCAAAAGCGAACCACCTCGCTGCAAATGGACATGCAAACTGTCCAATTCCTCGTCGAGCAGTGTTTCATTCCGGTCCCCGCTCATCCAGACGACCGTCCGAGTATCGAAAAAAGGCACGGTCGCTGATGCCGATCCCTGTGACTGTTTGTTCCACTGCACATAACTCGTGCCAATCTCGTCGAGCGCATCGGTGTAAAATCGTTCATAGCGATCGCCGCCATCATCGTCGACAAGCAAAAGATCGGCGACATCGAGATCCACATCGGCCCGGGTCGTTTGGCCGGAGCGAACAAAAAGGCCGTCCTCGATTTCGATCACCGGATAAGGAATTTGCGGCCGCACCACCAATCGATCATATCGGGTGGTGGCAATCTGTGTTTCCGGCAGGTCTGCAAACCGATACCCGCCGGCAGAGTCTGTCATCGTGTTGCGATAGATCGATTCTCCGACATACAGATCGAGTTCGGCTTGCACCGGCGTGCCGCTGAGGCGATCGCGGACAACACCCTCGAGTGCGCCAAGTTCCAGGGGTTGAAGAACAAAATCGACTCCAAGAACACCCGGACTCTGAAAATGCACCTGGGTGGTCTCGCTCGGCGCATACCCAAAGAGGGCAAGCGATACGCTAAAGAGGCTGTCGACCACGGGTGCTTCGAACCATCCGTTTTCATCGGTTGCGATCGTGGTGACAGCGATGGTGTCGCGGGGTACAACGGTTCCATGCAAATGAACCGGCGCATTGCCGAGCGGCAGACCGGTGGCGCCATCCCAGGCGTTGCCGGCCAGGATCCAGTTGGGATAAATCTGGGTCAACCCGGCGAGATCGTCCGCTCGCAGAATCCGTTTTCGCGAGTTGGGGGCCACGGCATAGTACATGACAGCGGTGTTCACCACCGGTCCGCATCCCGAGTTGGCGGCGTCGATATCGCGATGGCCGCCCGGATGGTCGAGCCCGAGATGGTGACCAAACTCGTGCAGTGCCACAGTCTCGATATCAAAGGCGCTCGCACCGCCATCAACGCTCCATTGATAGTCGCGCGCATTGAAAACCATATCCGAATCGGTTGCGCGATATCCCGGAGAATCGAACCTCACCATGGTGCGAGAAAAAGCCAGCGTTGTGGTGCCGACGGCAAAGTTTTCTCCGCGCACATCAAAGACAACAATATTGATTCCATCATTGGCGGAATAGTTCTGGTCGGTTGTTCCAGCAAAAGAAAAAGCAAAAAACGACGAAGGCACAGCAGTCCAGGTCTGCAGGGCCCGGCGCACGGCATTGACCGTCAGATCCCCAGGCGCTTGTTTTGAACCCGTTTCGTTCACGGTGATCGGAACGGGCAAAGTCGAAGGATGCCACCAGCGAATCAAACCGTCGCAACAGCGCGTCTGACCGTCATTCCAGCCATTGCTGCGAATGATGCAGAAGGAAAAACCTTCACCCACCATTCCCAGCAACAGAGCGATAAATAAAAGATATTTTTTCATTCGAGATAATCCGCAATCGTTTTAACAAAGGATTCCAGCGGCTGGGATTCGATTCCGGCTCCGCTTACCATTTCAGTTCCACTACTACCATTTTCGATGCGATAGACGCCCTTGACCCAATCGATCAGGCCATAGGTTTCACTGTCAGGATAGGGGCCAAGAAAAACGATGACTCTTTGATCCAGGATAAAGCGCGGCATGCCGTGGACCTGCGACTCGATGTCGCCGACCCGGCCGCCGAGATGGCACATCTGTATTTGCCGTCTCGCTGCTGGATTTTTTATGCTCTTCTCGATCTCCAGAGTGGTGTAGGTATAAATCTCTCGCCTCAGCTCATCCCAGGCGCTGTATTGGTCGATGACGCGCACCGCAACGATCAACTCTGAGCGCTGCGCGATTTCTTCCAGGGCAATATTCGATCCATCCTGAACGCCGGCATGCGCGGTGAGAAAAAGGGCGACGGAGAAAAAAAGCATCTGTTTTATTTTCATCACAACTTCCTTTAGCTAAACAACAGAGAGACAAGGCCAGAAAATTGATCGAGGCCATTATCAATTGATAACACAACCAATGCCTGCGCTTATTCACATTGGATTCAAAAAACCGTAGCGATATTTACCGGTATCGAAAAATCTGTCAATCTCTTCTTTCAACTCTTGGTCAGCACGGCGTTGCCCAGAATCAGGATATCCATCTCGGTCTTTTTAAAACAGGCAACCGCCTCGCGTGGTGTACAAACGATCGGCTCACCCCGGACATTGAACGATGTATTTAAGAGAACCGGGCAATCCGTTTGACGATCGAATGCTTTTAGCAGATCATAAAAGAGTGGATTGGTTTCTTGATCCACGGTTTGGATGCGAGCCGAGCCATCCACATGAGTGATAGCGGGCAGCAAGTCGCGTTTATCAGCACGGACCTGCGCCACCAGCAGCATATACGGACTGGGTACATCGAGTTCGAAAAAATCCGCCGCTCGTTCAGCTAAAACAGCGGGAGCGAAAGGACGGAAATCCTCGCGAAATTTTATCACACGATTGACTCGATCCTTCATATCAACGACGCGCGGATCAGCGAGAATGCTTCGATTTCCAAGGGCGCGGGGGCCGAATTCCATTCTACCCTGGAACCAGCCAACAATTTTACCTTGAGCGAGAGCAGCAGCAATACGCTGCAGCAAAACCTCTTGGGAAAAGACCTCAAAAAAAAGTTCTTCGTTGCCTAAAAAAATTTGAATGTCACGATCGCTAAAATCTGGCCCGAGATAAACCTGTTGCAGAGATTCGCTGCGCTCGATTCCCAAAAGCGAGTGGGTACAAAAACTGGCGACCCCGAGTGCGCCACCAGCATCTCCAGAAGCAGGCTGAATGAACACTCTTTTAAATGGCGTCTCGCGCAGAATGCGGCCATTTGCTACGCAATTGAGCGCCACGCCACCGGCCAGACACAGATCCGTCAATCCGGTTTCGCGGTGCAGATGCCTTGCCATAGTGACGAGAATCTCTTCGGTCACCTTTTGTATACTGGCTGCGAGATCTTTGTGTTTTTGCTCAAGGGCGCTCTCGGGCTTTCGCGGTGGTATACCAAAAAGTTTGTCGAATTTTCGATTGGTCATCCTCAGACCATAATGATAGGAAAAGTAGGAAAGGTCTACAGCAAAGCTGCCGTCCTCGCGCAAATCGATCAAATTTGATCGGATTCGGTCAGCATATACCGGATCCCCATAAGGCGCCAGTCCCATTACTTTATATTCATCGCTATTGACCTTGAAGCCGAGATAATAGGTAAAGGCGTTGTACAACAGACCAAGGGAGTGGGGAAAACGCAGCTCTTTGAGGAGACGAATTTGCTTGCCCTCACCCACGCCGATGCTTGCTGTATCCCACTCCCCCACGCCATCGATTGTCAGAATCGCGGCTTTATCAAAGGGCGAGACGAGAAATGCACTGGCGGCATGGGACAGATGGTGCTCACCAAAAATGATGGGACCGTCAAAATGAATCTCTTGTTCGATCAACTGGCGTATAAACAATTTGCGCTTGACCCAGGATGGAATGGCCTGAACAAATGCCTTGCGGCTTTTGGGGAATGTCGCCAGATACATGGTCAGGATTCGATCGAATTTGCGGAAGGGTTTATCATAAAACGCCACCACATCCACATCATCGATCAAGATCTTTTCATGCTCCAGGCAAAAGCGGATCGCGTGTACCGGGAATTCGGCGTCGTGCTTTTTACGCGTAAAACGCTCTTCGGATGCTGCAGCAACAATGCGGCCATCGCGAATCAGACAGGCAGCGGCGTCGTGAAAAAAACAGGATATTCCAAGAACGATCATTGTTTGCGACCGATTAGAGTAAAATACCCGCCGTTATCGCGCAGGGTAAAGAGCCATTTGAATTCCACCCACCAGCGGGCAGGTGCTCTGCGTCGCCACTCGGCGACTGGCGGTGTTTTGAACAATTTTGTATTTTTGCGCGTCTGGCGAAACCATTCGATGGGGGGCAGAGAATTCACATACTCGATTCCCGAGTCACGAAACCAGTGCAGAACCTCGCCGACGCTGTGCGTGCTCTCGTGCGGATGATGGTATTGATCCGCCAGCCAGCTTTCGGTTTTTTCCACATCCGCAATATCTCCGACAAGCTGACGAGTAACTGCAGCCTGTTCGATATTATCATGGGGAAAATGTCGTCGGATACAACGCCGTGTATTGACAGGAAAGCGCCCGATAGGATGGTAAAGTCCGATAAACAGAAATCCCCCTGGTCGTGTAACCCGAACCAGCTGTCGAAAACCGCCAATCGGGTCGCTCGTATGGTGCAAAACTCCCATACTCAAAACGAGATCAAACTGATTATCCGGCAAATCGAGGTCGAGAATATTCATGCGTTGGAATCGAACGGTATCGATTCCCATTCTATCCGCAAGCTGCTGCGCTTTATCTAGCGAATGTTGCGAATAATCGATGCCGGTAACCGTGCGACCCTTGGCGGCCAGGAAGGTGGCGAGCTGCCCGGTTCCACAGCCAGCATCGAGAATATGACTGTCGTAGGGTATCTGATCGTCGATCAAGTGCCCAAACCAACTGGCTTTTCGCTTCAGATCATCTCGATAACTATATTTTCTTAGATCAAATCCGGGAAACGGATGATTTTCATAAAATTTGTTGACCTGTTGCATGATCATCTGAGAGGAATCGGACATCTTTTACCTTACAAGTTACCGAACGACTGTTTATCTCTAGAACTGTCGCTGATAGGAATCGAAATCAGGTTCAATTGGTTTTCGCTCGCACCAGAATGATTCTGTTTGCTTCCGATTTTGGAACGGTGAATAACGAAAGAGTTGCATAAAAAAGGTGACAATACTGCCGAGGAAAAAATAAAGCAGGTTAAGCAACAGTGCGGTTTGAAATGCAGCCGCTTTTTCGCGCCATCCTTGAAGTTTTTTTTCCGGGTTTTCCATCGCAGCAATCCAAAATTAAAATATTGCATAAATAAATGGAGCCAAAACCGACGTTTCAAATAAAACCACCAGTAATCCGATGAGAAAAATAACAATAAAAACCGGAACCATCCAGTATTTTTTTTCAGTGTGTAGAAAGTGCAGATATTCAGCGAAAATGGAGGGGCGTTTCATCATTTTCTCCTCTCTTTTGAGTCTGGAGGCTGAGGTGTGTCTGTTAGGCGTTGCAGCCAATCCAGGGCATATCGATTATTCGGATCGATTGTAAGAGTCCGATTAAACTCCTCAATCGATTTTTGCGGCTGTTGGCGCTGTAACCATATGAGGGCGAGATTGTTATGTGCTTTATAATACAATGGCTCAAGCTCTAAAATCCTGTTAAAACAGGATTCAGCAGAATCCAGCTGATTCATATTCATATCGATCACCCCGAGATTGTTCAAGGCCTGCACGTGATAGGGATTGAGGCCGAGCACCTGTAGATAGTAGGAGCGGGCCCGATCGATACGTCCGGTTTGATATGAAACCACCCCGAGATTATAGGCTGCCTGTTCCGATTCCGGATTCAGCTCCAAAGCCTGCCGATAAAAGCTTTCTGCTTTCGTCAAGTTGTTTTGCTTCTCCCAAATCAGACCGAGACCGATCAATGCGGGCACCATATTCGAATCGAGAGAAAGCGCTCGCTCGTAGAGCTTTTGGGTCAGCTCCCAATCTCCTTCTTTCTGAGCCAGCTGAGCGCGCATCAACTGAGCTTCCGGATGATCGGAAAGAGATTCGGCAGCACGACGGATGAATGGTTCTGCTTCTTTGGATTTGCCAGCCCATTCGAGCACTTTGGCCAGATTGAGATCGCGAATTCGAAAATAAACACTGTCCATATTCGCAAGAACAGAATCAAAGGCGTCGGACACTATCCTTTCATTCGCTCTTTCAACAGCAGGAACGATATGACGGGCCATCAGAGTATCAGCCAGGGTGAGGGCCAGGGATTGATGCACGTCAATCACTGGGTGTGCATGATCGAGAAAATATTCATTCCCCAGATTCGCATGCCCGTATCTGAAAAGGCAATCGTTTTCCAGTTGAACGACCCAATCGACAAGCGGCACCTGAACCTTTGCGCAGACTTTGCGCACAATAGACTGAATCGTGCGAGTCGCCCGCAAGGGAGCAGCATCCTCATCACATGCAGATTGAAAAGCCATGTAAGCTTTTTCCGGCTGTCCAATCTCCATGTGGACTTTTCCCAGTCGATAAAAGACATCCGCGTAAACAGAATCGATTGACAGGGCCTTGTTCCACGCCTGGGCAGCGGCCTCGAATTCCTGTTCCTGAAAAGATCGATCGGCACCCTGCATCAAAAGATGAAATCGTTGTTGTTCTTTCGGTGTCAGTTGATATGAAAATTCCGATTTAAATGGGGAAAAATCTTTAACATTTGATGGCGGGACGACAAAAATTATCTGAATATGATTCATCTTTGCCAAATCAACCATACGCTCGAGATTGAGCTGAAAATGGTTTTCGATTTGGGTCATCCGCCGGGTATCTCGATGATAACGCTCCAAACCAAACGATTGATCGAGAATGGTTTTTACTTCTCCGCTCATTTGGTGTTTATTTGATTCAGATCCGGTTTTTTCTTTATTGATCCTGAGCCAACCCCGCCGAATCAGGGAATAGGTGCGCAACCGATTCAAAACGCTGCGGACTTTGACAGTGACCGCCGATTCACCCTTGATATCCGCATAGGTGCGGTCTTCGAGAAATTCGTTATGCCCGCTGTAGACGATAAAACAATCCGGATCGTAATCGATTATTTCCTGCATCAAATTCACGATGCGATAGCTGGCATAAGAAACGCCGCCAGAGTTGATTACCTCGTATCGGGTTCTCGCATCGCTTTTTTGCAAAGTGATTTCGAGCCAATTGGGGAAGGAGGTCTCCCAGGTATAGGGACGGCCATAGGTTGTGGAACCCCCAAAACAAAAAATCCGATAGGTGTTGTCCGGTTTGGGCATTGAAAACTGCTGTGGATTGAACCAGGTCAATTTACTTGGCCGTGTGCGGTAAATATCGGATTCCGCTTCATGAGCGAAGCGTTCGTAAAGGGAAAGGCTGTGCTGAAAACCCAGAAAGGGATCTTCTGTAGCAAAAGTAGATCGAAATCCTGCAATAAACAGGATACATTCGCAAAGGGCAAGCAAAAAAACCGGAGTACCAATACAGGTAACAAGGATAAAAAGGGTGCGGTTTTTCATAAGAGTATCATTTGCTTATTTAAATAAAAAAGAGAGGGAATACCTGGATTCCCTCTCTTTTCGATTCGATTTTAAAAACAGACTTTATTTCAACAGGGTCATCTTTCGTGTCAGAATCGTGTTGCCAGCTTCCAGGCGATAGAAATAGAGACCGGTGGACTGGTTAGCAGCATTCCAGGTGGCTTCATGCGTGCCAGCCGTCAGATAACCGTCGGCCAAAACAGCAACCATCTCGCCGAGCATATTGTATATCGTCAGCTTAACCTGGGTGTTCTTTTCCAACGAAAAAGCGATTGTGGTCGTCGGGTTGAACGGATTTGGATAATTCTGTTCCAAGTTGAATTTTTCCGGTACTGAAGAAATCTGCTCCACTGCTGTCGGATTATAGGGTTCAGTAGAGGGGATATCGGTTTTCAGGAACAGCTGATCCGGATGGCTGACCGGGGCGTTGTCGCTGAAGGTAAAAGCACCAGCGATTTCATCGCTCTGGAACATGACATTGAGTTTACCGGCTTCGTTCCAATTGGACAGATAGGGATAGCGGTCATCCATATCCACGCTGTTGGTCAGATTGACCGGTTCGCCCCACTGCAGACCATTGTCGGCAGAGGCGACAGCCCAGATATCACCATAAGCGATATTGGTATTGGGGTCGAGCTGGGTGGAATCGCCGCTGAAACCGACGAATGCACAGATCAGCGTACCGTTCTCATCGATGCCGAGTTTGGGATAGCCGATGCGCAGGTGGTTGCCACCGCAGTCGCCATCCGCACCCAGATCACCAGCAAAATGCAGAGAATCCCAGCGCACAGCTACAGTCGGCTCGCCGCCGTTTACAGTCTCGGCCCAGTGCATGATGCGAAGACTATCGAAGAAATAGCTTATGCCGTCTTCGTTTGGAGCGATGTCATCGACCATGGTCCAGACCACATGCAAGTCTTCCCCGACATACAGGGCGCTAATACCCAGCCACATTCCGGGCAGAACTTCCTCCGAGGTATCGGCGGAAAAGTTGGTGATCATGTAGGGATCACCAAAAGTACGACCAAAATCTGTTGAAGTCATGGCGACGATATTGTTTTCGCCCCAACGATCGACTTTGGCAATATCCAGACCGTTGATAATCATGGTGGTGACTTTGCCGCCTTCGCTGCGCACGGTCGTGGCGCGGATTTCATTATCGATTTCAGGAAACAGATTCTGCACTTCACCGAATTCGGATGTATTGGGATTGCACCAATTCCACATGTCGGTGTCGCCATCAACGCCGCTATATCCGGTATAAAAAACATAGTCGTCAGTTGGGACGGAGACCTGAGGCCAGGTCCAATCATTGGCGCCGCGGGGAGAATTGTATTCGGTGAAAATACCAAAACCAGCCAGAGCATCGACATAGACAGCCGGTCCGATGGTCGAGCCGGTCGGAATGGTGTGGGCTGCGACAACGGCACGACCGTCACTTGTCACGTCCATACCATGGTAACCGGAACGACGTGGCTGTACACGGCCGATATAAGTCCAGCTTGCACCTGAATCATCGGAATAAGCGTAATAGGTACCTCGGCCACCGGTTGCACCAGCACCGGACTCATCGGTATCGCCCTGGAAACTGGCATGAACGGTACCATCAGGCATCAACCACAGGCGTTTCTCATCGCCGCCGTTGGACTGCCAGTCATCATAGGTAGCAGACCTGTCACCAGCAATGGAAATACCCGGCGAGACAGAAACCTTTTGTATGGACGACGGATCGACTTGCGGCGGCATGCTCTGGATGTCCTGATAGGGAATAACTCGGTCGTGCTGGACCTTGGTGTTCGCTGCAAATGCAACACCGGCGATCATGATCAAGGCCAGCAACATCAGCGTAACTTTTTTCATAACCCTTCCTCCGAATTAAAGGTTGACGTATGCGCGATTGATTGCGTGATCTATTCACTTGTCTCGCGGTATCACCCAACGCGGAATTGAAACAAATCACGAAATCCTTGCCTTCAAAACTTTTGCACCCATGGAGCGCCTCTCGCTCGGGCGGGTTCGGGCGTCACCTCCCTCCTGATTGTTACTTCCGCTCATAGAAATACGGGTAAATAATTATAAAAAACCATTCGATTAAATACAAGATATTTATCAAAAGCTAGGGCAAGCCAGGGGTGTCCAGTAACCGGACACCGACCACTTTTGTGATAGAACACGACGAGCCACAAAAATGCAGCTCGCCGTTCTCATTCGGATCGATTGCTTGTTACAGTACGCCAAAATCTGTAAAAATCTTTCTCGCAGCTTCCAGCGCTTCATCGTTGCCGATAAAATAAAAGGGAAAGCCCATGATGACAGTGTTAAAAGTATCCGTCAAAACCTTTGCAGCCACTGGTTGATCCTGGAAATCGGCATTTCCGGTAGCGGAAACAAAGTTATAGATCACTTCAACACCCTCAACATTGCGAATGGTCAGCAGATCTATAGGGCTCAGTTTGTTGCCGAATGCCGGCGAGAAATTCTTGGCGGCATCGACATTGATATTCGGATGTCCCGCAACCCCAGTGGCACCGGTAAAGTCAAATGGCACGGCTGGTGTTTGACGG
>JAFGJN010000341.1 GCA_016929055.1 Candidatus Zhuqueibacterota bacterium
AAAAGCGGCCAAAAGTCGTGCGCCTGTCGGCCGGCAGATCCAAAGCCGGACCGGTCAGGTGAATACGCAACCAGAGCTGTTCGCTGTCGGTTATCGCTTCGGCCGGCAGTTCGAGCCAAAAGTTTTTTACCCGGTTGTAGCGGTTGAGGCGAAAGGAGAATTGATCCCGATCGACAGGCACAGAATCGACCAGACGTGCACCGCGCAACAGTTCAGCGGCCTGAAAATCGACACCCGACATGCCGCTGTCATATCGGCAGATGACATCAAAAGAACCCGGCGACAGCTTCAGTGGATCGATTTCCAGAATCAGAACGGTATCGGCTTGCGCGGCAAACAAACGGTTGTCCCATGAGCCCAACGGCTGAGAACGATAGGCGGCCCATTCATCCGGCAACTGCCTGGTCAGCACATCAGCACGCACGACCTCTGCCATATGGGCAGAAAAATCGACACTGTCGCGAAAGCGTTCATGCATCTCGGATCGGGAAACCGGATGTACAATCTGGCCCCATCGGGAAACAGCCTTGGCGATTCTGAACGCCGACAAATCGATCGCGCGCAACAAGCGGTCTATTTCGGAATCGGCAAGACCGGCGGATCCGATTTCGGAGAGTGTTTTCAAGTCGCGTAACAGATTGAGAAGAGCGACCACGGCTTCGCTTTCGTTCTGCATGGCCGGCGTGCCTTTGAGCGCTGCCAGAGCCGCAGCTTTTTCAGCATCGGCGAGCGCCTGTGCCACTTCTTCGGCGGAATGAAACTCGCTCAGCAACCAGCCCCCGTACTCGAGATTCTGCAGCTTTTCGGCAACCGCTCCCTGCAGAATGATGCCATCGACAAACACCTGTCCGCCGGCGGCAAAGATCAGACCCTCGACCGTGCGGCTTCCGGCCAGCTTCCAGGCGACCGGGCCGATGATCTCTACCCAATCGCTGTATGCCTGAACGTCCGTCAGGCCTTGCTGACGGCCAAAGGCACGGGAAAAATCGGCGATGCTGCGGCCGTCGCTGTTCCACCCCCACTCGGCTGCGGCTGCCACGGTGGGCCGATAGTACTCGTTACGCGGTGTGGCATAGCCGCGAAAACTGCGCAGACCCTTTTGCACAAATTCCTGCATGCGGGCACGGATCAGCTGCGGTGCGCTGAAGGGAAAGACGGTTCGCCAGGAAGCGGTGAGCTGGGGGTAAACACCCAACCAACCACCGCTGTGGCTGAACCCGGTCAGCAGCGAATCGATCATCGGACGGCTGGAACTGTCATAGGTGAGCTGTCCGTGATAAAACGTCACATGAGTTCCCGGATCGATCGCCTGCAAAATGGCGGCATTGTGGGGATAGCTGGCCTGGGAAAGCAGGATATTCAAAGAGACATTTTTACGGCCGCGGCGCGCCATTTCAAAAGCCTTGCACACGCTTTTGGCCTCGAGCACAAAAGGATCCTGATCGCGACACAGATCGCAATAACATCCGGCTTCTGTTTCCGCCAACCAGACGTTGACCTCGTCGATGCCGGGCTGGTCAAGAAGCTGCTCGATCCAGCCGGCGAGCAGATCGACAGTCTTGGGCCGGGAGAAACAGACACCCGGCTGATAATCGTTGGGCAGCGGTTTGCCGGGCTCCGGCGTCGATGCCACATCCGGATGATGGCGGAACAAACCGGTTTTGGCCAGCTGCTCCAGATGGCGCACCACCGGTACCACGCGAATATTGCGGCGATTGCAGGCAGCCTGAAATGACTTGTCAAATGAGGCGGTCGGTGTACCATCAGCGGCGAATCCGAGGTTGGAATGCATCTCGATGATGTTGAATTTATGCGCCGACATCCAGTCCAGGTCGTCGATAAAACTCCAGCCCCACTGCCCTCGCCATTCGATATCCGGCCAATCTCGTATCCAGACGCAGGGGATGTGAAGCCGATTGTCTTTTACATCCTCCAATTGCAATAGCCGGCGCAAGGTCTGAGCGCCATACCACAACCCTTCCCGCGTAAGTGCGGTAATCTGCAGGCCGTTGACACGACCCTCCGTCAGATTGGATTCGATGCAATAGGCCTGATCAGGGAAAGCGACGCCCTCCATGGCCTGGCTCCAGGCCTGCTGCACTTTGATCGAGGTTTCTTTTACGAGATGGAATCGAATGGGCAGATCGCCGCCCGGCGCCAGCGGCGCCAACAGTTCGGCCAGGGCGCTGTCACGTGCGGTAATCGGTTCGGGCAGGCGCAGATCGACTTGGCTTGCATCGACCCAAACGCCGTCCTCGACGCGAATTTCCTGCGGCAGCGGCATCAAGCGCTCAAGCCATGCCTGTTCCCCCGCCTCGGCAGCCGGAAGGAACAGTCCTGCCAGACACAATCCGAAACAAAGTTGCCAGACTGTCAAGAGTCGAAACGGTTGCTGTTTGCCTGCTCTCTTTTTCATAATCCTCCTCTTGCGCCTGAAACGCTCGATCGCCTTCAGGCGACGAGTGATAGGGCCATGCCGTCCTCTCCGACTCGAACGTCACCGTCAAAGCCTTGACGAATCCGGTCAGCCATTTTTTCGGCCACATCCGGATCCGGATCGAAATTCTCGATGACCAGATGTTTTATGATGACACGCTTGACCTGCGCTTCTTGTGCCAGATTGGCCACTGTATCGGGATTCATGTGCCAGGAACCCCAGGGCTGCCGGGCGAGAAACTCGGCTGTCCCCGAACATTCGCAAACCAAAAGATCCGCATGGCGACAGAAATCGATCAATTCGGGAACCGGTGTCGTATCGCTGGTGATCACCAGGCGCTTGTTCCCTCGATCGATACGATAGTTGAGATTGACCAAACCGGCATGCGGGGTCGGCAAAACACTCACCTGGGTGTCTGATGTCTGCAGACAGATACCGGCACGGGAAAATTCCCGCACCTGTCGGCGCAAACCGGCATCGCTTTTGCCGTGTGCCAGCCGGCTGGCGATATCGTGGGCATAACCTTCGTCCACCTGATGCCGAAGCATATCTGCCAATCCAACCGGACCGATGAGCTGCAGCTCCTGTTGGCGACTGTTGTTCCACCCAAGAAGGATAAGATGTGCCAGATCGCAAACGTGGTCAAAATGCAGATGGCTGATAAAGACCGTTCCGATCGATTCGACGGGAAAACCAAACCGATCGAGCTGATGCACAGCGTTACGTCCGCAATCAAAAAGCCAGGTTTTGCCACCGACCTGCACAACCGTTGCCGGTCCGCCGCGGCGCGAATTGACGCGCACCGCGCCGGTTCCGATCAGGGTTAAACCCATTGCGCCGGTCGATTCGCTCATAGTAAAATCCAAAGTATTCGGGGTTCTCTTGCCCTCTTTATCTGATCAAAGCCAGACGCCCGATTCGCCGTTCCGCTGCTCCACTGAGCGCATAGAGATAGATGCCGCCGGCCAATCCCTCTGCATCGACAGGTGTGCGATAGAGGCCGGGCGAAAAATGGCGCTGATGAAAAACAGTTTGCACCCGCCGGCCCAGGAGATCATAGAGTTCGAGGCGCAGGCTTTGTCCCTGGTGCACAGAAAATTCAATGACGGTCTGGTGATTGAATGGATTGGGATAGTTGCCCCGAAGGTGAAAAGTCGCCGGACGGCTGTTCTCGAAATCCGCAGCATTTCCGACAGCGCTTTCGCTGCCCCAGAAATGGAGCAGCATCTCATCCAACAGGGCGCGCCAGTTGCCCCACGAGTGGCTCTCGTTGACCTCGCGATAGGCAAAGGCGTACCCCTTGTTTTCGAGAATGCGTTTCATCTCTCGAGCGGCGTCCCGAGTGTCGTTGATCACGCCGGTGGTCATGTGGATTTTCAGCGGCAGCTGATCGCCGCCGGCATAGAGCGCATAGATCTGATGGTTATAGGCAAAAGCCGGCGATTGAATCCCGAGCAGATGAAAGCGATCGGGATGCCGTACCCCGAGATAGGCGGCAAAAAGACCGCCCATGGAGGTGCCGAGAACGGCGCGATTCTCCGCCGTTGCGCGGGTATGGTAAGTCGAGTCGATGTATGCGACGAGTTCGAGAGCGACAAAATCGGCAAAACGGGGATTGAGATTGTATTCCTGCATGCGCCGGTTTTGGCCGGGATTGGCCGGATTGCGCGGATCGATAAAGACGGCGCGCACCGGCTCGATCCGGCCGGTGCCGATCAGGTTGTCCAAGACAATGGGCAAACTGCCCAGGCGCGAATCCGCATACTCGTGACCGTCTGTGACATAGAGAACCGGCAAATCCTGCGAATCGGGTACATTGGCCGGCGTGTAAACGCGGATATTGACCCGATAACCCAGAAAGCTGCTGTCCAGATTTAGAATCGATGAAAGAACCCCCTGGGGGATGCCGTCCTGCCGGTTCGTCTCCCGAGGATAGACCCAAAGGGGCATGCGCAGCTCGGAATTGGGACCATATCCGCCCCACTGGACAAACGCATTGGCCGGGTCGAGAATCCATTGATTGCCGTTGAGAACGATTTTATAGTCCAGACGCGCGTCAGCGGGAAACGAAGCGAGCAACAACCAGACGTCGCTCAAACCGACCCGCCCACCGCGATTGTTCCAGGTGCGATCGCCGCCCCAGCGGTTGAAATCGCCGTTCCAGTGCACCGAGTCGGCCTGACCGCGGTAGAGGAAAGCGACCGAATCGCCAACCGAAAAAGGAATGCGCTGCTCTGTCTGAAGGGTTTGCCACAGCAAATCGAGCCTTTGGCGGCGAAGGGAAGCATCCTCGATCATCGCCGTCGCTGTCAAAGAGTCGAGAAAAGAGTGCATCGAAGGCCACGACATAGAGTCCTCCGTCACACGAACTGAAGCCACTGAAGCGCTCAAAAACCCGGCGAGAAGCAGAGCCCACCCGCAAATGGCAGTCCATGTCAAGGATGTTTTAAATGTCATCAACAAGATCTTCATTGGTATTTCCGTCGCGATAGCGATTGATTGTACGAGCTTGAACCAGGAGCTAGGATTGGCAACGGCTCAATATTTCCCGCGCATTACCGCCGAGGATTCGGCGTTTGTCGTCGTCCGAAAGATCGGCGCCTGTGACGCGCCCCAGCTGCTGCGCCTGGTTGATGAAATAGCAGTCCGATCCCCAAACGACTTTGGCGACACCTGCTTCGGCAACCAGGTGTTCAATCAATCCCCGACGAGCCTGGCTGTAAGCGAGTTCGAGATAGACGCGCTCGAAAGCGCGGGCGAGTCGAATGTATTCGTCGATACGATTGCTGCCCGCATGCGCCAGCAGAAACGAAATGCGGGGATAACGCGCCGCCAACTGTTCCACATCGCGCATCTGGCGTTCCTCTCCCCAGGTGTGCAGCAACACCGGCAATTGGCGCTCATCGGCAATCTCATAGGCCGGTTCATAGGCCGAATGGGCATAGGGCAATCCATTGCTGTCGTGCAGCTTGATGCCGGTAAACCCGCGCCCCAGCCACTGTTTAACCGATTTTTGCACCGTTTGCGGATTATCCGGATAGAGCGAAACATAACCACAAATACGTCGGGGAAAAGCCTGCATGGAGCGATAGATCTCCTCATTGCCCGCTTCGGTATGGCGGGTCATGCAACGCATGGTGCTGCAATAGATGGAATCGATGCCCAGCACATCCATGGAACGGACTATGGATTGGACCGAGAGATCGGGGATGGCAAAGCCGTAACGGCCGATATGGCCGTGCATATCGACGATATCGATCTCCAGCGATTCGCCGAGTCGGGAGCGTTCAAAAAGGGATTTCATCGGATCTCCTCCCGCAGCTGGTTGAAATTCCCAAAGCCGATGCATTGCTTTTGCTCGAGTGACAAATCGCTGTTGAGGAGCATCATAACTGCCGCCATGGGTTCCGACTCGGGAAAGCCGCTGCCAAAGAGCAGCTGCCGACATTCCACCTCTTTGACCAACTGTTCCAGGCCCTGATGCAGGCAATAGTTGTTGCCGATGGAGAGATAGACTTGTGGAAATCGCTTGAGGAGCGGCAAAAGGATGCGTTGTTCCCGATAGCCGACCTGTGCGAGGATGATGCGCAAATCCGGAAACGCTGCGGCGATCTCGGCAATCTGCGGCGGTGGGCAGTGATGGGAAGAGATCCACACTGGCAGATTGCGATCGACCAAAGCACGAAAAAGCGCGTCGCTGATCCAGGGAAGGACGACCCAGTAATCGATAACCGGCCGAATGGTCACCGCGGCGGCACCATTGGCTATCGCCTGGTCGATCTGTTCGTTCTCAGTCGCCAGCTCTTTGCCGCTATTGGGCAGAACAACGGGGCAAGGGATGAGCCGTTCCTGGCCGGTGCAGGCATCAAAGAGGCGGCGGTTGGAAAAGAGAACATCCGGATCGGCCTCAACCGGTTCCGTACGCACAAGGGCAGCGGCAAGACGCATGTCGTTGCAATAGTCGAGCACCTCATGGCACTCGACCGCTGTCGTCCTTCCCGGCTGGGTGCCGTCGAAACCCACCTGGACATCGATCAATTCCAGCATCGTTTTCCTTTCCTGCAAACAAACAGGCCAAGCCATCGATTGGTTGTGGATTGTTTGCCGCCATTGCGCGTTCGGTTTCAGAACGCTTCGAGAATGACGGCATAGACCGCCAACTCCCCCTCTTCGCTCAGCCCGATATCGAGACGGGCGTTGATTGTTTCTTGCCGGTCGAAAAGCAGACGGAATCCCATGCCGCCGCTCCATTTGATACCTGCAGCGCTGAAAGCGGAGAATTCCGGAGCCACCTGACCGGCTCCGGCGAACGCCACGACTCCGAGACGCCAGAACAAGGGCAGTCGGGCTTCCACCTGAGCGGCGATCAGGTTTTTATCGCGAAAGCGTCCGGCATAATAACCGCGCATGCTGGTGGAGCCGCCCAGCAAGGCCTGCATCTGAAAGGGTGGGGTTCCGTCAGTAAAAACCGAATAGACCTGAGAGGCGAGAACCAGACGTTTGGAAATCGACCGGTAACTGCGCCAATCCACTATCACTTTGTGAAAGCGGAAATCGCTTCCCCATTCGGGTTCGAACCAGGTGGAAAAGAGCTGAATATAGCGACCGGCGGTCGGGTAATAGAGATGGTTGCGCGTATCCCGGTTGAGCACCAGCCCGAATCCGCAGGCCTGGCCCCCCTGGCCGCCGGGAATAGCACCCGAGGCCAGCAAGCCGCCCGCCTGGGTTTCGCGTATGGAGAGGCGTTCGAAACGCTGGGTCACACCCACATACCAGCCGGGCGCGATTCGTTTTTGCACCCCCGTCTCGAAACGAAGACAATCGGATTCATAGTTCTCTTGCGCCGAATTGTCGGTGCGGTTGCCGATGCCCCAAAACTTGTCCGGAAAGCGAAAGAAACCATACAAGCCGTTGATAATGATCGATTCGTCGCGCAGATAGATCTCGGGCAAATAGTTGACCACGATCTGATGCTTCAAAGTATAGGTGGCAGCGATCAGGTGGCTTGAAGGCCGGGACTGCAGCGATTGCGATGCGCTGCGCGCCGCATAGACCGCCCCGAAACCGACGGCAAAATCGGTTTCCGGTGTATAGAATGCATAAGGCAAGGCCGTCAGACTGCTCTTCTTTTCTTGCTCAGCATAACCGCTGACGGTCACAACGGCCAACACGAGTGCGATTCCCCACGTCGCTGCAACGTTCTTTTTCACTCTTGACCTTTTCAGTTACGTATGTTTCGATTTCGATGAACGTGCCCCAGCCTTCAGGGGCATGTTGTCCAGAGTTGTTTGCGGATCGACCGCTTTTCAGCACGACGGTACTGACAATCCGTTCAATCCCACTGGTGTCCCAAACGGGGACACCACACAACCTATCTGATGTAAAAACAATAGAGGTTTTCATGAATTACAGATCAGATTCGTTATTTTGCCATTTGACCTAACCTTCTATTTATCAGTTGACTAATCATACTACTAAAACCTGTTTTGGACAGGTGTGAATAAAATTATAAAGATAATTTCCATTGGATTCTGTTAACACAGAATCCGGGAATCTGTTTTGGACAGCAGTGGTTCAATCCATTTTAAATCATTTGCGCACCAGATCATCTCGACCGAGCAGATGGGCGACAACGTTCTGCAGTGCCACCTGCCAGGCCAGAGGCGAACCGGGCAGATCTTCACGCACGTGTTCGGTCAGAACCTTTGCCACATCGGCAGCGGTGACCCATTCTGAAAAGCCGACCACTGAGCGCAGAAATGAAGTGCGTTTGGTAAAAAAACCTTCGGCGCCGGCGCGCACCACCTTGCCCTCACGGTCGAGCAGTACGCCGGTTAGGTGAATCACCGGTACCGGATCGTCCAGCGATGTCAGCCATGGCACAGCCATGCGATAGCCGGTGCCGAGACGGATCTCTTTGCTCCCCTTCCAGTCTTTTTGATTCACTTTGTAAGCCGAAAGCTCGAGCCACAGGAGCAGTGTATAATCGCTCTGTCCCTCGCCATTTTCCAGCCAGATTTCGCTCCAGCTTCTGGACGGCTGGGTGACGTGCAGAACCATGGGGATTTCGACGGAGGATTTCTCGTCGTCATTGGAGGACGACAGGACCAGTTCGGCATCGCCGAATTGCACCCGAGGGGATTCTTTGTCAACCCAGGAGAGGCCGGTGCGAACCGGAACCCACGCTTGTTCCGCCAGATAATCGTTCATAGCGCTCTGCAGCGGTTCCAGGGACGGCGAAAACCACATCTTGTCCGTGCCGGCTTTTACAGGCAAAAGCTGAAAGCCTGAACCCTGTGCCGGCGTGTTTTTGGCAAAATCGCGAAAAAACGGCGGTTCATCGATCTTTTTGTGAGAACTCGACTGCATATGCCGGGCAATTCCGGCACAGCCGACCACCATCATCAGAGCCGGCACGATCGCCGCCCACGCTAACGAACGAACCCGTTCTCGTTTCATTTTGCGCCTCTCCTCAAGAATGATTGCCCGCGAGTGAATTATCGAAAGCGATGTATCATCTGTTTTCAGTCAATGCACCAATGTAAAAAATCTTTCAGAAAATGACAACTGGAGAATCGGAATTTTACTCGAAACGTCGTTTGAAAGAAGGGTTTCTTGATTTGGGTGAATGGAGAGGTGAGTTGGAAAATGGATCAATTCTGGCCAGGGCTACAACCGCAACCCAGATTCCGGGCTTTGGCAAAGGCCTCTCGTCCCTCGCGCAGCGACAGAAAAGCGATCGCAACAGAGCCGGCACTGTCGAATCCCGCGATTCCCGTCAGCTCATATCCGAGTCCGGAAATCAACAGAGCAAAAGAGAGCAAAAGGCAGGCGCGCGTACAATGAGCGTCGGCGATAATCGCATCAGATTGCAAAGCTCGTCCGACTTTTAATTTCATATGGATCAACACCCCCATGGTCAGAATCGACAACAAGGCAATTACCACGCCCCATAACGCGGTGATTGGCCGATGTCCCTCGACTGCACTGATGCCAGCCGTCACAACCAGACCGGCTGCAAGCAGATAGAAAGCAAAACCGGTAATCCGCAGTGCGCGCTGTTCAAAAGCGTCCCGTTGCCCGGCGCCGTTTCCCTCGGTGCGGACGATCATGTGATAGATGCCGATCCCGGAAATAACTTCGACAAAAGAGTCCAGACCAAATCCGAACAACGCCACTGTTTCATCGGCCAGTCCCAGCCACACCGAGATCAGCCCCTCGACGATATTGTATCCAATCGTGATCAATGCCAGAATTTTCGCTCGATGAAACAAACGAACTGATTTTTGTTGGGATGTGTGCATGGGTTTTCCATTGCTGGGTAACCGACTTTTAAATATGAACCGAAATCGCGTCGACATCTATTCCCTCAGCTGGGTTGTTTGGCAAAACGGTTACCACAAGACAGTGCAGTAGGTTGATGCTGTGTAGTAGAGTAACCCGATCTTAAAAGGGTTTTAGTCGAGGCAAGAGCGAAGGATTTTTTTTGCATAAATCATACAAAATCGCTACCATTGAATAATGTCCTGCTAGAGAACGTATCTTGACTTTATTGGTTTACAGACTATACCTTCCGCTTCGACAACAGATCTGTTTGGCATTTTTTTGCCCCTCTCAACAGGAGACCATCATGGTGCAAAAAACCGTTTTCGTTCTTTTTTCGCTCCTGTTTTTGACATCCGGCGACCTTCCAGCTCAGGATAGCTGGCAACGCAATCCGGACTTTTTGCCGGTCTCCGCCTGGTACAGCGGCGGTCAGGCTCGCGCACCGATGCTGTCGACGATCACCCCCGCTTCGCGGCGAGAGTGGAGTCGGGATCTGGCGCAGATCAAGTCCCTGGGATTCAACACCGTGCGCACCTGGGTCGAGTGGGCGCACTGCGAACCTCAGCCCGGGGAGTATCGCTACGACAACCTCGAACTGTTGTGCGAACTCGCTCAGGAACACAATTTGCGGGTGATCATTCAGATGTACATCGATTCGGCACCGGATTGGGTGGCCAGACGCTTCCCGGATGGCCTCTTTGAGGCGCAGAGCGGCGACAAAGTGGTACCGCAATCGGCACCCGGCTGCTGCACCGATCATCCCGGTGTTCGCGAGGCGGTGATGAATTTTTTCACCGAAACCGCTCGAGTGGCGGTGCGCTATCCCAATTTTTACGGCTGGGATCTGTGGAGCGAGCCGCATATCATCAACTGGGCCTATATCAATTACGTCCCCAACGCGACGTTCTGCTACTGTCCGCATACCATGAAGGCATTTCAGCTGTGGTTGTTGAAAAAATACGGCACTCTGGAAGCGCTCAACCGGGCCTGGTACCGCAATTTCACCGACTGGAGCGAGGTGAGCGCGCCGCGTTTCGGCACCATCCTCAGCTATACCGATTTTATCGACTGGAAAAACTTTATCTATGCCAAGCTGGCCAAAGATCTGCGCCTGCGCTATGAGGCGATCCGCAAAGCGGATCCGAGCCACGTGGTCACCTCGCACGCGGCGGTTCCGTCGATCTTTTACTCGCCTTATGTGGGCGCCGGCGCCACAGACGATTTTCTCATGGCTGAACAAATCGACTATTATGGTACTTCGCTCTATCCCAAACACAACCATCCCCGCAGCCACTGGGAGACCTGGAAATTTCAGGTGGCGGTCGATTTTTCCCGCAGCGCCAACAAACGCAACGGCGGATTCTATGTCGGCGAGCTTCAGGCCGGCAAAGGCACCTATGGCCTCAATATCGGCAACCCGATCACCCCAGGCGATCACCGGCTGTGGATGTGGTCGGCCATCGCCAAAGGCGCCAAGGCGATCAACATCTATGCTTATTACCCAATGTCCTCGGGTTACGAGTCCGGCGGCTATGGGCTGATCAACCTCGACGGCAGCCTCACCGAGCGCGCGATTGCGGCTGGTAAAACCGCTCGTACCGTAACCGACAATATGGAACTGCTTCTCGAATCCCGGGACGTTGCGGCACAGGTCGCTGTGGTCTATAATCCGCTGGCCCAGATGGTCGGCGGTGAACAGCGCACCGTCACCGGCGACATGCATCTGCAGTCGCTGCTCGGCTATTATCGTTTCCTGACCGAGCGCAACATTCCCATGGATTTCATCCATCGCCGCGATCTGGAATTGAATGAACCCCTGCCCTACAAGCTGATCATTGTCCCCTATCCTCTGATGTTCACCCAACAGGCGGCGGATGGATTGAAACGGTTTATCGCCGACGGGGGTTGCGTTCTGTCCGAAGCGCGCCTCGCCTGGAATGACGAGCGCGGATTCGCTGCCCCGGCTATACCCGGCATGGGGCTGGATCAGGTTTTCGGTGTGCGCGAAACCTCGGTGCGCATGGGCGAACGTATCGCCATGAGCATCGCCGACACATCCCATCCTCTGGCCGCGGGGCTGAGCCAGGCCGACACGCTTTACGGCGCCAATTTCGCCGAATCGCTCGAATTGCTGGCCGATCGACCGGGAACGGTTCTGGCGACTTTTGCCGACGGCACAGCCGCCTTGACGGTATCTCCCTACGGCAAAGGCAAAGGCGTGACAGTGGGGAGTTTTCTCGGCATGGCCAATCACCTGCAAGCGGCGGAAAGCAACAACCGATTTTTGGAAAATCTGGTGGGCTGGACAGAAATCGAGCGGCCGCTGACCACATCGCACGACGGCATAGCCGACTCGCCCATTGAGGTGCGAATGCGGCAAACATCACAGAGGCGAATTTTGTTCATCTTAAACTTTGGTCAAGAGGAGCAAGAGGTGAGCGTGGTAACAGAGGTCGATCACGACAGAAACTATCGATTGCAAGAGCTGGTCGGCGGCCGGAACCAGAGTTTGACCGCAAGAGACAAGAGCCTGACCCTGCAAACATCGATCGCCGGACGTGATGCCCAGGTGTGGATCGTGGAATAGACATGCGGGCCGAATGCAAAAGATTCGGCCCGCTTTGGCTTCTATTTGAGCAACTGCATGCGGCGGGAAAGGGTGGCACCGGCGCTTTCGATGCGGCAGAGATAGGTACCGGACGGCACCGCCTGGCCGTTCCGGTCCAGGCCATCCCATTGCACCTGATGGGTTCCGGCTGCCTGCAAGTCGTCGACCAATGCGCGGATCAGACGTCCCTGAATGTCATAGATTTTCACTGTCGTTGGCGCGGCCTGTTCCAGCGTATAAGAGATCGTGGTGGTGGGGTTGAAGGGATTGGGAAAATTCCGCAGCCTCAATCCGACCGGTTCCTCTTTTCCTTCCTCTCCCGAATCGTCATCCGGTGAACCGGGTCGTTCCGGACGTCCGGGACGCTCGATGCCCCAACTCGACAACAGCTCATCCACCGCTGCGCGGATCTCTTCCGGCGTCGCATTTTCGGCGCGCAGGGATGCGACCAAATCGCGAACCTCGGTGCGCTGCTCCTCGCTCAGCTGCGCCATAAACGGCATGCGGCCGCCCCTGCCCGGGTGTTCCGGCCGCTCGATTCCCCAGCTCGCCAGCAGCTCGTCCACCGCTGCGCGGATCTCTTCCGGCGTCGCATTTTCAGCGCGCAGGGACGCGACCAAATCGCGAACCTCGGTGCGCTGCTCCTCGCTCAGCTGCGCCATAAACGGCATGCGGCCGCCATGGCGAGGCATCTCGGGACGCTCGATACCCCAGCCCGCAAACAATTCCTCAACCGCCGCATGAATCTCTTCCGGCGTCGCGCCGTCGGCGCGCAGTGAACTGACCAGGTCGCGCAGTTCGGCACGCTGCCCCTCGGTCAACTGCGCCATAAACGGCATACGGTTGCCCCTGCCCGGGTGTTCCGGCCGCTCGATTCCCCAGCTCGCCAGCAGTTCATCCACTGCCGCGCGGATCTCTTCCGGCGCCGCGTTTTCCGCGCGCAGCGAAGCGATCAAATCCCGCAGTTCAGCACGCTGGTCATCTGTCAAGAGTTCCATCAGAGGTGCCGGCGCGTTACCATCGCGCCAACCCGGACGCTGTCGGCCGCCGCGATCACCCGGCTGCGCCGGCAAAACAGAAGCACTGCAGAGAATCAGAGAAATCCCCAAAAGAAAAAACTTTTTTAGTTTCATGGTTCACTCCACGAGTTATTCATTCGGTACATGTGAAAAGCGCTGATTCAATTTGCATCAGTAGGCTGCAGCTGCCTGATTTCAGCCAACAGCCCGTTGAACGGCTCCAGACCCGGGCGCCGCGTCGCCTGCGCCGTTCTGTCCCTTTGACAGAGGTTTGACCTTTGTCATTCCCGCAATTTCTGTTTTTCTTGCCCGCTTTTGCAGAGATAAAAAAACGCCCGCAAGACGGGCGCATAAATAGTTTTCTGATCGATCGGTGAAAGCGGAAAAGCGACAGACAACGCGAGAGTACCTCTCACTCACCAGGAGGTGGTGGCGGAGGGAAAAGAGGTGGTTCACCGCGTTCTCTCATCCACGGTGGCTGGCCGCCTTCCGGATGGTGGCGATCCATCCGTTCCCGTTTAAACTGTTCCCGATGGTGTTTGATCTTTTCCAACTGTTCGGGAGTCAGAACGGGTTCCATTTCGGTGCGCATGCTGTCGACAATCGCGCGCAATTCGGTCCGATGGCGCAAGGACGTTTCCTGCAGCTGGCTGAAATAGCGTTTGCTGATGGCGCGGATCGTATCCCGCTGCGCATCCGTGGGATCGACGAGCGCCTCGCTCATGCGCATAAATGCTCCGGCATCACCCAGGCGGCCGATTTTCTGTTGTTCAGGAGACGTTGCCCAGAAGAGACGGCCGGTGAAAAATCCGATCACACCGCCGATGAGCAGGGTGACCAGGAGGATCGACAGGGATTTGAATTGCAGCGAATTCATAAAATCTCCTCCAAAGACGGAGCAAAAGCGGGAAGAATGGCTTCCTCCAGTGAAACCGCAGAGGTTGTCAAATAGTCGACCTCGCTTTTATCCACCATAAAATTGATGCCGATCACCAGCACGGCGATCGCCGTCCCGGCCAGGGCCACACGGCGAAAAGCGCGGGTGAGGGAGAGGAAAAAGACGAGCTCGGCAGGTTGTTGCGCCGCTTCGCGGCGGATTCTCGCCACCACGCGCTCGGCGAAAAAGGGAGAAAACCGATCGCGGCGCAGACCTGCCAGGGCGTGCTCAAGTGCATCGGGCAGCTGTTCATCTTGCCAGTTCTTTGCTGTTGTTTCTCGATGCGGTCGAGATCGATGAAACAGTCGATTGATCATGATATACCCCTCTATAAGGTCGTCCGAAAAGAGATCGGAAAATCATTTGTAAACGTCATCACCTGTCCGGGGTCAACCGACCGGACGGGGTTGTACATCCGTGTCCGGCGAGTGAATCGGCCGGGCAGCGATGCCCGCCTCGTGATAGGGAGCGAGCATGTGCTGCAGTTTTTTCTGCGCCCGAGCGAGGCGCGACAAAACCGTTCCTTCGGGCACATCGAGGATCTCGGCGGTTTCGCGGGTGGAATAGCCCTCGATCCAGCGCAACACCACCACGGTACGGAAAAGCGGATCCAGCCGCTGCAGCGCCCGCTGCAAGACCTCGCGCCATTCCGGATTCTCGATTCTGACCGTCGGCGCCTCACTCTCGTCTATCGAGTGCAGCCCCAGTAGCCGACGGCGTTTGCGCCGTTTCAGCTCGTTGAGTGAAAGATTGATAGCGATACGGGTCAGATAGGTGGCAACAGTCGACTCGCCGCGGAACCGGGGTAAAGCGCGATAAAAGCGGATAAAGGTCTCCTGACCGATATCTTCGGCTTCGGGACAGTCACCCAGCATGCCGTAAACCGTTGCCGCCACTCGCGATTCGTGGCGCCGCACCAGATCGGCAAATGCCCGCTCGTTTCCTTCCATGGCCTGTTTAACGAGTTCGGTGTCCGTCAACCTTTGTAATCCCTTTCCGCTTTTATCCTTTAGACAACATAAAGAGATCAATATTCCCGTCACCAACCGAGTTTAATCGAACGGAATATCGGTTTTTCTCGAAATATCGCGCAGCTCCTCCACCACCGGCAGAATCAGTGGAATGCCGTGGACAGCGCGAATTTTTTCCGCAGCCGCTTCCGGATCCCCCGGCACCAGAGGACCATCGGTTCCCGGGGCGGGTTTGGTGGCGCGCATGGTTCGCACATAATCGTCGATCTGGCGTTTGAATTCATCCGGATCGATAAATCCATCGATGCGCAAGGCGCCAAAGAAATGGCCGATGCCTTTGCCCACGCTGCGCTCGGGCATCTCCTGGCGCAGAGCAAAAGGCGGCGCAAACGGTCCCCAATTGGCCCCGCTCAAGACACAGCAGAGCACATCCACCATCGTCGCCAGACAATAGCCCTTGTGTCCGCCGCGCTCGCGCGTCGACCCCAACGGCAACAAGGCTCCACCCTGCACCATTTTTTCCGGATCGGTGGTCGGCTGGCCGCCAGCATCGATGGCCCAGCCCTCGGGCAGAGGGTCACCCTTGCGCCGGGCCATTTCCACTTTGCCGTAGGCCGCGGCGGTGGTGGCCATATCGACGACGATGGGTTCTTCTTCAAGCCCAGGAAAAGCGATGGCGATGGGATTGGTGCCTAGGCGACGCTCTCCTCCCCACAGAGGCGCCACCAGCTTGGTGGAATTGGTCATGGCCCAACCGATCAGATCGTGTTTGAGGGCTTGCAGCACATAATAGCCGGCAATGCCGAAATGGTTGGTGTTGCAAACGCTGACCCAACCGGAACCGCAGGAGAGGGCCTTTTCCATGGCGATGCGGTTGGCTTTGGGTCCGACGACCAGTCCCAGCCCGTTGCCCCCGTCCACAACGGCGGTGCTTGCCGTTTCGCGGACGATTTTGATCTCGGGTTTGGGATTGATGCGGCCCAGCGTCAGCATGTCGAAATAGGTGTGCAACCGCGCCACACCGTGCGATTCGATGTCGCGCAGATCCGCTGCGGCCAACACTTCGGCGGCCAGATCGGCGTCGCTCGGGTCGACACCAAAGTATTGAAAGACTCGTGAAGAAAAAGATTTGAGCGTTTCGATGGGGTAGGTCAGAGTTTCAACTTTGTGCATGATCGCCGTCCTTTCGCTGCTCTGTTAAGATCTCGAATCAACCGCTCGATCAAGGTTGTCGTCCGCGGCAGCCTTGACCCAGTCGTGTTCGCTCCGGTTATTGGCTGTGGATAATTTTTGCCTGTTTTTCGAACCGGCCAAGCACGCTGGCAATGGAAAAGCGTTTCTTGCCGATCAGATACGAGTGGATCGTGTTGTAAAAGTTCTGGTACCAGTGCTTCGGAATGTTCTTCTTGCCGATGACGGCTCCGACGATGCTGCCGGCCGTGGCAGCTGTGCAGTCGTTGTCCATTCCCATGGCAACCGTCTCGCCGATGACCCGTGTCAAGTCCTTGCCGCCAATGGTGATTCCCCAGACCGTGAGGCAGGCGTTGTTGATCGTATGGGCAGGGTGCATCCCCTTGAACTTTTCGTCCATGGCAATTCGCGCCTGCCGATAGTCGGTGATGTCGGGTGAAACGCGCAGAGCCCAACGAACGGCCTTGGCAAAGGCGCAATTCTTTGGGATTTCCGACAGACCGATTCGCAAAGCCTGAACCGGATCGTCTTCGACAAAGGCAGCAGCTATGGCGGAGGCAAAGAACATCTCGCCATAGATACCCTGTCGGCGGTGACTGATGTAAGCGTCTCGATAGGCCATCGCCGCCGCGCGTTCGGGCCATCCGGGCGCCATGTATCCCCAGGGGTCGGCACGAATGCTTGCGCCAATCCACTCGCAATAGGGATTGTTCGTTACGCCGGCACGGCTGGCCGGGATGCTCTTTTTCAGGTTCTTGAGCGCGACATCCTCTGCGGTGCAGGCATAG
>JAFGJN010000342.1 GCA_016929055.1 Candidatus Zhuqueibacterota bacterium
GCCGTCGGCAGAGATGACAAAGGCGCTCACCTGTCCATTGACGCCGGTTGCGCCGTCGTTTTCATTTACGGCATAGAGGTGCGGCGATTGCGGACTCGTCGCCAGATAGGAAGGATTTTCGCAGGGGGTGTAACCGAGCAGGGACAATCGTCCTGATTCATTATCCCATTCTGCCCGATAGATACCGCGGGCAGAGCCGCTGGTATAGGTTCCGATATAAAGCGTCTGCAAGGACAAATCCGATCCGTGTTCACCTGAATCCCCAACCCGAGTGTGGGGATGAAGGGTGTTGGTCAAGATTCATTACATTTTATCGGCTGCGCGCTTTGTTCCACTCCCATTTGCCGTCGCTGTGGCGCGCTTCCCATTTGCTGGGTTGGTCATTCTGCCAGCCGCTCAGCACGTGAATTTTTTCTTTGCGCTTGAATCGAACGACCGTATCGTTGCCGTCGGGATCCTGTTGCGGCCCCTCGACAATGAATCGATATTTTTCATCGATCTGATCGCGATGCGCATAGAGTTCGCTGACTCGAACGCTGCGCGTCTCCCGGGATCTGGGAAAAGTGTGCGCCGCCAAAAACAGTCCGGCGGCGCCGTCGCGCAGGACAAAATGGGCATCCGACTTTTGGCATTTCAGTTCCGGCATGGGAACCGGATCCATTTTGGGCGGGGCGGGCTGACCGGTTCGCATCAATTTGCGGGTATTTTTGCAGTCGGGATAGCCCGTACAGCCGAAATATTTGCCGAATCGGCCGCTTTTCAACTGCATTTCGGCACCGCATTTGTCGCAGACGATAACCGGACCGTCATAGCCCTTGAGCTTGAACCGGCCGGTCTCGATCTCGAAACCGGGACAATCCGGACTCTTGCCGCAGACGTGCAGTTTTTTCGTCTCATCGATCAGATAGGCGTCCATGGCCGTGGTGCAGATCGAACAGCGCCGACGGTTCAACAGAGCACGAGCTTCCGCTTCTTCCTCTTTCCCGATCGCCTCGCTCTCCTCGCCCGGAATCAGATTGATGGTTTTTGTACAGCGTTCAGCCGCAGGCAACTGATAGCCGCTGCAGCCGAGAAAGACGCCGGTGCGCGCGGTGCGAATCTGCATGTCCCGACCGCAGGAAGGGCAGGCCAGGCCGACCGGCACCGGATCGTTTTCCTGCATCGTTTCATCCGCGCGATCGAGCTTGCGACGAAAATCGCGGTAAAACTCATCCAAAACCCGGCGCCACTCGCTCTCGCCGGCAGCGATTTTATCGAGATCCTGCTCCATGCCGGCTGTAAAACCGTAATCCATGAGATCGGTAAAATTGCGCACCAGCCGATCGGTGACGATATCGCCGATCTTTTGCGCGTAAAAGCGTTTTTTGATCAATTCCACATAGCCGCGTTCCTGAATGGTGGAAATAATCGGCGCATAGGTCGAAGGCCGGCCGATTCCCAGCCGTTCCAGTTCCTTGACCAGCGAGGCCTCGGTATAGCGCGCCGGCGGTTTGGTAAAGTGCTGTGACGGAAGCAACTCGATCAGCTCGAGTTCCTCGCCCGGCTGAACATTCGGAAGCTGTACCTCATCCTCTGATTTGGTCTGCATGGGCAGGACGCGGGTCCAGCCGTCAAAGCGCATCACCCGCCCGTTGGCGCGCAACTCGAAATCGCCTGCCTGAATGCGCAGCGCGGTGGTGTCGAATTCGGCCGGCGCCATCTGCGACGCCACAAACCGCCGCCAGATCAGCTCATAGAGCCGCGCTTCGTCGCGCTCCAGAGCGCTCATTTTATCGGGTGTCTTGTCAACATCGGTCGGCCGAATGGCTTCGTGCGCTTCCTGGGCGCCTTTGCGGCTGGAATAGACCGGCGGCGTCGCGGGGCAATAGCGATCGCCATAGGTGGTCTTGACGAACCGCCGGCAGGACTCCACCGCAATCGGGCTGAGGTGAGTCGAATCGGTTCGCATATAGGTGATATGGCCCGCTTCATAGAGGCGCTGGGCCATCAGCATCGTCTTTTTGACGCTGAATCCCAAACGCACCGCAGCCGCTTGTTGCATGGTTGTGGTGATAAAAGGCGGAAAGGGACGTTGTTTGGTGGGACGATCCTCGCGATCGGTCAGCCGATAGGTCGCCCGACGCAACAGCGCCAGTGCCGCCTTCGCCTCGTCCTGGCCGGCGGGACGAAAAGTCCGGCCGTTCTGTTTGGCGACCTGGGCGGTAAAATCACCGGCTGCGGAACGCAATTGGGCAGCGATTTTCCAGTATTCCTCCGGCACAAAGGCATCGATTTCGCGCTCGCGCTCGACGACCAGGCGGACAGCCACCGACTGCACCCGGCCGGCCGACAGACCGCGCGCCACTTTTTTCCACAGCAGCGGGCTGAGCATGAAACCGACAACCCGGTCGAGAAAACGCCGCGTCTGCTGGGCATGCACACGCGCCATGTTCAGCTCGCCCGGATGGGCAAAAGCCTCCTGAATGGCGCGCTTGGTGATTTCGCTGAACGTCACCCGGCGATAGCGTTCGGGATCACCGCCGATCGCTTCGCGCAGATGCCAGGCGATCGCCTCCCCTTCGCGGTCCAAATCCGTGGCCAGATAGATGGTCTGCGCATCCCGGGCGTAATTTTTGAGCTCTTTTAAGACTTTGGTTTTGCCGGGAAGGATGGAATAGACCGCCTTCCAGCCGTTCTCCGGGTCGACAGCCATGGCGTTGACGAGACGACGATAGTCGCGCGCCTTACGGGCCGCTTCTTTTTCCTCAGCGGATAGATCCCGGGGCAACCGCTCTGCCGCGTTGCGCTCGCGTCCGGCCGCTGAAGTGGGTAAGTCACGAATGTGGCCCATACTCGATCTGACGATATAATCGCTGCCGAGATATTTGTTGATCGTTTTGGCCTTGGCCGGAGATTCCACAATAACCAGAGATTTTGCCATCCGTTCGCATCTCGCTTGAATCGTTCTCAATTCAGGATCGGTTTGACTTCAAGATTTTACATACAACAAAATCGTCAACAGAGACAACCACCGCGTTCCCAGAAAAACATCGCAAAGAATAATCTTGAACCATTCGTAAATTTACAACTCTACGACCAGGAATGCAAGCGCATCATTCAGGTAGAATCGTTTGCATTGCTCCCGCTGGACACAAACACAATGCACTCTCTTATTCCCCGTCGCCCAGTTCGTAATGCAGTTCGCTCATCAGAATAGAATCGGCCAGATCGCTCTTTTTGATCGAAAGATAGAAATGCATCACTTCTGCGAACGCTCCGCGTGCCGTGCCGTGCCCCTCGAAAATATAGGGATGAATCGGCGCATATTCTTGAACAGCGACCAGATTCTCGCGGCGGATTTCGCTGGGATGATAGTTTTCAAGCGTGATTTTACCCTTTGCTGAACCGATCAGCTTTCGACAGGCTTGAGCCTGGTCTTCGTTGTGGATTTGAAAGCTGAAAGAAAAGTCACTTTGCCCGATTTCCTTTTCGGACTCGATTTTCATGTCGATTATCGGTTCGGCGCTTTTGACCGCTTTGCGAAAAGAATCGAGGACGGATTGGGGCAAACAGAGATGGGTATGGACATCGAAGTCCAGAGTTTCCCGAATGAATTCGCCGAGAGACTCTTTGCGCACCCCCTTTTTTCGCGGGAAAAAATAGTCAAACGGCTTGTCGCACCCGTGCATAAATCCCATCAGAAACCCCTTGCAAAGCAAAAATGGAGCGCTGACAACCAGTTCGGAATAGGATTGAGACATGGTTCATCCTCCTGTTTGGTTTGCGTGCCGACGGTGTCATCTGTGCAGCAATCGTTCAGGCGGAATGCCGATAGTCTGTCCCTTGTAGGTGATTGGCGTGCGGAATCGCGGAGAATTCGATGGAAAAGCGCAGATCTTTTGACACCCTGTAGGTTCTACGCCCGTGCCGATTCTTCGGTTCCGGATCGAGGAAAAAATTGCGATTCAGGGGCGGGCGGTAAAATTGCCTTGATTGGAAAAATAGAAAAAAAGATCCGCCGAATCGACTCGGCCGTCGAGGTTAAAGTCTGTCGGCAAATACCCCGCCTCGCCGGCAGCGGCGCGGCAAGCGACGTAATCGGGAACAAAAACACCGCCGCTGCCGTCCCCGTCAGCGGCGGCCAGGGCCCATTTTCCGTTTGGCAGGAGCACAGTCGTGCCAAAGCGGGAA
>JAFGJN010000047.1 GCA_016929055.1 Candidatus Zhuqueibacterota bacterium
CTTTAGCGGCAACACCATAGAAGATCCGATTCTCGGTGGCATCGGACGCGACAGTCAGGGCGGCCTGGATCCTCGGCCGAGCACCCAGGGTCCGGCTGCAGCAACCACCAACTTGCCGGCCAATCCGTTTTTCACCCAGGCAACCTACAAAGGCGCTTTTGATCCGAATTCAGCCGCATTATGGACAGACAAGTGGACAGCCTTGTACAGTATGGGAATCACGGGTGAGGGGACAGCTGTCGAAGACCGGTTTGTCGACACTGAGGTTATCCCGGATGCGTTTATCCTTGCTCAAAACTATCCGAATCCTTTTAACCCGGTGACAACCCTTAGCTACGCGCTTCCCACAACCGCTCAGGTTAAACTCGTTGTCTATAACCAGATTGGCCAAGAGATCGAAACCCTGGTCAATGGTGTGCAGACTGCGGGACAACACAAAGTGACCTGGAATGCGATGGATTTGCCCAGCGGACTTTATTTCTATCAGCTGAATGCGGGCAATCAAATATTCATCAAAAAGATGATGCTGATCAAGTAATCGACCTTCAGGGATCACCTGAACCTGCAGGTTCGGGTGATCCCTGATCTAAAAGCCCTGCTTTGAAAAAAGGTTTTCGTTTTAGTTAAAACGAAAAATGTTTCTGCCATCCGTCACCTCTTTTTAAGCGGGGCTTTTTTTTTCTTCAAAATTCACACCTTCTTAAAACACCCTTTATTACCCCCCCCAATTTATTTATTAGAAATGTCCAGGTTCCATGATTTCGCACCCGGAATCCCACCCCATACACATGGACGGCGTGCCCGACCCCGCATGTCAATCACAGGACGTAAAATCCGCTCGCTTTGCATGAGGCTGACCCCAGTTTTAAAAAAATGTCAGCAGACGTAAAGAGACACTATCACCAGGGATTCGGCACAAGCCACTCGGCTGGGAGTAAGCGACCGCTGTTGACCCCGGGTAGAGGGATTGGGGTTTGCTGCTCGTCACGATCTGCCCAGGGCCCGATGAATTCTTTTAGTCGCTGAATGCACCTGCCTGTCGCAGGCAGGAACTCGCATGTCCGAGAAGGGGTGGGGGCGAGGCAGAAATTCGTTCTGACTCGATTGGGCGATCTTTACGAAACCCGAATGCCCTTTCACACGCGGCCCCGCAACTTTACTCTCTATCCAATAGCCCAGAAATTTCGCACATCTGTTCCGGCTTTAGCGGGCCAAACTCCATTGCCTTGGCGTTTTCCTTTACCTGTTCAACTGTGCGAAAGCCAGGTATCGGGATAGTCTGAGGGCTACGCGCCCACAGCCAGGCCAGCGCGCCTTGTGCCACCGTCCTCCCGCCGCAGGCAAGGATTTCGCGGATTGCATCGCGTTTTGCCAACCATTCCGGGTTGGGCCGGCCATCCACGAAATACTTCATCCATTCCGGGCTTTTTTCACCACGCACATCGTCGGCAGAAGCCTTTGTCTCGGAACTATATTTGTTTGTCAGCAGCCCCATCGCCAGCGGGCCACGGTTGATGGCAGCCAGGTTGTGCTTTTCGCAGATGGAAATCACGGCCGGATTGTCATCCAGCACGTTGAGCTGCAATTGGATGGCAGTACATCCAGGTCCCTGGGCAAAGAACTCCGCCCGGTCAGGAAAATCGGTGCTCCAACCATAGGTGCGGATTTTGCCGGCTTTTACAAGCGCTTCAAGTGTCTCACGCACCGGTAAGGCTTTTTCCACCGGGAAGCCATTGTCGTGAAACTGATACAAATCAATATAGTCCGTATTCAGGCGAGGCAAGGACTCTTCACAAGCCTTGCGAATGCCGTCCGGTGATGAATCTGCTCCTGTTACCTGACGCGAGGTTTCGTCAAACAAGCCATTAAACTTTGTAGCAATTACAACCTGCGATCGGTGGCCGGCAAGCGCGCGGCTGAGCATCCGTTCACTGTGCTCTGCACCATAAATATTCGCTGTGTCGAAGAAATTAATGCCTCGGTCGAGGGCGGTATGGATAGCGCGGATAGACTCTTTGTCATCCACTTCGCCCCAGCCAAGAGGTGTTTCTCCTGCCCAGAATGGACCGCCGATTGCCCAGCAGCCCATGCCAAGCGCACTCACCTGGATTCCAGGGAAAGATAACAGGCTTGGCTCAAGCGTTCGCCTCGTTCGATTCTCCTGTCGAGCGATGACGGCCGCTGCTGTTTTCAAGAAAACGACAGGAGAGGGGACAGGTTCAAGTTGATCTGCAATGGAGCGTGACAAACCGCCGCGGTTTGTTGGCGAGTTTGCTCAGCATGCGTTTTCAGGGTTCAAAAATGCGCTCCACGGCCTGTTTTGGGGTGATTTTAATGGCGATCCGATTGTTTATCATCAAGATCATTTGCTCCGACCCTGCAATCCAATGAATTAATTTGAATGGGATTGTTGCGGGATGTTGTGAACGAGCTCCAGTCCTCGCCGCTCTCCGGCTTTTGCATTCGAGGCGTGGCTTCAAGTCCACGCGCGCGCATTCCAATGCCTCCAGTTAATCCCCTGACGGCTTTTGTCGCCAGTATGGTTCTCCCACGATCACCCAGCCGCCGGGCTTTGCCATATTGATCAGCGCTTTGAGTGTATTCACCTGTCCGCCAAAGATCCAACTGGCACCGATACATGACGCCAGATCCAAGCTATGCGGAAGTCCGGCTTGAAATCCGCACCATTCATCTGAGTGAAGGTGATGCCGGCATTCGGTGCCCGCACCTCGAGCTTTTTCTTCGCATCGGCGATGTGGAAAGGAGAGATATCGATGCCCATGCCACGAGCGCCAAAGGCTTCCGCCAAGCGAATCAGGAACTCGCCTTTACCACAGGCAATGTCAACCACCTGCGAGTCATTCGGGAGGCGCAAAAGTTTCACCAGACGCGCCAGTTACTCCTCGCTCGTGGATTGCATATCACATGTTCGCGGTGAGTGATGTCGTAGAACTTGTACAGGTCCATGATTCTCGATCCTTCGATGGCCTTACGTCCGGCTGTACAGTGGCCGCGGAAAACTTGAATTTTGTACGCCGTACACCTACAAGCCCACCCCTTTATTGCCCAGGACGCTCAAAACCAGCGGCCATTTGCACCAGCCGGTGGTTGGGCGATTTCACCACTTTGCCTAAATATAACTTTTTGCGGATTCGCGAGCAAGTCATTTGTAACCGCAGTGGCGATTTTGACCCTTGACGCGTTTTCAGTAATTTTGTGGCATACACGATGCTCGTAATTTAGAAATTTATTGATGTTTAAGGTATGGCATATGTGCTCCTGCGGCAAAATTGTACCGGCCTCACAATCCGGAGGCTTTGTCATTTTTCAGACAGGTGCGTGCCCATTTTGTCGAGTTTGAGCGTTTTTCTACAGAGCGGTTCCAGCCGAAATATGGATTTTGGCGACCTGATCGGCTGGCACAGCCCTGTGCGTGCGATCATGAGCGAGGGATTGTTCAAGCGGGAGGGATTTTTATCCGGATCACCGAGGTGGATATGGAGCGATGTACAGAGATATAGCCGGAGCGCGTGTTTGATCTGCTGCTGCGTGAGGAAAAGATCGATGAGGAGGTGGTATGATCGATGCGGAATTGGCCGCACTTGGGATTCAACATCGACATCTCGGTACAGATTAGGTCTGAGGATGAAGAAGGTATGCAACGGTTGGTTTCGTATATTTTGCAGTGTCCCTTTTCGCTGGCACGAATGATCAAGGTTACGAAAGATTGGCAGAGGTGATCTGCCAGGCTGGCTAAAGCAAATCTGTGCGGTTTCCGCGGTCCGAGGATGACTGGCTAGGGGAAGGTAAGTCGCGCAATACAAGTTTTTGCGATACTGGAATTACTGGCGGAGGTGACGCAACATATTCCGGACAAGGGCAGCATCTGATCCATTGCTATGGCGGTTTTTGTAAAACCAGCAAAGAGCAGTACAGCCGGATTGAGGAACAGAGCTATTCGGTGCTTCACACCGAACCCGAACTTAACAAAAACCGACTCAAGATAACTATGTTATTGAAATTGGGCAAGAGTTCGCAGTTTTTTTGCAAATTGGCAGGAAAATTTTGTGGCACCGATCTCATCCATATGGATGAGATCTATATAAATTTCTCTGTCTTCATATTCAGGGCCAGAAAAATTTAAGAGTGGAACATTGTGTTGAGCAAAAAAATCGCGATAATAGTCCAATGCTTTTATTGTATTTGGCGATAAAGGTTCGGAAACAGGAGAAAAGCACGCTACCACCAATACCCCCTTCTGTTGCGCGCTGGTAACAAATTTCTGTAAAATCCCCACCTTGAAAGAGTCTATCTCAACGTTCTGAATGGTGTCAATGATGAACGGATTGCGATCGTGAAATCTTACATCCCCAAGATTATCAAAGCCATGATCAGATTGGGGGGGCGTGGAAAAAGTATTCTTGAGAATGCTGAGAATTTTTGCGTTGTAGCGATAGAGACGGGATTGGTATTTCAGCCCTTCAAAGAAATCTCCTCGTGTTAAAAGATGGCGAATCTCCCGGTTATCGATAAAAGGCGCGAGTCGGGAGAGACGCTCAAACTCGATATCGCTGTTTTCAAGCCGAACAACAAAACTCGGCAAAATGTCAAGAACGATGATCTCTGGACTCAATCGATCCAACAACAATTGTTCCAGCCCATAGGCATAGAGCAAATACTGCCCATTCTGCCCTGCATTAAATACCGATCTGCCGGTTTTTTCAGCGATAATCTTTGGGACATAATGGCGGAGGGCGCGGGAACTTCCAAAAACAACGATATCATACGGTTCTTCGAGCAGCCATTTTTCTTTGCTCCAATTGGGGCCGTTGGGAGTATTCAGATAGATAACCTCGACGAGCGACCCTAAGCCATAATCGACCAGCATAAATAGGGCTAAAAACAAGGAGACCTTGGCCAAAAATCGACCTTTAAAACTGGAAATAGATGAACTGGCTTTCATCAAACACACCTATCAGTATCATCACCACAGCCAGGGCCAGATAAACCATCCACTTTATGGTTCTCGGCCATTTTACAAATTTTTTCATCAAGCCAAACCATTCCTGGCCTGAATCGACAAGCAGAGTAATCAAGATGGCCAGCAAGCCATAGATAAACTGATCTAAAGCTGGGACAAACAAAGTTCCTGGATCAAAGCTGAGGATCTGTTTGACAATAAAGTTGGCTTCTCCAATCGAGCTGGCCCGAAAATAGACCCAGCCCAAACAGACCAATTGAAAAGTGACAAAGATACGCACGCCATTCACTATCGATTTGGGCGCATGCAGTTTTTCTACCAAGCGATTGCGAAAGGCCAAAGTCATTTTAGACGTCCCGGCATAGAGGCCATGCAAAGCGCCCCAAATCAAGAAAGTCCAATTTGCGCCATGCCACATCCCACTGACCAGAAAAACGATAAACAGGTTTAAATTCGCTCTGATCCGACGAGAGCGATTGCCGCCGAGAGGGATATAGAGATAATCGCGAAACCAGGTCGATAGAGAAATGTGCCAGCGGCTCCAGAACTCGTTTATGGTACGGGAAAAATAGGGTCGATTAAAATTTTTCATCAAATCGTAGCCCATCACTCTCGCTGCGCCGATAGCGATATCCGAATAGCCGGAAAAATCGCAATAGATCTGAAAGGCGAAAAGATAAGTGGCAATGAGAAGGCTAAGGGCGGAGTGAAATTCCACGTTTGCATAGACGGCATCTACATAAATCGCCAAGCGATTGGCAACAACGATTTTTTTGAACAATCCCCAAAGCATCAACCTGAGTCCAGAGACTGTGCGATACTCATCGAAATCATTTTTTTTCAGCAATTGAGGTAAAAGACGTGAAGCTCTTTCGATAGGGCCGGCTACCAGCTGGGGGAAAAAAGAAACATAGAGTGCAAAAATACCCAGGTGTCGTTCTTCCTTGATCACGCCACGGTAAACATCGATTGAATAGCTCAGGGTCTGAAACGTATAGAAAGAGATGCCTACGGGTAAAAGCACATTGACATAAGGGACTTGAAAAGAAAAATTCAAAGCTGAAGAAACGGTGTTTAAAGAATCAAAGAAAAAATTCCAGTATTTGAAAGTAAAAAGCAAACCCAAATTGGCAAGCAGGCTAAGCAACAAATACTTTAACCGCTTTTTTCGCGTTGGCAAAGCAACCATACGTCTGCCAGCAAAATAATCAATTAGGGTTGAGACAACGATGAGGGAGATATATTTCCAATTCCAACACATATAAAAAAAGTAACTGCCGACGAGCAACAGCAGCCACCTGAAACGGTAAGGAATGATAAAATAGAGCAGTACAATACCAAAGAAAAAGAAAGCGAATTGCAGGGAGTTGAAAAGCATTGGCGATTCTTCGCTTTGTGTTAACGATCGTTGATGGCACGTTTAGAAAAAAAATCCACAGCTCTGGGATATCAGCCAGCTTGAATGTCTTGAATAAAATCTGCCACGTCAGGACACCACAAGCTGGTCTGTAAAGCAGGCCAGCTCGTTTCGGTGATGGTCTGATGGTGCAGGTGAACTCGTGGATTGAATAGCAAATAAAATCTGTTGATCTGTCTTTATTCCGGTCAGTCAGTGCTTCATGTGGAGATACCTTTTAAAAAAGGTCTCATGATCTGCTCAAACCCAATTCGCAAATACGCTCATAGATAATATCTTCAAGTCGATGCTGCACACCGAATCTTGGATGGAATTTCTGCATTAGCGGATGATATTCACACGGACATTCTCAGGTGGAGATGGCGGAATGGTGTCTGGTTGAACATCCTCGCCTAAATATCGGAATCTAACCGCATCAGCGATAACCCATCCGTTAGCATGATTTGAAAGACGGACATAACTCTCTTGTCCCTGGTCAAAATAGGCATAACCAAGCACATTCCATTTGCCCGGATTGATGGACTGGTCTATCATGCCACGCAATCGTTCGGTTCCATTTACAACCATAACAAAGGGTACATTTGTCGCTTCGTCTGCTGAGGATGGATAATCGCCATGCCAACCGTGCCATTCGGAGACTTGATAATAACCAGGCACGCCGATGGACGGCCGATATGTTGCCGTAGCCTCACCATTACCACCTATAACGGCGTGGTAACCGTAAGCCTGGTCAAAATTTCCCACGATCTGTTTATTGCCAAATTGTGACCAATAGGGATTGTTGTTCGCAAAATCCAAATCTCCGGCAGTAACATAGCGATCCCAATTGCCAACCAGTTCTACTGGAGCATTGCCTGGCGATGTATCGTTCAGATAAAAATTGTCGATAATTATATCCGCAACCGCTGTTGTCGGCTCGGTAAACATAATGATGCCGCCACCGCGCAGATCATTTGAGCCAAAATTCTGTCCATAGATTTCGATGGATGTTTCGAACGCTTGTCCATTGTTAAGTGTCGGATTTTGCCCACCGCGCAAACGAAAATAGTTTCGCCCATCCAGATCGGTTGGGTTGAGGGTTTGGGGTGCACCTGTAGGATTGCAGATGACAACTCCTTTCTCAAAATAGCGCACCCAAAGGCCATTGGATAGAGCAGAAGGATCGCTGATGCCATATCCGAGATCCGTTTCAAATTCATCATACCAGAGCATGATATAGTACCAATCACCAAAGGTCATCCCATAATAGGCATCAAAAAGCAAAGCAGTGGTCAATCCGAAAAGCATTTTATCAAAGCGATCTTTGCCATCTGCCGTCCATTTTTCCGGAATATAATCTTCGATGAACATCATCGATGGACGATTTCGCAATTTGTTTTCTTGCATCCATTTTATACAATCATCTTTGAGATAGTACCAATTTGCCCATCGCAAAAATCCTTCAAAACAATGACCATTCATTTGCTCATAAAAATACTCACAGGTTCCACCGGCATTCACACCTAGCATGTTGGCTGATTGGGGAGCTTGCTGCTGCATGAGTTCGAGTTCCTTGTCCAGCCACAAGCCCATATAAATCCGCCGATGCGGATTGATAGAATATTGTCCGGCTTTGTCAGGCGTACTCCCCATTTCAATATAATCATTGACACCGTTCAAATTCATATCCATGGTAATTTCATTCAAGTATACATTAGGATAGAAGGCATCATGGAACAATCCATCCCAGATGTTTTGGGTCCAGTCGATCTTGATTAGCAAATTTTTACCCGCCAAATAATCCCATACATATTGATTATTGATTGATGGACTCCACTGGCTAAAATTTGGAAAAATGCCCGGCCCTGCAAGGCGGATGACGCTTAGCACAGAATCACCGGCGCTGTGTCTGGCATTGATACCATAAAAATCGGTCGAATCCTCGATCGTTACGATTGTGTTTCCTTCAAAGAGATACTCCACTTTTATCACATCCTTATTGATGACGATATAGCAGAATCGATAATCACTAAGACCGGAGGCAATTCCATCAGTTACATCAACTGCAAACTGGCGCTGACCGGGAACGATGTCCTGTAAAAGATGTCCGCGATAAGAACGGTATAAATAATACCCCGGCGGATCACTGAAAAAAACGCCGTTTAAGCCCATCGCGATGAGAATCTGATCTGGATTCAATTGCCTAAGTTTATTTGCTTTAATCAATCCGTTGTCATCGATAGAACCATAAATGTAGGCCATATCGTATTTTGCCAATTTTTCTAGCCGCGTACCAATCGAGTAAGTTGGCCAATAGTTCTGTCCCAACGAATACGATGCTGTGCGAGGAAAAGGCGGGTTGAATCGATCCTGACCATGCGAAACGCCCATCATGAGCAAAACCAGATTAACTGTTACAGTTCTCAGAAAATTATTCATCTTGACCTCTCGCACTTTTCGTCATTGCTTCAGTGTTAATAGGACTAAACAACATGCAATTTGATTTTTTAACTATTTCACCGAGTGCTTTTATAACGGTTTGTCTTAAAAATTACGATTGAGCTTGCTAAAAATTCCGTTTGGCATAAATAATCGATTCCTATGTTGATCCAGTACTCGGAAACCGGACACCTGTGACTGATGGCGGATATTCAGAAAATTGGTATAAAGATCTTGTGACACCACTTTGAATTTTTTAGTATAGATTTGCTTGCGAAGCGAATGAAAAGAACAGCGTACCATTCAGAAATAATTAGAAAAAAAACCGCCTTTTGCGGATATTTTTGCCCTACATTTATGCCCGTAATCGGTATTAATCGAATCAAAAAACATTCTATCGATTCTTCGGTATGCTGTCGCGAAACGGGCATTTCCCCCTTAGCGTATTGCTATCAAACTGATTTTCTGTAAGATGCGGTGCTTCGCACCGAATCTGGGTTATGGTGACCGAACAGATAACAATAAATCAGCAAACCGTTCGCTCTTGTATTCAAGTTGTAACCGCAAGCGCATAGCACAACGTTGATTTGATCGCTGTCCCTGCTCTTCAAATCGTTCCTTGACATCCGATTACCAGTCTTCACATAGCCAATAACGAGTTCGATGGCCGATCTTTTCTTGAACCCGTATCGGACCGCTTGCATTTTGCGCTTCATTTGCTTCCAATCGACGATATGAACATGGGTTTCTTGCGGGTCCACGGAATGACCGCGATAGCCGCGATCGACATAGAACTCGACGGGCTGCCAGCCGGTGTGTCTTTTGGTCTCTGCTAGGCAATCCGATACGCTATGGCATCGTAAGGATTGCCATGAAAAGCCCGAACACCAATGATCCAGTTATCTCTGCTGGTAGTCACGAGGCTGACTCTAATGCCAAACTCGTAACGTTTGTGAAATTTTCCTTTGGCGATACACGCTACCTCAGGGGTATGAACACTGTAGAGCTTGTTTGAATCGCTATTTTCTTGCAGCAAAAACTGTTCCGCTCTTTAAAAGAGCTCGGTGAGCGCTTCATCTGGCTTATTGATTTGTCTAAGGATATCGCGATATACCCCGCCCAGCATGGTCCTTTATCTCTTGGTCTCTTTGTGTGCCCGGCGATATTGTTTGGCGTGAGAATAATGACCCTGTTTTGACAATGCCCGCTTGGCAACACGGCTATAATTTTGACGCGGTTGAACATTATGCAACTTGGCTGCTCGTACGAGCACCTCATGCAACTTGTAATAAAGCCCTGCATCGGTCGGAAAAGCGATCGCCTTTTCCTGAACCAAGGTGTATTTCAGATACTGCAGGCCAACCATCAATCGCGTAGGACAACCCGGACTGCCTGTTTTGTCAGGACAGGTCTGGCCAAATGCTTGATCAAAAACAGACCAGTTGATCTTGTTTGCCAAATGAAAAATCGGATGAGAGTGATTCCTTATTTGGTCCAGCCTGGCACGGAACAAATCGGGCGTTTCGAAGTGCTTTTTTGGCTTTATACATCACCAGCTTTAGATGGCGATTTTTCTATTTCTGGCAATTTATGAAGCCAAATTGAGGTTCATCCGGAAAATGAGTACCCATATATTGAAAAAAAGTAGACATGATATTATATTCCAAAGTCACCACAACTTTGGGAAGGGAA